>NZ_CP127247.1:4526205-4839724 GCF_030285785.1 Parasedimentitalea psychrophila | reverse complement strand
GGGTTGCGGTTCCGACGCCGTGACCCGAGTACCCCGAGGCAGACAGGATTTTGGGTGAAAGACGCGCCAGATAGGGCATGCGTTTCATGGTGATACCCAGGGTTCCGCCCCAGGCGTAATCGATTTTGACATCGCGCAGATGCGGAAAGATCTGGGTCATCGGTTTGCGCACCACCGCTTCGATATTTGCCGGGAACTTATAGCCATAGCTCTCGCCGCCGCCAAACAGCAGTCTTTTGTCAGCGCTGAGCCGGAAATAATTGACCACAAACTTGCTGTCGGCCACCGCCACGTCCTGAGCCAATACCCTGGCGGCATCATCGCCCAGTGGTTCGGTTGCGGCAATGAAATTATTGATCGGCATGACCCGGGCTGCCACCTGAGAGTTGAGCCCGCCGAGATAGCCGTTGCAGGCCAGGATCAGGTGATCCGCGGTGACGCTACCTTGCTTTGTACGGATCTTAACCTGAGCACCCGGCTCAATGTCCAGAACCTCGCTTTGCTCACAAATCCGTGCCCCAGCCGCATGGGCTGCCTGTGCCAGTCCCAGGGCATAGTTCAGCGGATGCAGATGCGCCGCACCGCGATCCAGAATGCCGCCATGATAATCAGGCGAGGGGCACATTTGTTGGCAGGCCTGCTGATCCAGAATGTCCAGATCACCATAGCCATAGCGCTCCTGCAGGTGGTGCCCATAGTCCTGCAGATGCGTGACCTCGGCAGCGCTGGAGCCGGTCCAGGCCACACCGGGTTTCAAGTCACATTTGATGTCATGACGCTGGATCAGCCCCTTGACCAGAGCCTTGGCGTCTTCGCCCAATTGCCACAGTTTTGCGGCCTCCGGGTCGCCCATCAGCGCCTCCAGCCCCTGCTGATCCAGCCGCTGTCCACTGCCCAGTTGGCCGCCATTGCGCCCCGAGGCGCCAAAACCCACCCGATGCGCCTCCAGCAGCACCACGCTCAGCCCGGCCTCGGCCAGATGCAGCGCGGCTGACAGTCCTGTATAACCAGCTCCAACGATGCAGACATCAGCCCGAACATCGCCGTTCAAACTCCCAAAAGGCGCCAGCCTGTTGGCGGTGGCGGCGTACCAACTGTCCGGGTACAGGCCATAACGATCATTGCTGTGCAGCAGGTTCAAACCCATTTTGTCACCCTGGTTAACTTGGCGCGATCAGTGCATTGCGCCTTGGATGTTTCTTTTTGCCAAAAATACTCAAATAACCACCTCTGCGGCACTAACACTGCTGCGGCGGCTCTGTCTCAGACGTTTAGCAGCAGGTGTTCGCGCTCCCAGGGCGAGATCACTTGCAGGAACTCATCATATTCCGCCCGTTTGACGATTGAATAGACCCGGGCGAAATCTTCGCCCAGAATACGGTGCAGCGCCTTGGAGCCGTCGAACAGGTCCAGGGCGTCGCCCATCACCCGTGGGATATCCTCATCCGCGGCATAGGCATCGCCTTTGAACTGTTTGCTGGGGCGGATTTCATCCACCAGCCCCAGGTATCCACAGGCCAGTGAGGCGGCGATCCCCAGGTAGGGATTGCAATCCATACCGGCAATGCGGTTTTCCACCCGGCGCGCATTGGCACCAGACAGCGGCACCCGGATGCCGGTGGTGCGGTTGTCGCGCGCCCAGCTCAGATTGATCGGTGCAGCGTGATCCTTCACATAGCGGCGATAGGAGTTCACATAGGGCGCCAGCACTGCAATCGCCGAGGGCAGATGGGTCTGCAGACCACCAATGAAGTGATAGAACGCATCTGTTTCACCACCCTGCGGTCCGGAAAAGATATTCTCGCCGGTTTCGATGTCGAGGATCGAGTGGTGGATATGCATTGCAGATCCCGGTTCGTTGGCGATCGGCTTGGCCATAAAGGTGGCATAACAATCGTGCCGCAACGCCGCTTCGCGGATCAGTCGCTTGAAATAGAACACCTCATCCGCCAGCTTGATCGGGTCCCCGTGCACCAGGTTGATCTCCAACTGGCCGGCGCCGCCCTCCTGGGTGATGCCGTCGATCTCAAACCCCTGAGCCTCGGCAAAGTCGTAAATGTCGTCGATCACCGGGCCAAATTCATCCACTGCGGTCATTGAGTAGGCCTGACGGGCGGCGGCCGGGCGACCCGAGCGGCCCATCATCGGTTTGATTTCCTGCAAGGGGTCGGTGTTGCGCGCCACCAGGAAAAATTCCATTTCTGGCGCCACAATGGGTTTCCAACCCTTGGCAGTGTAGAGATCGACCACCCGTTTCAGGACGTTGCGCGGTGAAAATGGGATCGGCTCACCGGCGCTGTCAAAGGCGTCATGAATAACCTGCAGGGTCCAGTCCCCAGTCCAGGGCGCGGCAGTGGCGGTGGACATGTCGGGGCGCAGCACCATGTCTTTTTCGATGAAGCCATCGTCGCCCGCAGCCTCCCCCCAATCGCCGGTGATAGTCTGGTAGAAGACGCTGTCGGGCAGGTGAAAATAGTCCTGTCGGGCGAATTTTGACGCCGGGACGGCCTTGCCACGGGCGATGCCGGGCAAATCCGACACGATGCATTCAACCTCGTCAAGGCGACGCCCCTCAAGATATCTCTTGGCAGCCTCGGGAAGGTTATTGTTCCAGTCGGACATTACGCCCTCTCTTTCTTAAGAAAATCTGCCATGAAAGTCGCGATTTTGGCTGCATCGAGTGGCTGGTCCAAACCGTTGTTTGCGGCGTCTAGAATGGCCTCGGGGACAACGCCACGGCCCCGTTTTTCGATCAGCGCCGCAACAAATTCCGTGCTGAACTCCGGGTGAGGCTGCAGCGTCCAGATGGTGTCGCCGTAAGCCAGGATGCCATTGGTACAGAAATCATTGCCCGCCACAACACGGGCACCCTCGGGCCGTTTGGTGACCTGATCCTGATGCCAGGCATTCAGCGCCAGGGTCTGCCCGTCCTGTTGATATTCCACCCGGCCCACAGCCCAGCCACCCTCAAATTTCTCGACCAGGCCGCCAAGGGCCTGGGCAATGATCTGGTGGCCAAAGCAAATGCCGATCAGCGGCTGGCCCAAGGCGTCGATCGCCCGCACCAGATCCTCCAGCGGGGGGATCCATGCGTGATCCTCATAGACGCCGAATTTTGAGCCGGTAATCAACCAGCCATCCGCCGCATCGGCACCGCTGGGGAACTGGCCGTCCAGCACCGCATAGGTCTCGAATTCAAAACCGTGGCCGTCCAGCAGGCTTCGAAACATCTGGTCATAATTGCCAGAGGTCTCTACCAGCGCGTCCGGCGCGTGGCCGGTTTGAAGAATTCCGATTTTCATGGGTCACCTGAATTTGATCAAATTTAGCCTAGCCGAGGCTTGAAGGCACGACAAGAGGTGTCAGATTGTTTCCAGTAAAGACAGCCAATGGGTGTCAGAGGGCTGCTGCGCAAACCGCGCCAGCTCCTGCCGCTTGGTCATCACCAGGTTTTGGATCAACAGGGGTGGCAGGATCCGGGCAATCAGCGGGTCGGTCTCAAAAGCATCGATGGCGGCGCCCCAGTCGGCGGCCAGTTGCGGCAGATCTGGGACCGCATAAGCATTGCCAGGGATCGGCGCCGGAGGCGACATCTGGTCCTCAATCCCCACCATCGCCGCCCCCAGAACCGTGGCCAGCATCAGATAGGGGTTGACGTCACCGCCGGCGACCCGGTGCTCGATCCGCCGCGCCTTGGGGCTGCCGCCGGGAATGCGAATGGCGGTGGTGCGGTTTTCATAGCCCCATGCGGCGCCGGTCGGGGCATGGGCACCGGGCACCAGCCGTTGATACGAGTTGCCATGGGGCGCAAAAATCAGGGTGCTGCCGGGCATCGCCGCAAGACAGCCAGCCACCGCCTGCTTCAGCAGGTCCGATCCGGTCTCGCCGCCATCGTCAAACACGTTGGTGCCGTGCTGATCGACCACTGAAAAATGCACATGCATGCCGTTGCCGGCCTCTTCGGCATAGGGTTTGGCCATGAATGTTGCGGCAAACCCGTGCCTGCGGGCCATGCCCTTGACCATGGTTTTGAACAACCAGGCATCATCGGCGGCGCGCAGCGCATCCTGATGGTTCAGGTTAATTTCGAACTGGCCCAGGCCCCCTTCGGAGATCGCGGTCTGGGCTGGAATATCCATCGCCGCCGCGGCGTCATACAGATCGGTAAAGAAGGCATCAAAGGCGTCCAGTTCCGCCAGCGACACAATGGCATGACTGTCCAGAACCCGCCCCGTCAGCGGATTTATCGGCGGCCGCGGCTGGGCGCCACTGGCATCCACCAGATTGAATTCCATTTCCGTTGCGGCTATCACCGTCCATCCACGGTCGCCATAGCGCGCCAGCACGGTTTCCAACACCTGTCGGGGATCGCCCAGAAAGGCGCTGCCATCCTCCAGGTACAGGGTCATCGGGACCAGCGCCGTTGGGGTGGCAAGCCAGGGCATCGGCACCGCATCCCGGTTGGTGGGCAGCAGAATGCCGTCGGCGTCTCCAGACGCAAACACCAGCGGGCTATTGTCGATGTCACTGCCCCACAAATCCAGATTTAGGGCCGACAGCGGCAGTCGCGCGCCGCCATCCTGCAACTTGGCGGCGGCCCCGGCAGGCATTCGCTTGCCGCGCATCTGACCGTTCAGATCACAGGCGGCAATTCGGATTGTGCTGAGTTTGGACAGATCCATGGTGGGCTCCCTTGATGCTTGCATGGGGTTTAGCGCAGGCAGCCCGCGACGCCAAGATAATTTGATCAAAAGTTTGATCGCCGCCCATGATGCCCGCTGCAATCTGCCCCAACCCGAGCATCTTTTTGCTGAAAATACTCAAATCCACCGGCGCCCCAACCGGGCCACTGGTGACTCTTTCGGCAGCGGATTAGCGGATCAGGTTCATCCGCAGTTTCAACTTGGCCCGCTTGGCCTGCGGCAAGTGGCGGTTCAGCCGTTTGTTGACCTGGCCATAGACGCCGATAATTACCAGCGTCAGCAGGATGAAATAGAAAGCCAGGATCGGGTAAGGAACAAAAGGGTTGAAGGTTTTGTCAGCGAAGTAGTTGGCGTAATACAGCGCGTCACCCTTCTGCTGCCAGGTCGGGAACCCCGAGAAATAGACCAGTGTGGTGGCATGGAACATAAAGATCGCTTCGTTGGTATAGGCCGGCCAGGCCAGTCGCAACATGGTGGGCCAGGTGATCCGGCGGAATCTGGACCAGCCGGTCATGCCATAGGCATCCGCCGCGTCGATGTCGCCCTTGGGGATCGAGCGCAGGGCGCCATAAAAGATTTCAGCGCTATAGGCCGAGGTATTGAGAAACAGCACCAGAAGCGCTCCCAGCCAGGCTGAGGTCAACGGGGAAAACAACGGGTTGACGGTTTTCAGCTGAAGGAACAGGAAATAGGCAAAAAAGAACTGGATGAACAGAGGCGAGCCGCGGAACAGGAAGATGAACCATTCGGCCGGCTTGCGGTAGACCGGGTTCTGCGCGCTCTTGGCGATTGCCAAAGCGGTGGCAAGAAAAAAGCCGGCTATAACTGCCAGAAGACCAAAGTAGACATTCCAGATCAGCCCAGAGCCAATCAGTGTGAACTGCTCACAGAGGGTAAAGTCACTGCGCGGCAGCAGCCGTTCGCCAATCCCCAGTGATCGCAGGCCATAGTCCTGCAGGGTCTGAAAACAGCTCATGACGCTTTCCTTTGCGCGGTGCCACCGACGGTGGCCTGGCCATGCGACAGCCGGGCTGTCAGCCGATCAAGAAATACCTCGGAGAGCCTGGTGAAGGCCAGATAGAACACCAGCAAGGCCAGGAAATACCACATGCGCCAGTCGCCATGTGGATAGGCGGTGAACCTGGAGGTCTTGGAACCACCCAGTTCGCGGGCCCAATAGACAATGTCTTCGACACCCAGCAGGAACAGCAGCGGCGTCGCCTTGATCAAGACCATCCACAGGTTGGACAGGCCGGGCAGCGCGTAGATCCACATCTGCGGCACCAGAATGCGCCAGAAGGTCTGCCGATGGGTCATGCCATAGGACTCGGCTGTTTCGATCTGCCCATGGGGCACGGCGCCCATGGCGCCAAACAGCACATTGGCGGCAAAGGCGCCAAATACGATGGCAAAGGTCAGCACCGCTAGGGTGAACCCATATGTTTCGTGCATCCATTGCGGCGAGGTGCCCAGCGGCATCTTGGCGGCAGAACAGACGACAAAATCGCTGCCCTGGCGGATCGGTTGATCCCAGTCGGGGCATTTCACCTGGTGGCGCAGCCATTCAATGCCCTGATCCAGTGCAATCACGAAGAACAGGAAAAAGGCGATATCCGGCACCCCGCGCACCAGGGCGATATAGGCTTTGCCCAGCCAGCGCAGCGGCGCGATGCGGCCGCGGGCGGCCATGGCACCGCCAAAGCCAAACAGCATGGCGGCCGGGGCGGTGATCGCCAGCAACAAAAGGACCGTCCCAAACGAGACATAGAAGCCCATATGCTTGCCTGTGGTCAGGTAGCAGGACAACCACTGGAGGCCATCCAGCAGGGCGGGGTCTGAACAATATCCAAAAATGGCGGGCCTCGTTTTCTTGCAGGGAGCAGGGCCGATACGGGCAGTAAAAAGGAGAGGGGGCGATGCCCCCTCTCGCAAGTCTTGATGTCAGATCTGGGCGCTTAGAATTTGCCCTCGATCTCCCATTTGTCCAGCATTTCGTTCAGCGAGCCGTCGGCTTTCATCGACGCAATTGCCGCATCGAACTTGCCGCGCATTTCGCTATCAGACTTGCGGAAGGCCATGCCGATGCCGCCACCCAGATAGATATCACCCAGGAACACCAGGTCAGATTCTGCAACAATTGGGTTCAGGAAGTCCTTGTCGGACAGAACCGCGTCGGCTTCGCCTGCATTCACCGCAGCGATGGTTTCGTCCGGAGTTGGGAACTCGACCAGAGTGGCACCGGATGCAGCGACATGGGCCGACTGAATTGTCGCGGCCTGCGCGGCAATCACAGCGGATTTGATATCAATATCGGCCGACAGGCCTGCATAAGAAGACGGTGAGGGCAGGGTATAGCCCTGGGTGAAAGCCACCACTTCGGCGCGTTCCGGGGTGATCGACATGCCCGCGATGATAGCATCGTAGTTGCCCGAGGTCAGGTTAGGGATGATCGAATCCCAGTCGTTGGTGACCCAGGTACAGGTCAGCTCGGCGCGTTTGCACAGCTCATCGCCCAGCTCGCGCTCAAAGCCGTCAACTTCGCCAGCGTCGTTGATGAAGTTATAGGGAGGGTAGGCGCCCTCGGTGCCCAGACGAACGGTTTCAGCAAGTGCAAAGCTGGCGCTAAGGGCCAGCACAGCGGTGCCCAAGAACAATGACTTCATTAGATTACTCCCACATTTTTGTGATTATTTTGGTTTGGTTATTTCAGTGGCGGGTGGCGGACAGAAAGCCGCTCAATCGTTCCGATTGGGTATTGCCAAAGACCTCGTCCGGTGTGCCCTGTTCCTCGATCAGACCTTGATGCAGGAACACAACATAGTCTGAGACATCTGCCGCCAGTTTCATATCATGGGTGACCAGCAGCATTGTGCGGCCTTCAGCCGCGAGGTCCTTGATCACTTTGACCACCTCTTGCTCCAGCTCGGGGTCAAGGGCTGAGGTGGGTTCATCGAACAGTAGCGCCTCGGGTTCCATGCAGAGAGCGCGGGCAATTGCGGCACGCTGCTGCTGGCCACCGGACAATTGCGCCGGGAAGACATCGCATTTATCGCCAATGCCGACCTTGTCCAGGTAGCGACGGGCGTCGGCGTCGGCCTCGGCGCGGTCGCGGCCCAACACGGTGACCGGGGCCTCCATCACGTTCTGAAGGATGGTCATATGGGCCCAGAGGTTGAACTGCTGGAACACCATGGACAGATTGGTCCGGATGCGCAGGATTTGCTTGGGGGTCGAGGGGCGACGGGCCAGACCTTTGCCGGTCCAGGAGATCGGCTCGCCTTTGAACAGGATCTCGCCCTGCTGGCTGTCTTCCAGCAGGTTGCAACAGCGCAACAAGGTGGATTTACCAGACCCGGACGACCCGATCAGTGATACCACATTGCCACGATGGGCGGTAATATCGACACCCTTGATGACTTCTAGTTCGCCATAAGATTTGTGCAGGCCGCGAATTTCCAAAACAGGGGTTGTGTCAGTCAAGGTCGTTATCATCCGGTGCTGTTGTGTGGCGTTAGTATTGGACCTAATTTTAGCACTATTGCAATGTGCAATACGGAAAAATCTTGCGGCATTCAGGCGTTTTGTCGATCAAAAGTGCCGGATTGGAAACCCGGGCCGGCCGTTCACGTCGCCGATCCATCATAAATCATGCCGGCGCCACTTGTGCGAGTAAGCTGTGACCGGACTTGCCCGCTGTGGTTGGGCTCCTAGTGCCGCCACAAAACAAGACCGGCCGCTTTGTCGGCGCGGCGGCGGCGATGTCCTGAGGAGCCGCAAAGGGTCACAAATCAGGGTCGCGACCTTGATGCATCATCAGCGCCGGGCCCAAAGGTGTTGGCACCGCAAGGTAATCGGCAGCCGGGATTGCCAGCAGGCTGTTTAACTGCAGGGTTTCCCTATGGTCTTTCGACAGGTCCGAAATCGCGGTCTTGATGGCCAGAAACAACGGTTTTGGATCCTGGCCCATGGCGGTGATATAGGGCAATGCCGGGGTTGGATCTGTGCGGTCAATCGCAACCAGATCGGCGGCAAAACTGTCATAGCGCTGAATCATCAGCCAGCTGAGCGCATCCAGAGCGGCGAAGTCGGCACGCCCTTCGGCCACCGCCAGCGCCGAGGCCCGGTGGCCGCCGCTTTCCAGCAGCTCTCCGGGCATCAGATGGCGGGCGCGAAGATGGGTGATTGGCGCCGCCCAACCGGATTGAGACTGGGCATCATTATAGGCAAAGCGCTGTCCGTCAAACGCGGCAAGTGCTGCGCCCTGTTGGGATTTGCGGGCGACGATAATGCTGTTGTAGTGCCCCGGCGGGCAGTCTGGTAGGCCATAGTCCGGTGATCCGACCAGCTGGACCTCGCTATAAAGACGGCTGCGGTAGGGCATGCCACAGGTCTGCGACAGCAGCAGATCGGGCGAGCGCCAGACCTGCCAGAAATCGGCTCCGCGGGTCAGGGTCTCGGGGCCGCAGCCAAGCTGGGCCTGAATGGCGGACCAGAAAGCATCGTTGGCTGCCGCCGTTTCCGGGCGGTCATACATCCCAAGATGAGCAATCACTGTGTTTTCTCCACCCGTCGGCGCGCCCGCGCACTGTCGATGTCGCTGACCCCCAGAAGGCTGGCGGACAGGCGCATGATTGCATTTTCGCTGTCATCGCGTTGGCCGTCGGCCAGCACCACCTGCCACAGAGCCTCGACCACGCCAATGCGGTCGTCATAGGCGACAGCCTCTTTGATGGCACGGGTAAAACGAACGGTGTCCGGCGCTTCGGCCTCCATCGCCTCGGCCTGTTCGCGCAACAAGATTGTCTCGCCCAGATCCAGCCCATAGCGGGAGGCGGTTATGCGGTCGATACGATCCTGTTCAACATCGGCGTAATTGTGGTCCGAGCGGGCAATGCGCACCAATAGTGCGGTCAGCGCCAGGCGGGCATCTTTTGGCGCCAGCGCCGAGGGAACCGGTTGCAAAAGCTTATTCAGCAAATCCTTGAACATCAGCTTTCCTCTGACTGAGATGAAATTTTGGCTTTGGCCTTGGTGCGGGCGGCCTTGCTGTCGGCCGCTGACAGGCCCATGGCAATGCGGGCTTCTTCGACGATGGTGACTTCGCCGGGGTGTTCTTTGTTGTCCGCCAGCACCACTTCCCAAAGGGCATCCATCGCGGCGAGGCGCTCCTCAATGCCGGTGGTTTCGCGGATCAACTGGCCAAAGGTGTTGCTTTCCGGGGCGGCGGCCTGCAGTTTCTCGCAGGTGGCGCGCACCTTGGCGGCCTCGATGGCGTTGTGCTGATACAGGCGGGCCAGGATCCGGTCGATCAGGCTGATTTCCTCAAGCTGGTATTCGCGGTCGGATTGCGCCACCCGCACCATCAATGCCCCCAGTGCCAGTTCGGCATCAGGGTCGGGCAGCACCACGGTGCCTTTGGGGCGAATGGCCTGCAGCAGTTTTTTCAACATTGGCATGGGGCACTCCGAAATACTTGGCCAGTCACAGGCGGCCTATCCATCATAACCTTCAATGATCTCCATGTCGCCTTTGGAAACCGGATCACGCAGGGCCTTGGCATCTTGATAGGCGACAGAGTCGTAACAGGCTTTGGCCGTTGCAAAATCCTTGAACTCGATCACCACGGTGCGCGCCCGGGTCTGACCCTCGCGGACCTCTTTGGTGCCTCCCCGCACCAGAAACCGGGCGCCGAAATCTGCAAACGGCGCCGCATTGGCGGCGACGTAGTCTTTGTAGCGCTCCATGTCATCCACATCGACATGTGCAACCCAATATCCTTTTGTCATCTGTCTCTTTCCTAATTGCTGGCTGCAGGCTGGAACAAATTTGTGTGCATATCAATGAGTTGCTTGAACATTTTTTCCCCGTATCACGGTTGGCCGATACCGGTGCGTGCAAGCACACACCCTACACAAACCAGTCCTGCTCGGTCTTGGTCTTTATCGGCCACCCGGATACACCCGCCAGAGCGACGGGTGTATTTGGCGGCTATGGCAGGTCTCAGCCGATTTCAGACAGGCGCGCCAAAGCCTCTTTGATCTGGGCCTCTTCCTCTTCGCGCAGCTGCAGATTGGCGCGGGTTTCCGCCACCACTTCGGCCGGGGCAGAATCGGCGAACTTGGGGTTCTTCAACCGGCCGCGCAAGCCGCCCAGCTCTTTCATCAGCTTGTTCAGGTTCTTTTCCTGGCGGGATTTTTCTGCTGCAACATCAATGATGTCGGCCAGTGGCAGCGCAAAGGAGGCCCCTGGTGCGCCGATCGAGATACAGCCCTTGGGCAGGGTCTCGGCCTTGGTGAGGCTTTCGATCCGGGCCTTGTTCATGATCAGAGCGGCGTTGCGATCCCAATAGCTCTGGGCGGTTGCGTCGATCTCGGTCATCAGCATTGGCACGATGGAGCCGGAGGGTACATTCAACTGCGACCGCGCTGAACGGACGTTGCCAATCACTGAGATGACCCAGTTCATTTCGGCCTCGGCCTCAGCGTCCACCAGATCTGCCGCCGTGTATGTCGGCCATTTTGTGTGGACGAGCATTTTTGCTGTTTCGCCCGTCTTCATGCCACGGCCTTCTGTGACGTTCCACAGCTCTTCGGTTACGAAGGGCATAATCGGGTGCATCAGGATCAGCGCCTGGTCGATGGCCCAGGCATAGGTCGCCTGGGTTTCGTCCTTGGCCGCCTGATCGTCGGCAAAGAAGATCGGCTTGGTGAACTCCAGATAGCGGGCACAGAAGCTGTTCCAGAAGAAGGCATAGAGCGCATTGGCGGCATCGTTGAAACGGTAGGCCTCAAACGCAGCGTCGACCTCTTCGCGCAGCTTGGCGATCTCGCCGATGATCCAGCGGTTCAGCGGCAGGCTGGCCTTGGGGGGATTGGCGCCACGGGTGGCGCTGAAGGCATCAATCTGGCTGTCGCCGTAGGAGCAGGCCTGCCAGATTTTGGTGACGAAGTTGCGGTAGCCCTCGATGCGTTTCATGTCGAGTTTCAGCACGCCGCCAAGCGAGGCCATTGCCGCATTGGTAAAGCGCAGCGCGTCGGCGCCGAATTCGTCAATGATGTCCAACGGATCCACCACGTTTCCAGTGGATTTTGACATCTTCTTGCCCTTGGCGTCGCGCACCAGGCCATGCAGGTATACGGTGTCAAAGGGGATTTTCTCGGCCACCGGACGCTCTGACAGAACCGCCATCTGCATCATGATCATCCGCGCCACCCAGAAGAACAGGATGTCCTGGCCGGTGATCAGGGTCGAGGTGGGGAAGTAGCGATTCATCTCGGCGGTGTCTTCGGGCCAGCCCAGGGTGCCGATTGGCCACAGGCCGGAGGAGAACCAGGTGTCGAGCACGTCGGGGTCGCGGGTTAGTTCTGTCCCGATGCCTGCCATCATCTGTGCTTCAGATTCTGTAGCAGCACAATACTGATTGCCGTTCGCATCGAACCAAACCGGGATCTGATGGCCCCACCACAGCTGGCGCGAGATGCACCAGGGCTCGATGTTTTCCAGCCAGTGGTAATAGACCTTTTCACCGCTCTCGGGGATGATCTTTATGTCACCGTTTTTGACCGCGTCCAGCGCCGGGTCTACAATCTTGTTGGTCTCCACAAACCACTGGTCGGTCAGCATTGGTTCGATCACCACTTTTGAGCGGTCGCCAAAGGGCTGCATGATCGGCTTGTTCTCAACGTAAGGAACGCTTTCGGTCACTTGCGACTCGTTGCCGTCTTCGTCTGTTACGGTCTTGGTGACGGTTTGCATCACAGCCAGACCCTCGGCGGTGATGTCGGCGATCACTGCGGCACGCGCCTCAAACCGGTCCATGCCGCGGTATTGCTCGGGCACCAGGTTCATCGCGGCGATGCTGGCTATGGTGAATTCCACCTCGCCATTTGCGATGGCCTGCGCGGTTGCGGCCTCGTCCACATAGGGCGCGCCGTCGGCGCGCATATTGGCCTTAGTATCCATCAGATTATACATCGGAATGCCGCAACGCTTGGCAACCTGATAGTCGTTGAAGTCATGCGCACCGGTGATTTTCACCGCGCCAGAGCCGAAGTCTTTGTCTGGGTACTCATCTGTAATGATCGGGATCAACCGGCGCTGCGCCTTGGGGCCAACCGGGATTTCGCACAACATACCAACGATAGGCGCGTAACGCTCGTCCGAAGGATGCACCGCAACCGCGCCGTCGCCCAGCATGGTCTCGGGCCGGGTGGTGGCGATCGAGATATAATCACGCTCCTCGCGGAAGGTGACATTGCCCTCTTCATCTTTTTCCAAATACTCATATGTGGCGCCGCCAGCCAAGGGGTATTTGAAGTGCCACATGTGGCCCGGGGTCTCGATGTTTTCGACCTCAAGATCTGAAATCGCGGTCTCAAAGTGCGGGTCCCAGTTGACCAGCCGCTTGCCGCGATAGATCAGCCCCTTGTTGTACATCTCCACAAACACCTTGATCACCGCATCGTGGAAATTGGGCGAGTTTTCGTGGCCGGTGCGGGTGTCGCCATGGGCGCCGGACATGGTGAAGGCGGTGCGCTCAAAGTCACAGGAGGCGCCGAGGCGTTTGAGCTGCTCGACAATGGTGCCGCCGGATTGCTCTTTCCAAGCCCAGATCTTGCTCAGGAACTCTTCGCGAGTGAAATCGGTGCGTTTCTTGCCCTCTTTGGCCAGTTCACGCTCCACCACCATTTGGGTTGCGATACCCGCATGGTCGGTGCCGGGCTGCCACAGGGTGTCAAACCCTTGCATGCGTTTCCAGCGGGTCAGGATGTCCTGCAGGGTGTTGTTGAAGGCATGGCCCATGTGCAAAACGCCGGTCACATTGGGCGGTGGGATCATGATCGAGAAAGAAGAGGCGCCGGGCCTGGCATTGGCACCAGCCTTGAAGCAGCCGGCCTGTTCCCAGGCCTTATACAGCCGGTCTTCGGCTTCGGCCGCGTTGAATGTCTTTTCCATCGCCATGCGCATCGTCCTGAATAGGTATCTTTGGTTGGGGTTTCCCTTAGCGAAAAGGCGCGCCAAGGGGAAGGGAGGACCGGCATTGTGTGAGCCGCAGCGGCGATATAAAGGGAGAATGCGGGATTTTGAGTATTTAAAGCAAAAAGAAATCCACTCGGGACACATCAGAGTGCGCCCGACTGCTCGATGGCCATTGACCAGGGCACAGACGGGCGGCTTCTCTTTGCACGGCCATCGGCTCTCCAGCCTGTACCGCATCATCTTAATGCCACATTAACCCTAATAAGGCGTTAATGGTTTCTTTTTGCTGAAAGTACTCAACTTTAAGGCTGATTTGAATTTCGCCATGGATGGGTTGTACGGATCAGGTGCGATCCAGCTTGGTGGCAAGATGGATCAGGCTTTCCGAAGACTTGACCCCGCGCGCCTCGCCGATGCGGTCGATGGTTTCGTCCAACTCGGCGGTGGTTTGCGCGACCACCTGCGCCAGTAGGTCGAACCGCCCTGAGGTGGTATGCACAACCTGGACACCGGAAAGACTGTGCAGCCGCGATAGCACTTCTGGCCCCGAGCGGGGTTCGATTGAAATCAGCACTGTGGCCTGAAGGGGGGGGCGGGTGGCCGCCGTGGCCCGCAGGGTATAGCCGGAAATCACGCCGCTGCCTTCAAGCCGTTCAATGCGGGCCTGCACGGTTGTACGCGCGAGACCCAATTGTCGTGCCAGATCGGCCACTGGGCGGCGGGCGTTTTCGCGCAGTAGCGCAATGAGCTTTTCATCGGTATCGGCGTTTTGCATGGGTAACCTGTCATAGTGACGAATATTATCGTCATAATAGGCGGTCTGCAGGGGGAATTCGACGGGCAATTGATGTTTTTTAAGGGAAAACAGTGAGGCTTTTGAGATGCAGCATATTCCCGCCCTATGGCATGACCCTGAGACCCATCTGGCGCGGCATCAGCCTGATCTGCCGATTCTCTACTTTTCGCCGCGCGTCTTGCATCAGACCGCTGCACGGTTTCAGGCCGGATTTCCAGGATTGGTGACCTATGCGGTCAAGGCCAACCCGCATCCGGCGGTGCTGTCCAATCTGGTGGCCGCCGGCATCGAAACATTCGACGTTGCCTCCCCCGGTGAGATGGCAGCGGTGCGGGCCGCCAGCCCAACCGCAGTGATGCATTACAACAATCCTGTCCGGTCGCAGGCCGAGGTGCAGGCTGGTATAAAAAATGGCGTTGCCAGTTGGTCGGTGGATGAGCTGAGTGAGTTGGATAAGCTGGCAGAAGTGCCGCGCAGCTGCGAAATCGCGGTGCGGTTTGCCCTGCCAGTCTCTGGTGCAGCCTATGATTTTGGCAGCAAATTCGGCGCGGCGCCTGCTGAGGCGGTGGATCTGTTGCAGCGGGTGGCCGCAGCGGGCTGGGTGCCGTCCTTGTGTTTCCACCCCGGAACACAATGTGAGGATCCAAATGCCTGGGTTGAATACCTGGGCGAAGCCAGCCGGATCTGTGAGGCCGCAGGGGTCAAAATTTCCCGTTTGAACGTCGGCGGTGGATTCGCCGCCAATCGCGACGGCCTGGCGCCGAACCTGGAACAGGCCTTTGACGCCATCGGGCAGGCCGCGAGACGGGGATTTGGCCCTGACCAGCCTCTGCTGATCTGTGAACCAGGGCGCGCGATGGTGTCCGAATCCTTCACATTGGCGGCGCGGATTAAGGGCCTGCGCAAAGGCGGAGACGTGGTGTACCTGAACGACGGTATCTACGGCGGTCTGGTTGATATCCGAGACATGGGCCTACCGGGGCGGGTTTACGTTGTCGCCAGCAATGGTGTTCACCGCAGCGCCAAGGCAACACCACGGGTGGTGTTTGGCCCAACCTGCGACAGTCTGGATCGGTTGCCCGATGGCTTGCCCTTGGCGCAGGATGCTCAGGTGGGGGACTATGTGCTGATGCCGGGCTTGGGCGCCTATTCCTCGGCGATGAGCACCCAGTTCAACGGCTACGGGCTGTCAGATATCGCCACGGTTATCGAACTGAGTGGAACTCGCCACGGATAAAATCAGTTTCGCCGCACAGGGGGCTCGATAACAGCTCAAAGACCGGGGTATTGCCCCGATTGAGCCTCTGGTGCCCCGCATGGCGCTGAGGGCTGGAAATTCCACGGCTCGGCGCGTGCTGTTGTTACGAAATCGAAAGCATTTTGGGTGACGCTGTTCAGGCAAAGGACTTAGGCGATCTGAGACTCGGGCCAATTCGCCATCCCAGCTGACAGGTGCCGCAACCGGTATTGGCGTTGGACCCACCTCTGATTTGATTTACCTCATTGTCAGGGCAAAGAGGGATAACAAGGCTGGCGATAATGGGGGCACTTGGTCATGGATTGCCACCCGAGCTGCAGGCCGAAGGGCGGGTGCTTTGGGCCTGGATCGTAACGCCTCGGTGTGTCGGAGGAGCCAATAATCGGGCTTTTCCGGAGCAATGGAAAGTGGTGAGGAATGTTTTTAACACAGCTGAGCAAGCGGATCATCGGATGGCTCGGGCGGCCATTACGCTCAGAGCATTCTGGCGAAACCAAGATGCGCGGGCCGCGGGCTCATGTGATTATCCTGGACGGAACCATGTCAACACTCGAGCCGGGGCAGGAAACCCACGCAGGCAAAACCTATCAACTGTGCCGCCAGACGGGTGGCAAGGTTTCGGTGTTCTACGAAGCCGGGATCCAATGGTCCAACTGGCGCAAAACACTGGATGTGATGACGGGGCGCGGCATCAACAGGCAAATTCGCCGTGCCTATGGCTATCTGGCCTCACGGTATCGCCCCGGCGACCGGATCTACCTGATCGGGTATTCGCGCGGGGCCTATGCGGTGCGATCGCTGGCCGGAGTGATTGACCAGGTTGGACTGCTCAAGGCTGAACATGCCACTGTCCGCAATATTCGCACTGCCTATCGCCATTATCAGGGCGAGGGGAGCGAGGTCTCATCGCAATTTAGCCGCGCCTTTTGCCACCCGTCGGCTGATATTGAAATGATCGGCGTGTGGGAAACGGTCAAGGCGCTGGGCCTGCGGTTGCCGTTGTTGTGGCGCTGGGCAGAATCGCGGCATGCGTTTCACAGCCACCAGTTGGGGCATAATATTTGCAATGGCTTTCAGGCGCTGGCGCTGGATGAAACCAGGCAGGTGTTTGAACCGGTGCTTTGGGACTGTCCCTCTGGCTGGCACGGGCATGTGGAACAGGTCTGGTTTCGGGGCGCGCATGGCGATATTGGCGGCCAATTGGGCGGATACGAAGCGGCGCGGCCGCTGGCCAATCTGTCCTTGGTTTGGATGTTGGAAAAAGCCGAAAACTGCGGCTTGCCGCTGCCGGGGAACTGGCGCTTGCAATTTTCGGTTGATCCTACGGCCCCCTCTGTGGGGACTTGGCGCGGTTGGGGTAAGGTCTTTTTGCTGCGTGGCCGCCGCCGCGTTGGTCTTGATCGCAGTGAACGACTTCACAGCAGTGTTGGAAACAGCCCCGTGTCAAAAGCCACCGGCTTGCGGGCCTTGAGGTCCAAGGTCGCCCGCTGACCCCTGTCTGCTGGCCCTGCTGTGGCGTTTGCCGACGTGACCTCACAGGCTCAAATCGTCACTGTTCCCCAATTGATCCTGTCCCAGTTTCTTTTTGCCAAAAATACTCATCTTCAAACCCATCCAGCCGCCGCCGGCGTCAGCGCTTTGCGCCAGACAGGTTCATGATAATACAGGTGGTCGATCCGGTTGCGTATAGCTTGCCGTCTTCCACGCCACGAATTTCCCCCCGCGCAACCCCGGTTGAACGACCGACGTGCTCAGTGACGCCGAAACAATCAACCATCATGCCCAGCGGAATGGACCTCAGAATGTTGATTTTATATTCCAGCGTCGTATAGACTGAGCCCCTGGGGACGCCGGTCATGACAGCACAGGCCATAGCGCTGTCCAGCAAGGTACCGTACCAGCCCCCATGCACTGTTCCCAGCGGGTTGGTGGTGGAAAACTCTGGTGTGCCGCGAAAGACCACCCGGCCCATTTCAACGCTATGCAATTGATAGTTCAGGGTCTTGGCGATGGGCGGTCCGGGGAGCGACCCGTCCCGCATGCGGGTCATGAACTCCAGCCCTGACATTTCGGTAATCTGCTTAGGTTTCAGTAAGTCATCCGGAGACTCTGCAAAATACATGTCGCGTTCCTTTTGGGCGGACCCTAGGAAGGCGATCAATCCTCGGCAAGATTTACGCCACGTTCTCCAGCGACACTTTGGGAACAACCCCCAGTGCGTGGCAGACGTCACGGGTCAACTCGGGTCGGTTCATGGTGTAGAAATGCAGCTTGTCAACGCCGCCGTCGCGCAGGTCTGAGCACAGTTCGGTGCAAATCGCCGTTGCCAATAGCTCCTCACGGTCATCGCGAATAGCCTTGTCAAAGGCCTCGTCGACCCAGGCCGGGATCACGGTGCCGCAGCGTTTGGCAAAATTACGCGCGCCTTTCCAGTTCTCGATTGGCAGAATGCCGGGGGTCAGAACATGGTCAATGCCTGCCTTGGCGCATTTGTCGCGAAACCGAAAGAAGGTCTCCGCTTCAAAGAAAAACTGGGTCAGCGCTTCGCTGGCGCCGGCGTCAATTTTGCGCTTCAGCCAGTCGACGTCAGCATCCGAATTGGCTGCCTCGGGGTGGCGGTCGGGATAGGCGCCGACGCGGATATTGAACTTTCCGGTTTCAGCCAGTGCCTCGATCAATTCGACGCAATTGGCGAAGCCGTCGGGATGAGGGGTGAAACCGCCAGCGCCCTTGGGCGGATCGCCGCGCAGGGCAACGATATCTTTCACCCCCGCAGCGGCAAACCGGTCGGCAATGTCCAGTGTTTCAGCGCGGGTGGCATTGACGCAGGTCAGGTGGGCGGCAACGTTCAGCCCCGAGGATTTATGCAACGTGGCCACCGCATCGCGGGTCAAATCGCGGGTGGTGCCGCCAGCGCCATAGGTCACCGAGACAAAGCGCGGCTCCAGAGGCGATAGCACTTGCATGGTGTCCCACAGGCGAAAAGACCCCTCGAGGTTTTTCGGTGGGAAAAATTCAAATGAAATCTCTGGCGTCGTCATCTGGGGCATCTCCTGTTCAATTCCACCCTTGTTGCACGCGCCGCATTGTGAGACAAATTCATAATTCTCAAGAACAACATGAGTGAAACGCTGGGATGCATATCGAATTTCGCCACCTGCGAACCGTCAAGGCCATACATGAGGCCGGCGGTTTGGCGCGTGCGGCCGACCAATTGAACATCACCCAGAGCGCGTTGAGCCATCAGATCAAAGGCCTGGAGGAACAGGCTGGGGTGGAGTTGTTTCTGCGCCGCTCCAAGCCGATGAAACTATCCGCTGCCGGGCTGCGGCTGCTGCGGCTGGCCGACCAGGTGCTGCCTCAGATCGCGGCTATGCAGGCCGAGTTTTCAGCGCTGCGCGATGGTCACACCGGCCGGATGCATATCGCTATTGAGTGCCACGCCTGTTTCGAGTGGCTGTTTCCGGTGCTCGAGAGCTTCCGCAGAAGCTGGTCAGATGTGGATGTGGATATTCGCCCCGGTCTGGCGTTTGATGCGCTGACGGCCTTGCAAAAGGAAGAGGTCGATATGGTGGTGTCGTCGGACCCGGAGCAAATTTCCGGGGTCGATTTCATCGAGCTGTTCGACTACGCGCCGGTGTTTGTCGCCGCCGCTCAGCATCCTCTGGCGGCCAAGTCTTATATTGACGCCGAAGATTTTTCTGACCAGACGCTGATCACCTATCCGGTGGACAAAACCAAACTGGACGTGTTCAGCCAATTGCTGATCCCTGCCGGGGTTGAGCCGGAGGCCATTCGCCAGGTCGAGTTGACGGCGGTGATCCTGCTGCTGGTGGCCTCTAATCGCGGTGTCTCGGTGTTGCCGGACTGGGTGGTGCGCGAGGTGAAATATTCGTCTGATTACGTTACTCGGCCGCTGACCCGCAAGGGCATCACTCGCAGTCTATATGCGGCAGTGCGCAGCGAGGACCGGGACAAACCCTATATGCAAGAGCTGATCCGGCTGGCCAAGGTCGAGGCCCATAAACTGCAATTGCAGTAAAACATATTTGGCCGCAATAGCGGTGCGTGCTAGCACGCACCCTACGCAGATAGCAGGACGGTAGGGGCGAGTGTAGGGTGTGTGCTTGCACGCACCGTCTGCTCGCCCAATGTCAGCTCAGACCAGTTTCACGATCTGCTTGCCCATATTGCCGCCCTTTAGCAGTGCCATAAAGGCGGCTGGGGCATTTTCCAGGCCAATGGCGATATCCTCGAGGAACTGGATCTCGCCATTGGCGACCAGAGGGCCGACGTCCTTTTGGAATGCCGGGTAGCGGTCAAAGTGGTTCATGATGATGAAGCCCTGCACGGAGAGGAATTTCACCAAAACATTGCGCCATATCATCGGCGCCGTCAGGTCTGCATCGGCGCCTTTTGCACCGCCGTAATAGCTGATCATGCCGCAGACCGGGATGCGGCCATAGGAGTTCATCAGCGGCAGTACTGCCTCGAGCACCTTGCCGCCGACGTTCTCAAAATAGATGTCGATGCCATTGGGGCAGGCTGCGCCTAAGTCTTTGCGCAACGCGGAGGCATCTTTATAGGCGCGGTGATCCAGGCAGGCGTCAAAACCAAATCTGTCAACTGCCAGAGCGCATTTTTCGGCGCCGCCAGCGATGCCAACGGTGCGCAGGCCAGCCCGTTTGGCCAATTGGCCAACCATGGATCCAACCGGTCCAGTGGCCGCGGCCACCACCAGAGTCTCACCGGCCTTTGGCTTGCCATATTCATTCAAGCCATGCCAACCGGTCAATCCCGGCATGCCAAGAACGCCGAGCGCCGCAGTTATGGGGCCGTGGTTTGGATCCAGTTTTTGCAGCTGATTGGCCGGTAAGCGGCCGTGGCTGACCCAGCCAAACATGCCAAAGACAAAATCGCCGGGCTGGAATGCGGGGCTGTTGGAGGCGACCACTTCGCCCACGGCTCCGGCTTCCATGGTGCCGCCAATGGGCACCGGGGCGGCGTAAGACTTGGCATCGTCCATCCGCCCACGCATATAGGGGTCCAGCGACATATAGTGGAGTTTGACCAAGACCTCATCCGGGCCCGGGGTTGGCACGGCGCAGGTCTCAAGGCTGAAGTTTTCAGCCGATGGTGCACCGGTTGGGCGGCTGGCCAGCGTGATGCGTTGCATTTGATCTGACATGGATGTCTCCGTTGCTGTTTGGCTGCTTTCTAAACTGCTCAGTTCAGTTAGGCCATTGGAAAGTGCTCCGCTATTATAGCCGAACGGCAAATGGCGCAGGTATTGGCTCTTGGCAACTGGGGGCATGCGGCGTATAGGCAGCGCTTGACCAACATCTCTCTGACGACATAGGAGCCCCGATATGATCGGCAGTGCGAATCTTAATATCATGATCAAGGCCGCCCGTAAGGCAGGCAAATCGCTGGTCAAGGATTTCCGCGAAGTGGAAAACTTGCAGGTCTCGGTGAAAGGCGCCGGGGATTTTGTCACCAAGGCGGATATTGCAGCTGAGAAAATCCTGAAAGAGGAACTGCTGGGGGCGCGGCCAACCTATGGCTGGCTGGCCGAAGAGAGTGCTGAAATTCCAGGACAGGACCCGACCCGGCGCTGGATCGTCGATCCGCTGGACGGCACCACCAACTTTTTGCACGGGCTGCCACATTGGGCGATTTCGATTGCGCTGGAGCATAAGGGCAAGATTGTTGCGGGGGTTATCTTTGATGCCGCCAAGGATGAAATGTATTTCGCCGAAAAGGGCTCTGGCGCCTGGATGAATGAAACCCGGATCCGGGTGTCCGGTCGTCACCGGATGATCGAGAGCATCTTTGCCACCGGGCTGCCTTTTGCCGGGCGCTCTGATCTGCCTGCAACCCTGCAGGATCTGGCGCGGCTGCTGCCCGCCTGTGCCGGTGTGCGGCGTTGGGGCTCAGCGGCGCTGGACATGGCCTATGTGGCCACTGGTCGCTATGAGGGATTTTGGGAGCGTCGATTGAACGCCTGGGATCTGGCCGCCGGGATTATTCTGGTGCAGGAGGCCGGTGGTCTGGTGCAGGGATTGGATGCTGACGATAATATCGTCGACGTCGGCGAAGTGATCTGCGCCAACGAGCCGATCTTTGAGACGTTTTCCAAGGTTATTCGCCGCTGATATCGCTGAAGTTTTGAAAATGATCGCGCGTCTGGAGCTGTCCGGGCGCGCGTTTTTTGTTTGGGATGTGCGCTTTTGTAAAGGGAAGGGCACGTGGCTGGTTCAGGAGCCTCCGGCGGGGATATTTATGGCCAGATGAAGCTGCGGGATCCAGTGTCGGGGCAGCGCGGCAGTCGAAACAGTCCGGTTTTTGTATGGGCTGCGCTAGCGGCCTTTGGTCCAGGGTGACTGGCCTGGTTTTTTGCGCGGCAGTTGGGGGATGCGACTGGCGCTGTATTTGGCCTGGGGGTGAGGCGGCTGACCGCGGGTCTGGCGCCAGAATGCGCGGCCTCCGCGTTTGACCCACAGAGGCACAGTCAGCAACAGCCCGACCGCAAAGCCTCCGGTATGGGCCCAATAGGCCACGCCTCCGGTATTGGGGTCGGCGTTGAGTGAGCCTAGGAACTGCATGCCGAGCCAGACGCCCAGCATCAGATAGGCGGGGATGGTGAAAATCCGGAAATAGATCACGAGGATCAGCAGGATGTCGATGCGGGCGCGCGGAAACAGCAGCAGGTAGCCGCCCATGACCCCGGCAATAGCGCCGGAGGCTCCGATGGTGGGCACATGCGAGTCGGGGCCTGAGGCAATATGGACCAACCCGGCGCCAATACCGCAGGCAAGGTAGAAGGCGAGAAAGGGCAAATGGCCCATCTCATCCTCCATATTGTCGCCAAAGATCCACAAAAACAGCATGTTGCCCGCCAGATGCATAAAGCCGCCGTGAATGAACAATGAGCTGACCAGCGGCGACAGCCGCTGCGCGGCGTCGATTTCGGCGGGGATCAGCGCGTAGGCATTATAGAACCGTGCCAGCTCAATATCAGTGTCAAACATGGTGGCATAAAAGGCATAGGCCAGAATATTAAACGCCATCAATGTGTAGACGACATAAGGCCTGCGGCCAGAGGGGTTGTGATCGCGGATTGGGAACATGGGGCTGACGCTGGGCTGAAAGCGGCCCAGCGTCAAGCACTTATAGGGTTTGGCCCTCGCCACCCAGCAGTGCCGCGTTGCCGCCGGCGGCGGTGGTGTCGACGCAGATATGGCGCTCACCGAGGACGTGGGCGCGGTCGGGGTGGCCAGGGATCAAAGGCAGGATCGGGCCGCTGCGCCGCGCCAGGGCCTGTTCTATGGTGCGCCCGATCGCTTCGTCTCCCCACCAGAGCACCCCGGAGATATCCTGGATCTGTTGCAGTTGCTGCAGGTCGACCCTGCCGGTGGTCCGCAACACGGTGCCGCCTTGGTGAGTGACCTCTTGCATCTGGGCGGCAACCGTCTCAGGCCCGGGGCCAAGGCAAAGCAGCGGTGGCCGTGGTGAAAGTGTCAATCGATTGCTTTCCCCTGTGGGTCCGGGGAGGCTCTGGGTGGTGGCAGAGGCTGGGCTGCCCGAGGGGCTGGGGCGCTCGGTCTGATCGCGCTGCCATGCGGCGCTGCTGTGCTGGCGGTCCGGGGCGCAGAACCGGGCCAGATAGTTGGGGCCACCGGCCTTGGGTCCGGTGCCCGAGAGGCCCTCGCCGCCAAACGGCTGGCTGCCGACCACGGCGCCGATCTGGTTGCGGTTGACGTAGATATTGCCTGCCTCAATGCGGTCGGTGATGTATTGAACGCGGTCGTCGATGCGGCTGTGCAACCCGAAGGTCAGCCCGTATCCGGTGGCGTTGATGTCGGCGATGACCCGGTCCAGATCGGCAGCCTTGTACCGGACCACGTGCAGGACGGGGCCAAAGATTTCCTGTTTCAGCGCGGCAATGCTGGGGATTTCGATCAGAGTCGGAGCGACAAAGCTGCCCTGCTCGGGGGCCTGCAGCTGTTTCAGCACACGGCCCTCGGCGCGGGCGATTGCGATATGTGACGCTATGATATCCTGGGCGGTTTTATCGATCACCGGGCCACTGTCGGTGCTGAGCAGCCAGGGGTTGCCGGTGTTCTGGGCCTGCATGGCGCCGGTTAGCATGGTCAACACGCCATCGGCGATGTCTTCCTGCAGGTAGAGGCAGCGTAGTGCCGAGCAGCGTTGGCCGGCGGACTGAAAGGCGCTCTCAACGATGGATTGAACGGCCTGTTCTGGCAGCGCGGTGCTGTCGACGATCATCGCATTCAAGCCGCCGGTTTCCGCGATCAAAGGCGTGCCGGGGCGCAGGGCATCGGCCATGCTGGCGCGGATTTTCAGCGCAGTGGCAGTAGAGCCGGTAAAGGCCACACCATTCACCCGCTCATCTGAGGTCAAAGCCGCGCCGACAGCGCCGCCACCGGGCAGTAATTGCAACGCAGACCGTGGCACGCCGGCCTGATGAAGCAGCGAAACGCAGCAATAGGCAATCAGCGGCGTTTGCTCGGCAGGTTTGGCCAGCACTGCATTGCCGGTGGCCAGGGCTGCGGCGATCTGCCCCGAGAAGATCGCCAGCGGGAAGTTCCAAGGGGAAATGCAGGTGAAGACACCGGCTGGTTTGGCCTCTGCGGGAATGCGGGAGGCGTAGAAGCGCAAGAAATCAACCGCCTCGCGCAGTTCCGAGACGCAGTCGGGCAGGGTTTTACCAGCTTCACGGCTGAGCAGGGCGAACAGCTCGCCAAATTTCTCCTCGTAAAGATCAGCCGCTTTGTTCAGCACTGCGGCGCGGGTGCTGGCCGGGGCATCCCAGGGGGTGGCGGCGGTCAGTGCCGTGGCCACGTCGCTTTCGCTGGCACTGGCCACCTGGCCAACCGGGGTCAGGTCGCTGGGGTTGGTCACGTCCTGCGGCGGCAGCGGCGCGGCGGCTGCAGCCAGTAGCGGCACGGCGCTCCAGCTGTGGGTTGCCCAGGGGGTGCGCGCCTGCTCAATCAGGTCCAGCGTTGGCGCATGGGTCAGATCAAAGCCCCGCGAGTTGATGCGTTCTGGGATGAACAGCTCGGGCCCGATGGCGATGCTGCGGCTGACGTCGGCGATCATCTCAAACGGATCGGCGGCGACCACCTCGGGGGCGACATCCTCGTCGACGATCTGGTTGACAAATGAGCTGTTAGCGCCGTTTTCCAGCAGTCGGCGCACCAGATAGGCCAGCAGATCCTGATGGGCGCCAACCGGTGCGTAGATCCGGCATTTGGTGTGGTTCTGTTCCAACACCATCTGGTGCATGGTTTCGCCCATGCCGTGCAGGCGCTGGAATTCATAAGGCTGGCCGTCCCGCGCCATATGCAGGATGGCGCTGACGGTGTGGGCGTTATGGGTGGCGAACTGCGGATAGATGTGATCGGTCATCGCCAGCAGTTTGCGCGCATTGGCGATATAGGACACATCCGTTAGGGGCTTGGAGGTGAAGACAGGGAAGCCATCAACCCCCATCTCCTGAGCCCGTTTGATTTCGGTATCCCAATAGGCGCCCTTGACCAGTCGCACCATGATCTTGCGACCGTGGCGGCTGGCGATATCGTACAGCGTGTCGATGGTCAGCCCGGCGCGCGGGCCGTAAGCCTGCACCACCACGCCAAAGCCATCCCATCCTGCCAGCGCCGGATCGGCCAGCACAAGGTCGATCACCTCAAGCGACAGCGACAGGCGGTCGGCCTCTTCGGCATCGACATTCAGCCCCATGCCCGCCGCCTTGGCCAGCAAGGCCAGTGCGCGCAGCCGGGGCACCAGAAGATCCATCACGCTGGCCTCTTGCGCCAGCTCATAACGGGGGTGCAGCGCCGACAGTTTCACCGAGATGCCGGGGTTCTGGCGGATGTCATGACTGTGGCAGCCCGCGGCAATGGCCGAAATTGCGCGGGAATAGCTGAGGTGATAGCGCGCCGCGTCGCCTTCGGTGCGGGCAGCCTCGCCCAGCATGTCATAGGAATAAGTGTAGCCCTTGGATTCCATCCCGGCGGCGCGTTTCATAGCGCTTTCGATGTTTTCGCCCAGTACAAACTGACGGCCCATTTCCTTCATCGCGCGGCTGACGGCGGTGCGGATCAGGGGTTCGCCGACCCGCTTGATGGCACCGCGCAGGGCGCCAACCGGGCCGCTCTCGTCGTCCAGAACCTTGCCGGTCAGCATCAGCGCCCAGGTCGAGGCATTGACCAGCGAGGAGGAGGACTTGCCCAGGTGTTTGCCCCAGTTCGAGGGCGCGATCTTGTCCTCGATCAGCGCATCGATGGTTTCGGCATCGGGTACCCGCAGCAGCGCCTCGGCCAGGCACATCAGCGCCACACCTTCGTCGGTGGACAGCCCGTATTCAGCCAGAAACACCTCCATCAACCCCGGTGAGGAATGGCCGCGGATGTCACGCACCAGCGCTGCCGCATTGGCACAGATGCGGGCGCGGTCATCGCCCGACAAAGCTGCCGTGGTCACCAGTTGATCGCGAAGCTCAGCCTGATCGGCATAGGTCATGGCGTCGATGACGTGGCGCAGCGGGGGGGTAGGTGCCATCAGGGATCTCCAGTAGGGGGCAGGCGTTATGGTGAGGATACTGGCAATTCTGCGGGACATTCGTCTGAATACCTGTATTTGTAGGGCGATTAGGCTGAAAATCGAGGGTAAGGCAATGCAAACGGGTTTTTCGGGGCTGGACCGCTTTGATCAGGCGATTCTGACTGTACTGGGCGGCGAGGGGCGGATCTCTATCGCCGATCTGGCGCGGCGCATTGGCCTGTCCAAATCGCCCACCCAGACCCGGCTGAAGCGGCTCGAGTCGGAGGGGGTCATCACCGGTTACCGCGCCCTGGTGGATCCGATCCGGCTGGGTCTGGATCATGTGGCCTTTGTCGAAGTGAAACTCAGCGACACCCGGGAAGTGGCGCTGAGGGCATTTAATGCCGCAGTTGCCAAGGTGTCTGAAATTGAACAAGCCCATATGATTGCGTCGAATTTCGACTATTTGCTGAAGATCCGGACCCGTTCGATGGCGGCCTATCGCTCGGTGCTGGCCGACAAAATATCGACCCTTCCGCATGTGGCCTCGACCTCGACCTATGTGGCGATGCAGGCGGTCAAAGAGGACGGGGCGCTGGCGCAAGCCTGGCCTGTTGGCGCCTGATGGTCCTCTGGAGCCGGTTGCGGTCGGGGAAATGGCGTTGGCTGCAAAAACCGCTCTGTTACCCTGATAAAACCGATTGTCCCCGGCGCCCGGCGCCGCTAGACCTGTGCGGGTGAGGTGCCGCGGTATTTCACATGCGGACGTGGTGGAATTGGTAGACACAAGGGACTTAAAATCCCTCGCCAGATAATGGCTTACGGGTTCGATTCCCGTCGTCCGTACCAATAGTCTTTAGGTAATGCCGCTGATGTCAGTGACGGTATTGCGTAGCTATCGACGGAAAGCTCCATATTTTTAATATGCATTGATGCCTGCGACTCGACTGTACGTGGCTGCACTTTTGGCCGGGTCCCGATGTCGCGCCCGTCACTGACACCCGTTTGAATGTAGACCCGCAATCGCTGTCAGCGTGTGTTGGCAGCATGACGTCAGGTCAGCGTCCCGTCACACCGGCACTTTGGGTCCTGACAGTGAATTATGGTCAACAATTTGGTTACTAGGTGCCGGTAGATCCGGGGTGGGTATCTTGGTTTGACTAGGCTGAGGCAGCGTCCTGAGCGGAACGCCAAGTGCCCTGTTGCGATGTGTCGCTGGGTGTCAGTTGTCCGGGCGAGTTTGTCCAAATGGCGTAAATAGCAAAAGAAAACCTATGACAACCAACACAATTGAGGCCTTCGCGGTTGGCAGCTTTGCTGACATCGATCCGGATGAAACCAACTCTACCGTTGAAAACACGATATTTATTGTTGGAAAGAGCTTTGGGTCCAGCAGCGACCCGTTGCATGACAGCATAGGTGCGCTGACACTGGATGATGCCAATGATGACGGCCGGGTTGGCGAGGGGGATGCAGGATATTCTGTCGAGGACCTCTGGTACAATGGCTCAGCCTCTGAGCTGGATGCGGTCGTGGAATATAGCGTTACCGTCACCTATTCAGACGGCACCACGGGTGATGACACCATAGAGTCAAACCACGTAGATGCGGATGGCACCCGGGTCGATGGAACCGACGGGGCCAATAACACCATCTTGGGCTATGCGGGCAATGACGCGATTGACGCGGGCCGCGGCGATGACGTCGTCGATGCCGGGATTGGCGATGACACGGTGCAGGGCGGCATGGGCGACGACACCATTGATGGCGGTGAGGGCAATGATTTCATTCAAGGCGGCGACAGCGACGATGAAATGACCGGTGACACGCCGCTGGCGGCCGGGGAAGCAGAGTATCTGGTTCAGGGGTTTGTCAAAGGTGATAATTTCACCCTGAACAACGACCATTTCAATTCGGCTGGTGCCACGGAATTTACCGTTGATGGCGATCCGGTACAGATCCGCTTCATTGACAACGACGCCAATATGGACGGCGATGGTTACGGCGACGAGATCCCCACTGATATGGATGGACAAGTCGAAATAAACGGTGAGCTTTCCCAATGGCGAAACAGTCATTCTGAAAAGGGTAGTCCCCAGTCAGATTGACGACACGAGCGAGTTGCACGCGGCTGGCATTCCCTGTTTTACAGAAGGCACAAAGATTGCAACCACCGCCGGTGAAATTGCGGTTGAGGATCTGCGGGTCGGAGATCTGGTGCAGACACTGAACAATGGCCCGCTACAGCTCCTGTGGATTGGCACCCGGCGGTTCAGCCATGATGAACTGGAGGCTGATCCCGACAAAAAACCGATCCACATCCCAACCGGGGTGCTGGGCAATCACAGCCCGTTGCAGGTGTCTCCACAACACGGGATGCTGTTGGGTCAAAGCCACAATCTGGACGCGGAAATGCTGGTGCTCGCCCGCCATCTGTACCAAACGCGCGGCCCGGTGCGACTGGCCAAAGGTTGCCGTCAGGTGTGTTGTTTTCACCTGATGTTTGCACAGCATCAGATCCTCTTTGCCAATGGCGCAGCCGCCGAGAGCTTTTATCCCGGCCCCCAGGCGCTGACGCTTTTTGGCATGATGGATCTGCTGGGCTTGCGAGCTTTGTTCCCCAAATTGGGGACCTGCGCCACCGAGGAGGCCTATGGGGGGCTTGCACGCCCGTTTGCCAAAAGGAAAGATGTGCTGGCTAGGGTCGATTTACGCCCGTCGAGCTCTCCGGCGGCAGCTGACATGGACCGTCGCCCTGCTACTGTTGCGGCCTGAAAGCACCACCCTGCCGTCAGGCGATAGACGGTCATAGCCTAAGGCCCGTTCCGCAGGGTTGAACTCTGCCGCAAAACCGGGGTGGCAGTGGCCACAATGGCGGCGGCTAATAGAGCGTTTTCTTTGTAATTGGTGTCAGGTGGCAGGCTGGTCATGCCTATGGGAACATAGTGCTTAACCGTCATTCAATCATGAAATCTCAGCTTCGAGGCGAGATCGGTGTCTGTGACCGAGATCAAGGTGACACTCTGAGCCATTCGTTAAGGATACCGTATCGAAATGCTCAAAACATCGGAGACCCCAATGCTGCGCCTTGCCTCTATGCTTTATTCGTTGATTTCCACCAGCCTGGCTGGAGTCGGCATCATCGCCGTCTTGGTGGCCGGTTTTGGCTCAGTCCCGGCGATACTTACTGCGGCGGTGGTGGGCGCGGTTGCGGCTGTTCCGGTCTCTTGGCTGGTGGCCCGCCAGATCGTTCAGAACTAGGCTGACGCGGCGCGACTGCGGGCCGTTATGCGTTCAGAAATATCCGCGCCGTGGCTTCGAATTCGCGGGGTTTCTCGGCGTGTAGCCAATGGCCGGCACCGGGGATCTTGGCAAAACGGGCCTGCGGGAACCGGGCCCGGATCTGCGGGCGGTATTTGGCATCGACATAGTCTGACGCGGCGCCGGACAAAAACAGCACTGTGCCCGGCCAGACCGCACCTGTCTGCGGAAAGGACAGGATGTTGGGCATCTGATCCGCCAGCGCATCAAGGTTTAGCCGCCAGCATCGGTTGGGAATGTCGAGAGACTGGGTGAAAAAACTCTGCAATGCGGGCTCTACCCCGGCTTCGGCCAGTTGCGCTTCGGCCTCGGAGCGCCGTTGCAGGGTGGTCAGATCAATGCTGCGCATCGCCTCGATGAACTGGATCTGGCTGTGGGAATAGGCGACCGGCGCGATGTCCGCGACCAACAGGCGGCGCACCGCCTCAGGGTGGTTCAGGGCCAGCATCATTGCCGCCTTGCCGCCCATTGAGTGACCAATCACATCCATCTGCCCGCCATGCGCGGATATGACCTCGGCCAAATCCTCGGCCAATTCGGGGTAGCTATGGGTCTCCGACCAGGGGCTGTGCCCATGGTTGCGCATATCGACTGCCACCACCAGCCGCTCAACCGACAGCCGCTTGGCGATCACCCCCCAATTGCGGGCCGATCCATATAGCCCGTGGGCGATCAGGACGGGAGCTTTGTCGGTGGCGGCGCCATGGGTGATCGTGTTCAACATAAAGCTGTGATAACGCCGCAGCTGCAGGGCCGCCAGTTCAATCTGGATGTATTGAGCCCCAGCGTGGCAAAGGATAGGCTGACGCTGACTAAAAAACAGGAGAGCAGCACAGTGGGTCACAGCATCGCAGAGGAAATTGCAGAGATCCGGGATTTGCTGAAAACCCGCGAACAGGCCTCGGGGGCGCTGTCTGTGGCGCTGAAAAAGGCCCGCCGACGGTTGCCGCGCAGGGTCTATAATCAGGGTATGTTGCTGGCCAAGGCTGAACCGCTGATGGATCACCCCAAGCTGCGATTGACCTTGGATGAGCCGGCCCTGCGCAAATCGGCGGGTGAGGTCTCGGCCTATCTGAAATCGGTGGATCTGGCCGAGCGTCGCAAAACCCGTGCGCTGACAATTCTGGGCAGTATGGCATTTTCTGTGCTGGTTGTGATTGGTCTGGCGATCACTGTGATGCGCTGGCGCGGCTTGATCTGATGGATACCAGCCAGCCGTTCGTTCTGGCGGTCAGCCAGCCAGATGTCTGTCGGTTGATTTATGAGCGCCTTTGGGATGCAACGGAGCGCCTGACAGGGCATCGCGCAACACCAGGGTTACAGTGACAAAACTGACGAACAGCAAAAGATACCAGGATCCCATTTTGGCCAGACTGACCAAATGATGTTGGCTTTGGCCGTTGTATAGCCAGGTCTTGGTGCCGGTGCCGATGTTCTCGGCCAGCCACAGAAAGAAGCTGGAGAACAAGGCGGCCAAAGGCAGCGGCATCCAGTAATGGGGCTCGCCGATGCGAAACCAGATCCGGGTCTGGGCGAACAAAACAACTGTTGCGGCGAACAGCGCCAGCCGGATGTCGGGCAGGAAATGATGCGCAAAGAAGTTGCCATAGATCGCCAGCGCCAGCAGCACAGTTGTCCAAAACGGCGGGTAGGGGGCAAAGCGCATGTCAAACAACCGGATCACCCGCGCCATGTAAGACCCAACCGAGGCATACATGAAGCCGGAAAACAGCGGCACGCCCCAAAGTTTCATCAGACCCTCGCCGGGATAGCCCCAGCTGCCCACATGCACCTTGAAAATCTCCATCACGGTGCCAGTGAAGTGGAACAGCAGGATCACCCGTGCCTCACGCCAACTCTCCATGCCGGTGGCCAGAAACAGCGCTTGCAGGGCCAGCGCATAGAGAAGCAAAGCATCATAGCGGGCCAGCGGCCAGTCCGGTTGCCAAATCCGATTGGTCAGGATCATGCCAACCAGCAACAGCCCGCCGAACAGAGCAGCCCAACCCTGTTTCAGGCTGAACATGACCAATTCTGCCAGCAGATGCGGCAGTCTTGCCCGCATCCAGTCCCCCAGGCGGCGCTCCAACTGGCGGGTGCGGTTGTTTGTCTGGGGCAATGGAGTTTGTTCCGGTGTTGAAAATGTCAGGTGATAAAAATGGCCAAGCGCAAAAGACCATCCCGATGCCGCTGAGTCCAGCACTGATAAAGACAGGCGCTGCACTGGATCGCCGGGGTTTAAGCTGGCAGGCTCAGCCCGCAGGGCTGCCATGCCCAAGGCCTTTGGCCTGGCATCTTTGATGGCGGGACAGGGCGCGGGAGGGGCGCGGGAGGGATTGGTGCGCGGCGGCGGGGGCGGGCATGAAAAAACCGCCGCAACCCGGGGCTGCGGCGGTTTCAAAATTGTCTGGCTATGAGTTTACAGGTTCGGGTAAAGCGGGAACCTGGCGCAGAGATCGGCGACTTTGGTGCGGACGCCTGCCTCAACCTCGGCGTTGCCCTCTTCACCATTGGCTGCCAGCCCATCGACCACTTCGACAATCAGGTCGGCGATCAGGCGAAACTCAGCCTCACCAAAGCCGCGGGTGGTGCCCGCCGGAGTGCCCAGACGCAGGCCCGAGGTGACCATCGGCTTTTCCGGGTCAAACGGGATGCCGTTCTTGTTGGTGGTTATCTTGGCCCGGCCCAGAGCCTTGTCGGCGATGTTGCCGGTTACGCCTTTGGGGCGCAGATCGACCAGCATCACATGGGTGTCGGTGCCACCGGTGACAATGTCCAGCCCGCCCTTGATCAGCTGATCAGCCAGCGCCACAGCATTGGCGCGGACCTGTTTCTGGTAGGTTTTGAACTCGGGCCGCAGGGCCTCTCCAAAGGCCACGGCCTTGGCGGCGATGACATGCATCAGCGGGCCGCCCTGGATGCCGGGGAAGATCGCCGAGTTGATTTTCTTGGCGATTGTCTCGTCATTGGTCAGGATCATGCCGCCGCGTGGGCCGCGCAGGGTCTTGTGGGTGGTGGTGGTGGCGACATGGGCGTGTGGGAACGGCGAGGGGTGCTCGCCTGCGGCCACCAGACCGGCAATATGCGCCATGTCGACCATCAGATAGGCGCCAACCATATCGGCGATCTCGCGGAAGCGGGCAAAGTCGATCTGACGCGGGATCGCAGAGCCACCGGCGATGATCATCTTGGGCTGGTGCTCTTTGGCCTGGGCCTCGATCTGATCATAGTCGATCAGGTTGTCGTCGCGGCGAACACCATAATGCACCGCGTTGAACCATTTGCCCGACTGGTTGGGGCGGGCGCCGTGGGTCAGGTGACCGCCCGAGGCCAGGTCCATGCCCAGAATGGTGTCGCCGGGCTGGATCAGCGCCTGAAACACCCCCTGGTTGGCCTGGCTGCCGGAATTGGGCTGCACATTGACGAAGTCACAGCCGAACAGCTGTTTGGCGCGGTCGATGGCCAGTTGCTCGGCAACGTCGACGTGCTGGCAGCCGCCATAATAGCGACGTCCGGGATAACCCTCGGCGTATTTGTTGGTCAGCACAGTGCCCTGCGCCTCCATCACCGCGGCAGACACGATGTTCTCGCTAGCGATCAGTTCAATCTCGTCGCGCTGACGGGTCAGCTCGCTGGTGATTGTGCCGTAAAGTTCGGGGTCGCGCTCAGACAGAGGCTGGGTGAAAAAGCCGGGGTCGCTGGTGATTTCGGTCATGGTGGCTCCGTTGAGTTGGACTGGAATTGGGGATTTCCTATAGGAAACACGGCTAGTCGGAAAGACTGCATTGCGACGAATCCCTGCGTTAGAACGGCAAGTCTGGCCATCCGAGGGCAGGTGTGGTTGTTTCGGAACCAATTGGGCAGCACCGGAAACTGATTTGATGGATATGAGAATCGCCTTTTTGGCCAGTCAGGCACCGGTGGCCCAAAGCGCGCTTGCAACATTGACCACGCGCCACGGCAACATTGCGCCCGCTGAGGCCGAAGTGATCGTGGCGCTGGGGGGGGACGGTTTTATGCTGCGCACCCTGCATGCCACCATGGATCTACCGGCGCCTGTTTACGGGATGAACCGCGGCACCATCGGCTTTTTGATGAATGTCTACACTGAAGATGGCTTGATTGAACGGTTGCAGGCCGCCGAGCAGGAGATCATTAATCCGTTGTCCATGCGGGCGATGGATCAACATGGAACGCTGCACCAGGCCCTGGCCATTAACGAGGTGTCCTTGCTGCGGGCCGGCCCGCAGGCCGCCAAGCTGAAGATATCGATTGATGGGCGAGAGCGTCTTGAGGAGCTGGTCTGTGATGGGGCGCTGGTTGCCACCCCGGCGGGGTCGACGGCTTACAATTACTCTGCGCATGGCCCTATCGTGCCCATCGGCGCGGATGTGCTGACCTTGACCCCCATTGCCGCGTTTCGTCCAAGGCGTTGGCGCGGGGCGCTGTTGCCAAGCGGTGCGACGGTGCGGTTTGATGTGCTCGAGGCAGAAAAACGGCCGGTGAATGCGGATGCGGATTCGATCTCCAAATCGATTGCGGATATTGATTGGGTTGAAATCAGTACCGAAGCCAATGTGCAGCACAAGATCCTGTTTGATCCCGGTCATGGTCTGGAAGAGCGGCTGATTTCCGAGCAATTTTCCTGATCCATGCCACTCACGAAGACGTGATACTCTGACTGCGGACAAGCCTCCAGTTTACACTACTTCAGGCAGGCTGGAAGCAGCGACGGTCGCTCCATCCGTGACCGATCTGTTGTGAACGAGTATGTTTGGTAACCAAGCGTCGGGCGTGGGGCCCCAACCCCACGCCCACGTTGTACCTGTTGGTCGCGTCATCCGGAGAGGATGACGCAGGCGGGTTATTGCGCCATGCGCTCCCACAGCAAATCACACATGCGGCCGATGCGGGATTCAATGGCGACACAGGCGTCCACCGCCAGATCCTCGCGCCAGCGCCGCGCCACGATCTGTACATTGATCGGTTGCGGCCCCTGCGGCAGCTCGGCCAGTCGTGACGGAACGCAGCCTGCGGGCAGGCCCATATAGTTGATGGCATAAGAATAGACCGCACAGCCCAGTACCTCGTGGACGCCCTCAGACCCTTCGGTGTCGCGGTCGGGTTTGAAAAACGGTTGCGGCAGGAAGGGGGTCAGGACCAGCGGATATTGTTCCAGAAACAGCGACCATTGCCGGGCATAATAGGTTCGCTTGGCCATCATTTTCAGCAGCTCGCTGTCCTGAAACGGCGGGAATTCCTGAAAGTAGACCTCAAAGATGTCGCGCACGGTTTGCGATCCGGCCGCATCGATGTCTTGCTTCATCAGCGCATGGACCTCGCCCATCAGGGCGCGGTAGCCGGTGCGCCCGGCGTCAAAGACATTGGGCGGCTCGACCTGTTCGACGATATATCCGGCATCAACCAGCGCATCGCGGGCGGTGTCCAGCGCTGCCTCGACCTGCGGGTGCAAGTCGTAACCAAAGGTGTTCTTGGTAAAGGCGACCTTGATGGGGCCATCCAGCGGCGCTCCGCGCCAGGGCAGGGGAACGTGAAAAGGGTCACGGGGATCACCGGTTATCATCGTCGGCATCGACAGATGCAGATCGGCGGCACTGCGGGTCAGCAATCCCTGCACCGACATCGACTGCGCCAGCATGCCGCGCTCGGCAGATTGGCTGGGATTAAAGGCGGGCACCCGGCCCAGACCCGGCTTGACAGTCACCGCCCCATTGGCGGCGGCGGGAAAGCGCAGGCTGCCGCCGATATCGTTGCCATGCGCCAGTCCGCCAATACCCGCCATCACCGCAGCCCCAGCCCCACCGGAGGATCCGCCGGGCGAGATATGTTTGCCCCATGGGTTAAAGGTGCGGCCAAACAGCGGGTTGTCGGTGTCGGCGCGAAACGAAAACTCGGGCGTGTTGGTGCGGCCGATCACCACTGCGCCAGCCTTTTGCAGGTTTTCGACAAGCGGGGCGTCTGCCGGCGCAATCAGATCCTTAAGCGCGGTTACGCCGTTGGACGAGGCATGACCGGCCTGATCGACGTTGATCTTGATGGTGACGGGTACCCCGTGCAGCGGGCCGGGAGTTGCGCCAGCGGCGCGGGCCTTGTCCAGTGCGTGGGCCCGCTCCAGCGCCTCGGTGCTGAGATCCTCGACCACGGCATTCAGCGCCGGGTTTACCGCATTCATACGGCTGATCGAGGCGGCAATACTGCTCTCGGCGCTCAGGTCTCCGGCATGGGTGCGGGCGACGGTCTCAGTGGCGCTTAGGCGCCAAATATCATTGTTTGTCATGTCATTAATCTCCTGCGGTGCAAGTTAAGCAGCAACAGGGGAGTTGCAAGAGAAACCCGAGGTCACAAGATTGAACACCCAAGAAGACCCTGTTCGACGGCACCAGCAGGGACCGCCTCAGGCAGGGGCGGTAGAGGTAGATAGCGGATGGACTGTACCCCGTGGCATGGATTGCTCTCACCAGCCCTGCCTTGGGGGCAAGGCCGGTTAGGCTGATTTACACTAGATTATTCCGCCGCATAGCCAATGGTTTGCAGCGCGACTTTGATTTCATCCAGAACCGCCGGATCGTCGATGGTGGCGGGTGGTTTGTAGGCGGTGCTATCGGCGATGTTTACCATGGTGCCGCGCAGGATTTTGCCGGATCGGGTTTTGGGCAGGCGATCGACCACCAGGGCCAGTTTGAACGCCGCCACCGGGCCGATCTTTTCGCGCACCAGCTTGACCACCTCAGACACCACTTCGCCGTGGTCGCGCGTGGTATTGGCGTTCAAGCACACGAAGCCCAGCGGCAGCTGCCCCTTCAACGGATCCGAGACGCCAATCACCGCGCATTCGGCCACATCCGGGTGACCGGAGAGCACCTCTTCCATACCGCCGGTAGACAGCCGGTGACCGGCCACGTTGATGACATCATCAGTGCGCGCCATGATATAGAGATAGCCGTCGTCGTCTTTCATGCCGGCGTCGCCGGTCTCATAATAGCCGGGAAAGGCGGTGAGATAGCTGGACTGGAACCGTTTGGGCGCGTTCCACAGGCCCGGCAGGGTGCCCGGAGGCAGCGGTAGCCTGATCGCAATCGCGCCAAGCTCCCCATTGGCAACCGGATGGCCGCCTTCGTCCAGAATATCAATCTCGTAGCCCGGCATGGGCACCGCCGGAGAGCCAAGCTTGGTCGGCAATTCCTCGACCCCCAGCGGATTGGCGGCAATCGCCCAGCCGGTTTCGGTCTGCCACCAGTGGTCAATCACCGGCACGCCAAGATGTTTTTGCGCCCAGAGGATGGTGTCCGGGTCGGCGCGCTCCCCCGCCAGATAGACCTGACCGAGGTTGGACAGGTCGTAGGTCTTGACCAGTTCGCCGCTGGGGTCTTCGCGTTTGACGGCGCGGAATGCGGTGGGCGCGGTGAAGAAGCTTTTGACCTTATGTTCGGAAATCACCCGCCAAAAGGTGCCGGCGTCCGGGGTGCCAACAGGCTTGCCCTCAAACACAATTGTGGTGTTGCCGGCAATCAGAGGAGCGTAGCAGATATAGCTGTGCCCCACCACCCAGCCAACATCCGATGCCGCCCAGAACACATCGCCGGGATCGACGTTGTAGATGTTCTTCATGCTCCAGTTCAGCGCCACCAGATGGCCGGCGGTGTGGCGGATCACTCCTTTCGGGGCGCCGGTGGTGCCCGAGGTATACAGAATATAGGCCGGGTGGTTGCCCTCTACCGGCACGCATTCGGCTGGCTGCACCCCAAACTGAAAGCCGTGCCAGTTGACATCGCGGCCTTCAACCAGTTGGGCAACGTCCTGTTCGCGCTGGAAAATCACGCAGAAATCGGGTTTGTGCGCGGCCTGTTCAATGGCGCCGTCCAGCAGCGGCTTATAATGCACCACCCGGTTGGGCTCTAACCCGCAGGAGGCGGCAATGATCGCCTTGGGTTTTGCATCGTCAATCCGCACCGCCAGTTCATTGGCCGCAAAGCCGCCAAACACCACCGAATGCACCGCGCCGATTCGGGCGCAGGCAAGCATCGCCTCCAGCGCCTCGGGGATCATTGGCATGTAGATGATGACGCGGTCGCCCTTCTCTATGCCCTTTGCCCGCAGCGCGCCGGCCAGACTGGCGACACGGTTGCGCAGCTCAACATAGGAGATCTCGCGTTTGGTATGGGTGATCGGGCTGTCGTAAATGATCGCCGTCTGCTCGCCGCGCCCCTGCTCGACGTGGCGGTCAACCGCATTGTAGCAGGTGTTCACCCGGGCATCGGCGTACCATTCGTAATAGGGGGCATCATCGTCGAACAGCGCTTTGCTGGGCGGCCTGTCCCAGCTGATAGCCTCAGCGGCCTGCATCCAGAACCCTTCGGGATCGGTCTTCCAGCCTTCATAGAGTTTCTGGTATGACATGGCGTGCTCCTCCTACTTCGCAGAAGAGAGTTAGGCGCAAGATGAGCGCGTCGGCAAGGCGGCAGCGTCACCGCGCGTCAGATTATCGCAGATAATTTGCAAATTCGGTCTGATGCAGGCTGCAAAGTTTTGCAAACTGCTCGGTTTGGAGAAGATTTTTGGAAAAATAGTGCGGTTTTGCAAATCTGCTAATTTGTCAGTGCAAAAGTCCCGCCTTAGCCACTCTTGCCCGGAAGGCACTAACTAGCTTTTTCCATTGTAGCCGGACACTTCGAGTTGCAGTGCGGGACACTTCGAGTTGCAGCAATTCGTTATTTGGGTTTGAGGGCATTTTGCGCGGTATTTGTCGCCTGTCACCCCCGACTTTCTGCGACCATCATTTAATCCCATTCCTTTTTGCTGAGGACGGCTTGCAGCATGGCATCTACTTCCGAAAAAAAGGAACCCCACATCGTAGGCCCACCCATTTTTGCGTCGGGCGACCCACAGAGCGTCCATTTCTCCCCGTTCGTGCAAGTTTTGTTTTGCACATCAGGGCCCCCGTTTTTGGGTGACTGTAGTGATTTGGGTGCTTTGGTGGCAAACGTTTTGGGACAAAGCTATGCGCAAGCGAAGTGTTCTGGGGCGGAAATCGATTAGAACGCCGGTTTAACGACCTCTTTAAACGGTCAGTAAATAGGGTTTCAACACTGTTGTCGTGAGGAGTCGAAGACGAGTTGGAGTCTTGAATAAGAGGTGAGGGGGCATGGGATGGTGGTTTCAGTGGGCTGCGGCCTAGTTCGCGTCAGCTCTCAGCTCTCAGCTCTCAGCCATCTGCGAACCGCCACATCGGTCACGCAGAGTTTACGGGCGATCTGGACCTGTCCCGCTTTCGTTCCGCCCCTTGTGCTCATTTAGGCGGCGATCTTTTCAAAAGCCAAGGGACTTTTCCAGCCTAATGCCGAGTGTCTCCGGCGGGGATTATAGAACCCATTAATGTACTCGAAGATGGCGATCTCAGCAGCCCTGCGGGTTTGCCAAGAGTGCCGCCAGATCAATTCCGCTTTGATGGTTTTGAAGAAGGTTTCCATTGCGGCGTTATCATAGCAATTACCCTTGCCGCTCATGGATACCTTGAAGCCATACCGGCGCAGGATTTTCTGGTAATCCTGCGAGCAATATTGGCTGCCCCTATCAGAATGATGGATGCATCCTTTGGGCGGCCTGCGCAGGGTTATGGCCATGTTCAGCGCCCGTATGGCCAGATCGCGCTTCATCCGGTTGCTGACAGCCCAACCGACCACGCGCCTGGAGTACAGGTCCAGAACCACGGCCAGATAGAGCCAGCCCTCGCGGGTCCAGATGTAGCTGATATCAACAACCCATTTTTGATTGGGTCGATCTGCTGAGAAGTTCCGGTTCAGCAGGTTTGGCGTGATGTTGAACTTGTGATTGCTGTCCGTTGTGGCCTTGTACTTACGGGTTCTGACAACAGATATGCCGTTCTGGCGCATCAATCGGCCGACACGGCGGTGACCAATATCCAGACCAAGCTCTTTCAGTTCTTCGACCATTCTCGGTCGGCCGTAGCTCTGCAAACTCAGGCGGTGCTGCTCCCGGATGTGGGCCAGCAGAACCATATCCCCACGTTGACGCTGGCAGGCAGGGCGTTTGCGCCAGGCTCGGTAGCCACGTGGGGTGACATCCACAATCCGGCAAAGTCGCTCTGTGGGAATGCTATTGCGGTGCCTTTCAACAAATGAAAACCTCATTTGCTTTGGTCCGCAAAGAAGATTGTTGCTTTTTTTAGCAGCTCCCTCTCCTCACGTAGAAGGCGGTTTTCCCGGCGAAGGCGCTCGTTCTCCTTGGCCAGTTCCTGATCCTCTTTCGAAACAACGTCCGCGTCACGATAGGTTCTGATCCACTTGCACAGGGTGGACATACCAACCCCAAGATCGGAGGACGCCTGTCGGCGGGTCTAGCCCGCTGGTCAGTGCGATCCGCACTGCGTCGCGTTTGAATTCTTCGGATGGTCGTGGTGCCATGGTGTATCTCCTTTGGGGCAGAATATGCTCTCAAAGGGGCGGAACAATACCGTGACAGGTCCAATCTGTTTGGTTGCACTGTCGATCCCGCCATGCGCGGCTGACTTTTCCGAAAGCGCGCAGAGCGAGGACCAGTAGCCGACAATGCTGCTCAGATATCCATACTCGTGTGGATCACCGTTCTGGATTACTCTTCCGTAATCGTCATATGCGTGGACGATGTGCCACTCCGGGTAGGTCATGAAGGTTCGGGATTCCGTCCGATGGTATTCAATCGGGATCAAGGAAGCATATTCTTCCCCAGGCCCTTCCCCCTGGCAGCTTGTTTCCACGTAGACAATCGGAGCGATCAGAACCATCGTCAGCAAGGTTAAGGCCAGAAGGCCGCGCTTTGTCCAACGCCAAAGGGCGTTCACGCTCGGGGCTCGATGAAGAGGCCCGAAACGAGCGCAAATCCACCAAGTGCCAGATGTGGTAGGTTCGCAAGACTGCGCCCAAGCGACAATTCCATGCCCAGAGAGGCGTTAGTGAAGATGCCCATATCCAGAAAACCATAACCTGTGAAGAAGCCAAAAATGCCGTCACCCATGTATGCTGCACCGAAAAGGACAAGGAAGATCCTCGCTGCTTTGCGCGACATCAGACCCGCGATTAGCGCCCAGAGAGCCGAAGCCACATGTAAAGCATCGTCGTATAAGTCCAATGCGAAGATGCCAAAGGCCAGTCCGCTTTCGTCGGTCAGTCCGGGAATGTAGTTGATCGAGGCTGCGATCATCAGAGCTATGAAATAGCCAATCGAGATCTTCTGAAGTTTGCTCATAGCGTTCTCAAATATGTGTCCCAAAAATTATTCCGCAGGATGAGGTCAGGGTCAATGCGGCGTTTGGCATCCACGAAAGCAGGCACCTGCGGATATGCAGCTACCAACTGGTCGACACGTGCGTGTGGGCGATACGGCAGGTAAAAAGCGCCGCCAATAGCCACTATTCTATCGATCAATATCTCAGTCATCCGTGCCATGTCTGCTTCTGCCCGCTCGGCTAATTCTTGGCTGAAGGACATGACCGCCGCAATGCGCGGTTTAGGCGCATAAGACAGGGTGCTTTCCGCATCAGCTGCCACGTAGCGCAAAGTGACATTCAAGAACTCCTGGTAAGAGGCTGGGATGACCTCTCGGCAAACCGTCAGAAACTCGTTGAACCTGTCGAAATCAACAAAATACTCATGGAGTATGTCAACCCGGTCTGGATTCCGGTCATCAAGCGTTTTAACAGGCTCGTTCATCAGGCCGTTACGTGTAACATCTCCACCTCCGAGAGTTGGTCCGATGACAGTTTCATTCCACCAGCGAAAATCCTTCATCGGCTCACTTCCGAGCTGGGCCCGGTAAATGCGGCTTGCCAAAACAGACATCCAGCCCGACCCGCCTACTGGCGGAAGATTTTCCTGTTCTGTTGTTTTTCGGTAGGTAACGAGTAATGCCTCTTCGAAAAATGCAGCACGTTCCACATTGAGGCGCCCATAGGCCATTGTGACTTCCGGATCCATTAGGGCAGTCTGATAGGCTCTGCTGAACTCGTCTGCTGGCATGACCTCATAGAGAGGAAAGAGCCGGGTATTGTTCTCCATCTCTACTTCTAGATCCACTATCGCACCAATCAGGCCATAACCGCCCATAGCATGCCCGAAAAGCTCGGAGTTTTCCTTCCGTGAACAGGTAACAAGTTCTCCGGACGGCAGGATCATGTTGAGGGAACGCACCGTCGACCCCATTGGGCCATAAGGCACCGGCCACCCATGCGCATTCACGCTGTAGGTAGCAGCAACTCCAAAATCGTTGTTCGATTGCATAACTTTGGGAGAAAAACCAATCAGATCGAGGGCGGAAATCACCTGGGACCAGCGCGCGCCAGCGTGCACACGGTATACGCCTGCATCCGTATCGGGTTCGATCATGCTGTTTTCGAAGGTCATTGCGATTCCATTCCTTGGAATGGCTTGGCCACCCATGGAGTGACGCGCCGCGCCAATGTTGAACGGCCGCCCATCTGCCTTCGCCGCACGCATCTCATTGCGCACTACCTGGATCAGGGCTTCGCCTGGGTCCTCGCTAATCACGATATGCTTATGAACAGGTGTTGCAGAAAGTCCGCTAGCATCGTTGAGGATACCTCCGCCCGATGAAGGAATAATCCGTTTCACCCCATCAAACACCGGTTGTTTCACACTAAACTGGTTGGCCGCAATCCATCCTGCTGCGCCACCAGACCCGAGCAGGAAAGCTCGGCGGGCAATCCTTTTCATCTGGCCTCCATTCAACGGCCGAATTTCTATTAACGGCCGAATGAGTTTCCCTGTAGGTCACAGGAATACAATTTACACAATAATTGGCCAATTTCATTAAGCCGACAAGTCATAAAATCCACCGACAATGTCGTCACGTTGGACACATGAAAAAATTGGTGGCTTTCTCCACTTTGTTTCTAGGCTATTTTTCTGATTACGGCACTCCCCACGAGCGGCAGCAAAGCGAAATCTGCACTGTGGAATTTGATCTTGGGACTAGGCTCAGGACTCATAACCAGAAGATCACGGTTGCTGCGAGAGCGATGGCGGACAGGAAGACCTTCGGGCATCGGTCATAACGGGTAGCCACGCGCCGCCAGTCTTTCAGGCGACCAAACATGATCTCAATCCGGTTACGTCTTTTGTAACGACGCTTGTCGTACTTGATGGTTTTGTCTCGCGACTTTCGTCCAGGGATGCAGGGCGTTATTCCCATATCTACAAGGGCCTCTCGGAACCAATCCGCGTCATATCCGCGATCTCCCAATAGCCAGTCGGCCGCTGGCAGGCTATTCACCAGAGCTCTTGCCCCAGTGTAATCGCTAACCTGACCGGCGGTCAGGAAGAACTGGATCGGCCGCCCAATCGCGTCCACTGCCCGGCAGTGGTTTGCCTGCAAACCATGAGAGGGGGCACGGCATGCAACTTCGTGTTCATACCGCCCTTGGTACGTCCCCTCTCGGGACATTGATGCGCAATGCCCTGCCGGGCAGGGGATCAGACGTCCACGCCCCCTTTTTTTTACCCGCAGGCTGGAGGCCGTTCGATGTGCCTTGAGGTAAGTTGCGTCAATTGAGATCGTCTTGTTGTCAGGAACCTCGGCTGCCAGCCCCATCATAATCCGCGCGAACACCCCCATGTCGCTCCACCGTTTCCAGCGGTTGTAGAGCGTCTTGTGTGGACCATACTCCTTGGGCGCATCACACCAACGCAACCCATTGCGATTGATGAAAATAATACCACTTAACACTCGACAATCATCGACCCGTGGCACGCCATGACTCTTCGGAAAATAGGGCCGAAGCCGTGCCATCTGATCTTCTCTCAGCCAGAAAAGATTACTCATAAAACCCCCGTAATTTGGGGCCTTGAATCATGCAGAACAGATAGCCTCAAGCAGATTAATGGGTCCTGAGCCTAGGCTCAGGACTCATAATCAGAAGATCACGGTTGCTGCGAGAGCGATGGCGGACAGGAAGACCTTCGGGCATCGGTCATAACGGGTAGCCACGCGCCGCCAGTCTTTCAGGCGACCAAACATGATCTCAATCCGGTTACGTCTTTTGTAACGACGCTTGTCGTACTTGATGGTTTTGTCTCGCGACTTTCGTCCAGGGATGCAGGGCGATATTCCCATATCTACAAGGGCCTCTCGGAACCAATCCGCGTCATATCCGCGATCTCCCAATAGCCAGTCGGCCGCTGGCAGACTATTCACCAGAGCTCTTGCCCCAGTGTAATCGCTAACCTGACCGGCGGTCAGGAAGAACTGGATCGGCCGCCCAATCGCGTCCACTGCCCGGCAGTGGTTTGCCTGCAAACCATGAGAGGGGGCACGGCATGCAACTTCGTGTTCATACCGCCCTTGGTACGTCCCCTCTCGGGACATTGATGCGCAATGCCCTGCCGGGCAGGGGATCAGACGTCCACGCCCCCTTTTTTTACCCGCAGGCTGGAGGCCGTGCGATGTGCCTTGAGGTAAGTTGCGTCAATTGAGATCGTCTTGTTGTCAGGAACCTCGGCTGCCAGCCCCATCATAATCCGCGCGAACACCCCCATGTCGCTCCACCGTTTCCAGCGGTTGTAGAGCGTCTTGTGTGGACCATACTCCTTGGGCGCATCACACCAACGCAACCCATTGCGATTGATGAAAATAATACCACTTAACACTCGACAATCATCGACCCGTGGCACGCCATGACTCTTCGGAAAATAGGGCCGAAGCCGAGCCATCTGATCTTCGCTCAGCCAGAAAAGATTACTCATAAAACCCCCGTAATTTGGGGCCTTGAATCATGCAGAACAGATAGCCTCAAGCAGATTAATGGGTCCTGAGCCTAGTTGGCTCACTTTCAAAATGTGGGTCAAAGAAGAGAACCCATTGGTCTCATGCGTCGGAACAAATTTTTGGGTATAGCTTACATCGCACCCTTCAAATACAATGTTCTCATAGCCCATTGCTTTGAGAGACGCCTTTAAACTCTCATCAGAGCCCTGATCAGCTAAAGCGGCACTGGCTGCTATGCAGAAATAAAATGTCAGTATGCGTAGCATAATAGTACCTGTAATTTAGAATATTTCAAATCGCCAATCGACTGCACCACTACGTCCAGACCATTCTCCAAGCCCTCATGGCAAACACTGGCAGAACCTAACACTTACTCACCCCTCAGCTGATTTTGCGCACTTTTTTATCGTCAACTCAGAGATACACAAGAATAATGTCCGCCAATAGCGGCCATAGGTGCAACTGAGGCAAAACTCACCCTGTCCGCATAGCTGCCGTTAGTGCTCTTCGCAGCGAACGGCTCCTTACCGCCCTTAGTGACGGATTTCTGCGGCCGTAGCATTGTTCGCTGACTGCGCTAGTTCGGAGTTTTCTGGGTATCGTTCGAATGGCAGCTATTGGATGAAAGTGTTAGAAATGAGTGCTGTGCTCGGATCCCAGTTGGGAGCACCATGTGTCGGTTTTCCCCAAAAACGATTCCCACTTCCAGCACGTAAGGGAATTTTTCAAATACCCCTATATCTTTGATCTCTTTAAACAAATCCCTATCTGGGAAGCCGTGAACAAACTTGGCGCAGGATTTCCCAGTTTCGACCCTTAGAGAGAGCGCGCTTGCCGGGCTGCCGAGACGGCTACAATGGCCGATCAACCTTATTTATAAGGCTCGCAGAGAGGTCAGAATAATTTGCAAAGATAGGTGTCTCAATATTGTTCAAACGGCGTTAAAGGCCCGTATTAAGCTGTTTTGAAGGACATCCAAAAAATTTGTCCAGAACGCGGCCCACCGTCACGAAACCCCTTGTTTATAAGGTTCTATCCGGCTTCTTCCGCCATCCTCCGGGGTCTTCCGGTTACTGCAATAATAAGTGTCCAACAACATCGGCATCGTGTTGAGAATGGGGTCTGGCTAACAATAAGGAATTATTGACATGCAACTTAAAGGTAAAACCGTCATTGTAACCGGCGGCAGCGATGGCATTGGCAGGCATATTTGTCTGAAACTGGCTGCCGAAGGCTGCAAACTGGCCGTTCTTGGCCGCAACAGCACGCGGCTTGATGCGGTGGTGGCTGAATCGCTGGCTCTGGGGGCTGTCGAGGCACGCGCCTATGCCGTCGATTTCATGGATGCAAAGGCCTTGGCGACCACGGCGCAAACGATTGAAACTGATTTTGGCGTTGTTGATATCCTTATCAACAACGCCGGTGTCTGGCACAAAGCCGGGCCGCTCGATTCTATTGATGCGGATATGCTGGTCACAACCGTTCAGACCAATCTGACTGCCCTGATGCAACTGACGCTGCACATCCTGCCAATGCTGCGCACACGAGGTGAGGCCGCGATTCTCAATATTGCGTCCAAATCCGGCGTTGTCGCTCAGGCCGGGCAATCGGTTTACTCGGCCACCAAATATGGCGTGCGCGGGTTTACCGATGTGTTGAAGGAAGATGAGGCCGAAACCGGTGTACGGGTCGCCGGACTGTATCAGAGCGGCACCAATACGGGTATGTTTGCCAAGGCTGGCGAAGAGGTTCCAAACCACATCTTTACCGAGCCTGACGATCTGGCTGACGTGGTTGTCTTTATGCTGTCACGGCCAGAAAAACTGTGGATGCACGAGGTGCGTGTCGAGATATAACAGGCATCGCCCTTTGCCCCTTTGCCCCCTTGCCCCTTTGTCCGTTTGGTATTGAACACAGGGGCAAAGGGGGGGGGCTGCAAGAGCAAATGACCAGCAGCCCTGTTATGTTGCGCTGGCGGATTAGCCGTAGTGGGTGACCGGCGTGCCGGCAATGGCGGCCATGTTCAGCAATCCGCGTGCGGTGATCGACGGTGACACGATATGGGCGCGGTTTCCCATGCCCATCAGAATCGGCCCGACCTCCAGCCCGTCTGCCCGCATTTTCAGAATGTTGCGCACACCGCTGGCCGCATCCGCATGAGCAAAGATCAGCACATTGGCGGCGCCCTCCATCCGCGAGTTGGGGAAGATCCGCGACCTAAGGTCAGCATCCAGAGCGGTGTCGATGTTCATTTCGCCCTCATAGACAAAATCACGCGGCTTGTCGTTCAGGATTTCCAGTGCAGCGCGCAACCGGGTGCCGGTATCGCAGTTGGTATTGCCAAACTGAGACTGCGAACACAGCGCGATCTTGGGCTCCAGACCAAAGCGGCGCACGTGACGGGCGGCGCCAATCACCGACTGGGCAATCTGCTCGGGGGTGGGTTCTACCCGGACATGGGTGTCGGCGATGAACAGGGGGCCGTCTTCGAGGATCATCAGCGACAGAGCGCCGTGTGGCTCAAAGCTATTGCCCCCCAGCATCTGCGTGACGTAATTCAGGTGCCAGCGATATTCACCAAAGGTGCCGCAGATCAGGCTGTCGGCCTCGCCGCGCTGTACCATGATGGCGCCAATGGCCGTGGTATTGGTGCGCATCACCGCCTTGGCGATGTCGGGGGTGACGCCCTGACGTTGCAGCAGCCGATGATAACTGTTCCAGTAATCGTAATAGCGCGGATCGTTCTCGGGATTGACGATCTGAAAATCGGAGCCGGGGCGAATATCCAGCCCCAGCTTTTCGCAGCGGGCGTCTATCACCTCGGGGCGACCAATCAGGATCGGGGTCTCGGTGGTTTCTTCCAAAATCGCCTGCGCCGCGCGCAGCACCCGTTCGTCTTCACCCTCGGCAAATACAATCCGGCGCGAGGCAACGCGGGCCGATTCAAACACGGGCTTCATCAGCAGTGCCGATTTGAACACCGTCTGGTTCAGTTTTTGTTTGTAGGCTTCCATGTCGTCGATTTGACGGGTGGCAACACCGGTTTCCATCGCCGCCTTGGCCACCGCCGAGGACACCACTGCCACCAACCGAGGGTCAAACGGTTTGGGGATCAGGTAATCGGCGCCAAAGGTCAGCTGTTCGCCCTTATAGGCGGCGGCCGCCTCGGCCGAGGTGGTGGCGCGGGCCAGTTCGGCGATGCCCTCGACACAGGCAATCTGCATGGCGTCGTTGATCTCAGTTGCGCCAACATCCAATGCGCCGCGAAAGATAAACGGAAAGCACAACACGTTGTTGACCTGATTGGGGAAATCACTGCGCCCGGTGGCGATGATGGCGTCCGGTTTTACCTTGCGGGCCTCTTCGGGCATGATTTCCGGGTTGGGATTGGCCAGCGCAAAGATGATCGGCTTGTCAGACATCTTGGCAACCATTTCTGGCTTCAGCACATTGGGCCCGGACAGCCCAAGAAACAGATCGGCACCGTCGATGACGTCATCCAGCGTTCGCTTGTCCGAAGCCTGGGCAAAGGCCGCCTTATGCGGGTTCATATCCTCAACGCGGCCCTCATAGACCAAGCCGTGAATGTCGCAGAGCCAAATATTCTGACGCTTGACACCCAGTTTCAACAGCATGTTGAGGCAGGCAATTCCGGCCGCGCCGCCGCCGGTTGAAACGATCTTGATGTCGTCAAAGCTTTTGCCAACCACATGCAGAGCGTTTTTGGCGGCGGCGCCAACCACAATGGCGGTGCCGTGCTGATCGTCGTGGAACACCGGAATATTCATCCGTTCGCGGCAGATCTTCTCAACGATAAAGCAATCCGGGGCCTTGATGTCCTCTAGATTGATGGCGCCGAAGGTGGGTTCCAGCGCGCAGACGATATCGGCCAGTTTTTCGGGGTCGCTCTCGTTCACTTCGATGTCAAAGCAATCAATGCCGGCAAAATTCTTGAACAGAACCGCCTTGCCCTCCATCACCGGTTTTGAGGCCAGTGCGCCGATGTTGCCCAGCCCCAGCACCGCAGTGCCGTTGGTCACCACCGCCACCAGATTGCCGCGGATGGTATAGCGGGCAGCATTGGCGGGGTCGGCCAGGATCTCGGTGCAGGCCTCGGCAACGCCGGGCGAATAGGCGCGGGCCAGGTCGCGACCATTGGCCATCGGCTTGGTCGCACGGATCTCCAACTTACCGGGCTGCGGGGATTCGTGATAATGCAAGGCAGCCTGGCGGAGGTTCTGAGTATCGGACATAGGGCGCTCCAAAAATATGTAGTTTAGTGTTAAACTAATTTTGACGTCGGGGAAATGGTTGAATTGAACCGCTCCATTTTCGCAGCGGCTTCTTGCACATTCTGCCCAATGTGATCACTCTGATGCAAAAAGCATAGGGATGGTTTTGATGATGGCTACAATAGCCGAGATGCGATTGCCGACGCAGGAATTGCGTGATGATATTCCGTTTTATACCAAGGTGTTGGGGATGCGAATGGATTCAATTTATCCGGCCGATGACCCCAGCGTCGCGGTGTTTTCCGGGCATGGGCTGCGGCTGCGTATTGAGAAAGGCGCGCCCGAGGCGCCGGGCACCCTGCGCATTCTGACCGAAGATCCCGATGGTTTTGCCAATGGGCAGCGCCAGTTGACGGCGCCAAATGGGACGCGGATTGAAATCGAAGACCGCAACCCACCGCTGGTGATGCCACAAACGGTGCATTCCTTTGTGGTGCGCCGTCTGGCCGATCAGGCCCCTTGGGTCATTGGCCGGGCAGGCATGAATTACCGGGATCTGGTGCCTGATCGGCTGGGCGGCGCGGTGATTGCCAGCCACATCCGCATTCCGGGCGGCGGTCCGGTGCCGGATATGGTGCATTTTCACCGGGTTGGTTTTCAGCTGATCTTTTGCATTCACGGCTGGGTGGACGTGGCCTACGAGGATCAGGGACCTCCCATGCGGCTGACCGCAGGCGATTGTTTTATCCAGCCGCCGGAAATTCGCCACCGGGTTTTGCATTCGGGCGATGATGTGCAGGTGATCGAAATCGGCGTTCCTGCTGAACATGTCACCGAAATCGACCATGACATGACTCTGCCGACACCAAACCTGCGCCCTGACCGCGAATGGCAGGGGCAGCGGTTTGTCTTTAATCAGGCTCGGGATGCCGACTGGCAGGATTTCCGCCTGCCGGGGTTTGTCAGCCGGGGCACCACCATTGCCGCCAATACCAAAGGCGTTGCCGATGTGCAGGTGGTGCGCAAGGGGCAGGGAGACAGCCCCTTTGCCAGCCATGATACCGATATCCTGTTTGCCTTTGTAATGTCGGGTCAAGTGATCTTGCACGGCGAGGGGCGCGAGCCGTATAATCTGGAACCGGGCGATGCTTTTGTCATCCCACCGGGGATGAAAACCAGACTGTCGGATGCATCGGATGATCTGGAACTACTGGAGGTTAGCCTGCCGGGCAGCTTCACCACGACATTGGAGACACCATGACCCTGAAAAATGCTGCCACCGCTGTGCGCCTGAATGCCCACGCACCCTATTCCAACTTCAAGGTGGGGGCTGCGATCCGCGCCGTCTCGGGGCAGGTCTATGTGGGCTGTAATGTCGAAAACGTCGCCTATCCCGAAGGTACTTGCGCCGAGGCCGGGGCGATTGCGGCGATGGTTGCGGCCGGGGAGACGCAGCTGACCGAGGTGTTTGTGATTGCCAATTGCCCGGCGCCAATTCCGCCCTGTGGCGGCTGCCGGCAGAAATTGGCGGAATTTGGCTCAGGTGATGTGACAGTGACGCTGGCCACAACCGACGGCGATGAGCAGGTGACCACCATTGGCGATCTGCTGCCGGGCAAGTTTGACGCCAGCCACATGGACCGGAGTTAATTCAATGGATGCGCGCGCGATCATTGCCACCTTGCGTCGGGGCGACACCCCAAGCGAAGACCAACTGCGCTGGTTTGCCCGGGGGCTGGCAGATGACACGGTCAGCGATGCGCAGGCCGGTGCCTTTGCCATGGCGGTATGCCTGCGCGGGCTCGGCCCTGAGGGGCGGCGCGCCCTGACCCTTGCCATGCGCGACAGTGGCGAGGTGCTGAGCTGGGATTTGGATGGGCCGGTACTGGACAAGCATTCCACCGGCGGTGTCGGTGATTGCGTGTCGCTGCTGCTGGCACCGGCGCTGGCCGAATGTGGCGCCTATGTGCCGATGATATCGGGGCGCGGGCTGGGCCATACCGGCGGCACGCTGGACAAAATGGAAGCCATCCCCGGTGTGACAACTCAGGTGCCACAGGACCGGTTGGTGCAGATCATGCACGAGGTCGGCTGTGCCATTGTCAGCGCCACCGCCCAGATCGCCCCGGCGGATAGGCGGCTCTACGCGATCCGCGATGTGACCTCGACTGTCGAGAGCCTGGATCTGATCACCGCGTCGATCCTTTCCAAGAAACTGGCTGCCAGCCCGGATGGTCTGGTACTGGATGTCAAGCTTGGTTCGGGCGCCTTCATGAAAACCCTCGACGAGGCTCGGGCGCTGGCCCGCGCTCTCAGCGAGACGGCCAATGCGGCAGGGTGTAAGACCTCAGCTGTGATCACTGATATGAACCAGCCCTTGGCGCCAGCATTGGGCAATGCACTTGAGGTGGCCGAGGTGATGAAGGCGCTGACCGGTGTCACGCAGGGGCCTTTGTCCGAAATCACCGCTGTCTTGGGTGGTATTCTGCTGGCGGATGCCGGTCTGGCCACCAGCGAGCAGGACGGCGCCGATCGCATCAATGCCGCCCTGTCTGGTGGTCAGGTCGCTGACCGCTTTGGCCGGATGATCGCCGCAGTTGGCGGGCCGCTTGGGTTTGTTGACAACTGGCAGCGTTTCCTGCCCGAGGCGACGGTGATCAAGGAGATCGCCGCCAACCGCGCGGGCTATGTCACTGCCATCGACGGCGAGGCGCTGGGCCTTGCCGTGGTACGTCTGGGCGGTGGGCGGATGGTGGAAAGCGACTTGGTCAACCCTGCCGTTGGACTGGCTGGGCTGGTGCGTCTGGGCGAGAGGGTTGAAAAAGGCACGCCTTTGGCGGTGGTCCATGCGGCCCGCGAAGAGGCTGCGCGCATTGCCGAGGCAACGGTGCAGGCGGCGATCACCATTGCGCCGCACCCCGCTGATCTGCCGGATCTTATCCATGAGAGGATATCCTGATGCCGCGTGCGTTTTTGGTGGTGATGGATTCCGTTGGCATCGGCGGTGCGCCGGATGCCAGCAGTTTCTTCAACGGTGCTTTGCCGGATCTTGGCGCCAATACTGTGGGTCATATCGCACAGGCCTGCGCCGAGGGCCGGGCTGAGATTGGCCGCTCTGGTCCGCTGCACCTGCCGATCCTCGAACAGCTGGGGCTGGGGGCTGCGCTGCGGCTGGCCTCATCCGTGCCGCTGCCGGGGTTTAGCGCTGAACCGCAGGGCCGCTGGGGCTGCGCCGCCGAGGTGAGCCGCGGCAAGGATACCCCGTCGGGACATTGGGAACTGGCCGGGTTGCCGGTGCCTTGGGATTGGTGCTTTTTCCCCGACACTGTGCCGTCATTTCCCCCAGATCTGAGCCGCTATGTGGCTAGGGCCGCCGGGGTGGATGGTATTCTGGGTGACTGCCACGCGCCCGGCACCGCCATTATCGAACGTCTGGGCGAAGAGCACATGCGGAGCGGCAAGCCGATCGTCTATACCTCGGCGGATTCCGTGATGCAGATCGCCGCCCATGAAGAGACATTTGGTCTGGATCGGTTGCTCGATCTATGCCGCAGCATTGCACCACATCTGCACCAGATGAAGGTCGGCAGGGTCATTGCCCGGCCCTTTGTCGGCAATGCGCAAGACGGGTTCACCCGCACCACCAACCGACGCGACTTTGCCATTACACCGCCAGCGCCAGTGCTGACCAATTGGGTGCAAAACGCCGGGGGGGCGGTGCATGCAATTGGTAAAATCGGCGACATCTTCACCATGCAGGGTATTGATACCTTGCAAAAAGGCGCGGATGCGACACTGATGGAGCATCTGGCGGATCGGCTGCAAAACGCCGCCGATGGCAGTCTGACTTTTGCCAATTTTGTCGAGTTTGACAGTCTTTATGGCCATCGCCGTGACATCTCGGGCTATGCCCGCGCGCTGGAATGGTTTGACGCCGAGATCGGCAAAATCATTGAAATGATGCGCCCGGGTGACATGTTACTGCTGACAGCTGATCACGGCAATGACCCCAGCTGGCCGGGCACCGATCACACCCGCGAACAGGTGCCGGTACTGATTGCCGGGCTCGGCTCCGGCCCGGTTGGCGCGGTGGGATACGTTGATATCGCCGCAACCATTGCGGATCATCTTGGTGTTGTGCCAGAAGGCCCCGGAAGGAGCTTCTTATGAGCGTTGCCGACCTGCCAAAAATCGAATTGCACCTGCACCACGAAGGGGCGGCGCCGCCGGCCTTTATCCGCCAGTTGGCGCATGAAAAGAAAATGGACCTCAGCGGCATTTTTCGCGCTGATGGCGGCTATGATTTCCGCGATTTCACCCATTTTCTGTCGGTCTACGAGGCCGCCAGCGAGGTACTGACCGGCCCCGAAGAATTCCGCCGCCTGACGCTGGCCATTCTGGAGGAAAGCGCCGCAAATGGCGTGGTCTACTCAGAGACCTTCCTCAGCCCTGATTTCTGCGGTGGTGGCGATCTGGCCGCCTGGCGGGATTATTTGGCGGCGATACAGGATGCCGCTGATGAGGCCGAGAAACGGTTCGGTATCACCCTGCGCGGCGTGGTGACCTGTGTGCGCCATTTTGGACCGGATAAGGCCAAGAAGGCGGCACAATGTGCGGCGGATACCGCAGGCGACTGGATCGTCGGCTTTGGCATGGGCGGCAACGAGGGCATGGGACAACAGGGCGATTTCGCTTGGAGCTTTGACTGCGCCCGCGAGGCCGGGTTGCGGCTGACCACCCATGCGGGTGAATTTGGTGGCCCCGAGAGCGTCCGTGATGCGGTGCGGATCTTGGGTGTTGAACGGATCGGCCACGGCGTGCGCGCCATCGAGGACGCCGATCTGGTGCATGAACTGGCTGACCGCGGCACTGTGCTCGAGGTCTGCCCCGGCTCGAACGTGGTGCTGGGACTGTGCCCGGACTTTGCCTCACATCCCATATCGCGTCTGCGCGATGCAGGCGTTAAGGTCACGGTGTCCACCGATGACCCGCCGTTTTTCCACACCACCATGCGGCGCGAATATGAGATGCTGAACCAGGCTTTTGGCTGGGACGCAGACGATTTCGCCGCCCTGAATGCGACGGCCCTGGCGGCCGCCTTTTGTGATGATGCCACCCGTGACCGGGTGCAGAAAAGACTGGAGAGCTAAATGAGCGAACATCTGACCGTCGTTGACCACCCATTGGTGCAACACAAACTGACACTGATGCGGGACAAGGGCACCTCGACCGCCGGCTTCCGTCGGCTGCTGCACGAGATCACCCAACTGCTGGCCTATGAGATCACCCGCGATATGCCGCTGACCACCACCACCATCGAGACCCCGATGGAGGAGATGGAATCGCCGATCCTGGCCGGTAAGAAACTGGCGCTGGTGTCGATCCTGCGGGCCGGCAACGGTATGCTGGACGGGGTGCTGGAACTGATCCCTTCGGCCCGCGTTGGCTTTGTCGGTCTGTACCGGGACGAGGAAACACTGCAGCCAGTGCAGTATTATTTCAAAGTCCCCAAGGGCATGAATGATCGTCTGGTGATTGCCGTTGATCCGATGCTGGCCACCGGCAACAGCTCGGTCGCCGCCATCGACCTGCTGAAAGAGGCCGGTGCCACCGATATCCGTTTCCTCTGTCTGCTGGCCGCACCCGAAGGTGTTGCGCGGATGAAAGAGGCGCATCCGGATGTGTCGATTGTAACGGCATCGCTGGATCGTGAGCTGAACGAGAAGGGCTATATCATGCCCGGTCTTGGTGATGCGGGCGACCGCATGTTCGGCACCAAGTAAGAACCTGGCAGGTTGGGGCAGAATTATGGGGTGATTGCGCAACTATTTGGGTGATTGCCTCATTATTGTCCACAAACCATGCTTGCCACCGAATCACTTTTCAGGCATCTTTGACCCATATTTTGTGGGGCACGGCTATGATGATCACTAGAGTTATTGCATTGACCATTGCGGCAGGCACCTTTGGCCTGTCCGCCGTCCCCTCCCAGTCTCAGGCCCAATCACAGTCCAGTGCAGGGCTGCCTGCTGAATTCCCTCCGGCTTCGTACAGGGGCAAACAATATGTCGACAGCAAGGGCTGTGTGTTCATTCGGGCGGGCATCGACGGCAATGTGACCTGGGTTCCGCGGGTGAGCCGCTCGCGCAAGCAATTATGTGGTCAGCAGCCGACTGCGGTGGCCGGCGCGACCCGTAGCCCCTCGCAGGGTGGCCCGGCACCGCAGCTGATTACGCTGCCAGCCAGTCAGCAACCTTCCACTCCGGCTCCGGCTCCGGCGCCAACACGACCCGCGACGGCGGTGGCCAGCACCAGCGCACCCACCACTCCGGCGCCAACCAAACCGCAACGTCCATCTGCGACAGCCAGCGCGGCCCCGGTTGCGGCCCCAGTCAGGGCCGCCAAGCCAGCGCCGCAGTCCGCCGTTGCGGCCGCTCCCGCAGTCTCTGCTGCCCGGGCACCCGTTGCGACCGCTGCGTCTCCGGCGTCTGGCGGTTGCGCCAATGCCTCTGCGCTGAGCCAGCAATATACCAATCAGGGCGCCCGCTGTGGCCCACAGGCGGTGTCTCCGGTTACCTTTGGCACTGGCAGCGGAGTAGGGCCGCAATCGTCGCTGCGGTTGACCCCCAACACGCGCGTGGTGCCAACCCATGTGTACCAGGCCCGGCGCCACAGTCAGGCCGTCACCCCGCCCAGTGGCTATCGCGCTGTTTGGCAGGACGACCGGTTGAACCTTCAGCGGGCCGAGCGCGGCCTGAAACCTGCGATAATCAGCGGTATGGTTCAGGTTCCCGCAGGCTATGTATTGGCAAGCCGCGAGGATGACCGGCTGAACAGCCAGCGCGCAACCCGCACCGCCGAAGGCGATGCGCAAAGCGATCTGATCTGGACCCGCACCGTGCCACGCAAACTTGTCGCCCTGCCGCTGGATCGTCCGGTGGTCAGTTTGCCGACAAGTGCCGCCGTGAGTCAGGCCGAGGTGTCCGAAAATCTGGTGCTTCACCTGTCGACGCGCTCTGCTCCGGCGCCGCGGCGCTATGTCCGCGCGGCAACCTTTTCTGATCCCGCCGCCGCACGGGCGGCAGCGCAGGGGCTTGCGGCCCGCGGCCTGTCGGTGCGACTTGGCAGTGTCACCCGCAAGGGGAAGATGTATAAAGTGGTGCTGGCCGGTCCCTATACTGACACTGCCGCTGCTGAGGCGGCGCTGACCAATGTCCGCGCTGCGGGCTATTCAGGGGCACGTCTGAGCAAATAATTCAGCCTCAGAAATCACCGCAGAAACCGCGATAGAATTCAGCCGCAGATGTTTTGCAACTGCACCCAGTCCCGGTCATTCAGCACCGGCTCCAGGCTGCGTCCCGCCATGGGGTCCGCCTCGATCAATCCCAGTACTTTTTCACCGGTGATATCCTGGGCATAGGCATAGGGGGTTGAGGGAATCGCCGCCTGGGCAAAGGTGGCCAGAATTTTCTCTTGCGGCACATCCGGGCGTGGGGCGCTGACCATGGTTTCAGTGAAACGGTCCAGACTGTTTCGATCCAGTTTGCCAGTGGTCAGCAGGCGGAACGAGGCCAGCATACCACCAGAGGTCAGCACTTCGATCAGCGGGTCGCTGGTCTGGGCACGGGCGCGCTCGATCAGTATGGCACCGGCCGCCACTGCGGGATCCTCATGATCTTCGATCAGCGAGCGGTTCAGCAGAACGATATTGCCCGGTAGGTGCAGGCTGGAGGTAAGGCCATCGCGCAGCACAACAACCTGCCGGACTCCCGTCCGTTCAGCCAGCTTCGCCAGAATTGGGGCCGTCTCAGGGGTTGAACAGGCTTGCCCCGACACCCGCTCAATTCGACCCAGCAGGGCTTGGCCGATGGCTTTGCGTTTGATGTCGGGAACCACACTGACCGTGTGACGGATCATCGCACCTGGCAGCCAGAACACCAGCAGCGCGGCGAACAGCCCAAGGCCGCCAAGCACGCTGACCGAGCGCAGCCGCCCCGGGTGCGGCCGGGCGCCTGCTATGGCCTGCTGCACCCTTTCAATGGCCTTCAGCATGGTGGTTTCATCTTCGCCCAGCTCCAGCGTCTCACCGGGGTCGCCATCGGGATGGAACAGCGCTGGGTAGCGGCCGGGGTTCTGCCGTTCCACTGCCGCCAGCGACCAATGGGCCAGCGGTCGTTCCTTCATGTCGATAATCGTCAGCGTGGCATCGCCGACCGAAACAATCACGTCCCGGCGTTGCTCTTCGGGGCTGGCGCGCCACAGGCCCGCAGCCTCAAGCCGTTGATATTCCCGGAGTGCAGTCATCTGCTTATTCTTGCCTGTGCCTCAATTACAATGTGAGGCTAACACGGTTGGCCCCTTGGCGGCAAACGGCTTTGCCGCCAAGAGGTTCATTTCAAAGGCGCTGCCTTGCTCAGAGGTTTTCGGCAAGTTTGCGCAGCTCGAACTTTTGGATTTTGCCGGTCGAGGTCTTGGGGAGCTCTTGAAACACCACCGTTTTGGGCGTTTTAAAGCCGGCTAGAGTTTGCCGAGCAAAGCTGATCAGATCAGCCTCACTCGGCGCGGTTCCCGGTTTCAGCTCGACAAAGGCACAGGGCACTTCGCCCCATTTATCGTCGGGCTTGGCGACCACCGCTGCCAGACTGACATCCGGGTGCCCCATCAACACGCCCTCGATCTCGACGGAGGAGATGTTCTCACCGCCCGAGATGATAATATCCTTGGCCCGGTCCGAGATCTGCACGTAGCTATCAGGGTGCTGCACGGCGATGTCGCCTGAATTGAAATAGCCATTGGCAAAGGCCTCGGCGGTGGCCTCGGGGTTCTTCAGATAGCCCTTCATGACCGAATTGCCGCGAATGGCGATTTCACCCTGAGTGCGGCCATCCATGGGCACAGGCTGGTGGTCACTGTCGCGCACCACCACATGTTCCATCATCGGCATGGCGACGCCCTGGCGGGCCTTGATCGCGGCCACACCTGGCTTGTCCAGCGCATCCCAGTCGCCAGCTTTCCAGTAACACTCGGTGACATGACCATAGGTCTCGGTCAGCCCATAGACTTGGGTGATGTTGAACCCCAGATCCTCGATCTTGGCCAGGGTTGCGGGGGCAGGCGGGGCGCCGGCGGTGAAGACCTCGACCTGGTGGTCAAAGGTCCGGCGATCCTCATCCACCGCGTTGACGATCATGTTGAGTACGATCGGAGCACCGCCAAAATGGCTGACTCCCTCATAGTGGATCGCGTTATAAACCGCCTTGGCTGAAACATCACGGCAGCACACCAAGGTGCCGCCCAGCAGCGGCATCATCCAGGTGTGGTTCCAGCCGTTGCAGTGAAACATCGGCACAATGGTCAGATAGATCGGGTGCAGAACCATGCGCCACGAGACCACGGTTCCCATGGTCATCAGATAGGCGCCGCGGTGGTGATAGACCACGCCCTTGGGCCGCCCTGTGGTGCCCGAGGTATAGTTCAGCGCCAAGCTTTCCCATTCGTCCTGCGGCAGGATCCAGTCAAAGTCAGCATCGCCTCCGGCCAGCAGATCCTCGTAGGTTGGATGGCGGCCACTGGCGTGCCAGCCGGCCTGATCGTCAGCAACTTCGATCAAGGTCGGTGCCGGGCCGTCCATCGCCTCAATCGCCGCTTCGGCCAGTTCCAGAAACTGCGAATCCACCAGCACCACCTTGGCGCCACCGTGATCAAAGATATAGGCCACCGTGCCGATATCCAGCCGGGTGTTGATGGTGTTCAGCACGGCACTACAGGCCGGCACCCCAAAATGCGCCTCGGCCTGGGCCGGCAGGTTGGGGATCAGTGTTGCCACCACATCACCGGGTTTGACCCCAAGTTTGACCAACCCCGAGGCCAGCTGGCTGCAACGCTGGTAATATTCGCCATATGTTTTGCGGTGGCTGCCATAGCTCACCGCCAGATGATCCTTGAACACCACCGCAGCGCGCCGCAGATGCGACAGCGGCGTCAATGGCACATAGTTGGCGTCGGTTTTTACCAGACCTGTTTCGTCAGCCATCCACCCCATGTAATTCCTCCCAGAATCATTCGATATGTCGTTTTGAGACCAGATTGTGCGCAAAGTTGCTGCCATTGGGAAGACTATGAAACAAATGGTTATTTCCACACCTGCCGCGAATTCCCCGGCGATTGCCGCAAATGTCATGTTGGCGGCGATGGCTGTCATCGGCGTGATCGATAATGTGGTGCCCTTGTTGGCCGAAGTTGTTGGCCTGTGGCAGTTCTACCTGATGCGAACTGTGTTGAGCATACCGTTGATTTATGGCTTGGCGGCGATTGGTCTGGGACAGGTCGCGCCGCGTAAATGGGGCGCTGTGGTGCTGCGCAGCCTTCTGGTTGCACTGTCGATGATGTTCTATTTTTCGGCCTTAGCGCTGATGCCCTATGCCGAGGCCCTGGCCGGGCTGTTTACCTCGCCTATTTTCATTGTTCTCATCTCGGTTCTCTTTATGGGGATGCGGATTGGCAAAATCCGAATTCTGGCGGTGTTGCTGGGCTTTGCCGGGGTGTTGTTTGTATTGCAGCCGGATCTGAAAAACTTTGACTGGCTGATCCTGCTGCCGGTGGCGGGTGGTTTCTTTTATGCGCTGGGGGCGATTGCCACCCGCAGCCTCTGCGAGGGCGAAAGCACGGTTTCAATGTTGTTTGGCATGCTGCTCGCTCAGGCGGTGATGGGCGCGGTGGGTTTGGGCGTGCTTGAGCTGTGGCCCTTGCCGGTGGCTGAGGGCGCCGATGGCTTTGTGACCCGCGGCTGGGTCTGGCCGGTCTGGGAGATTACCCATTGGGTCCTGGTTCAGGCGGTTGGCTCGGTGCTGGGGGTGTTCTTGATCATCAAGGCCTATCAACTGGGCGAGGCATCGCTTGTTGCGGTGTTCGAATACTCGGTGATGATTGTCGGGCCGGCCTTTGCCTGGGCGGTGTTGGGTCAGCAAATCGGCCTGTGGCAGATGTTTGGCATTGCGCTGATAATTCTGGCCGGTGCGACAATTGCGGTGCGCTCGCGGTAACCTGAAAAATATGTGATGCATTGGCCGCAGGGCCAGGAAGACGCCCAGCCATGGTTCCCATTTATCGCATTGTTTTCTAGCCTGCCATTATGATCCTGTCGCCTGGCCGCTCTTACCTGTTTATCCATATCCCCAAGACCGGCGGCACCGCGCTGGCGCTGGCGCTGGAGGCGCGGGCCAAAGCGGATGACATCATGCTGGGTGACACCCCCAAGGCGCGGCGGCGGCGGCACCGGGTAAACGACGTGGCGACCCGTGGGCGCAAATGGAAACATTCCACCCTGGCCGATATCGAAGGGCTGGTGCCGGAGCAGACCCTGCGCCGCCTGTTTGTCTTCACACTGGTACGCAATCCTTGGGATCGTGCGGTCAGCTATTACCACTGGCTGCGAGAGCAGCGCTTTGACCATCCGGCGGTGCATCTGGCGCGGTCGCTGGATTTTTGCGATTTTGCCAGTCATCCCCAGACCATGGCGGCGTTCCGGGGCGCTTCGGCGGCGTCATACCTGCGCCACCGCGATGGCAGCCAGCAGGGCCAGCTGTATATCCGGCTGGAGCATTTTTCCACCGATGCACAGCCATTGTTTGACCATCTTGGTTTTGAGATAAGGCTGCCTCTGGCCAATACCTCAAAACGGCAACGCGACTGGCGGAGGTACTACGACACCGATGCAGCCCAGTCGGTGGCGCAGAGCTGCGCTGAAGATATTGCTCAATTTGAATACTCTTTTAACGATTCACCGCTATCCCTCTAGTTAGACATTGAGCTGTTGTCAGCGACCGGTCGCTAATTCCCTGCATTGGCCGGGATTAGGCGGTTTTTGCCGACAATGACCCCGAGATGCCCTATTTTTGGCCCATTTGTGGCCTGAAAACACAGTGTTTTGGGGCTGACACGAATACTACGTGCTTTTGCCATCGGGCAGGGCCGTCTTTTTAGAAGGAAAAGGCGATGTTTGACTGGATCACCAAACGTAAACCCGCGCCGGTGGCTTCGGGCTTGGGCACCGAACTGCCGTTGGTGTCAACCGGGCAGGGCGGTTTGCTTGCCGGCACCCATGTGGCGTCGAACCTTGGCTGGCGGCCTGTCGAAGCATTGAGCGTTGGTGACAGGGTGTTGACCTTTGATCACGGCATGCAGGAAATCACCGAATTGCACCGTGAAACCATTCTGATGCCCGAAGAAATTCTAATGGACCCACAATGCCCGATGTTTGTGCCGCAGGACGCGCTGCACAACCGTGTGCCGATGTGGGTGATGCCGGATCAGGGTATCCTGGTGGAAAGCGATCTGGCCGAGGATGCTCAGGGCGATCCCTTTGTCGTGGTGCCCGCCTGCGCCCTTGAGGGCTATCGTGGAATTCACCGGGCCGCCGCAGGGCAATGCTTGCAGCTGGTGATGCCGCGGTTTGCCCAGGACCAGGTGATCTATCTTGAGGCCGGTCTTTTGGCGTTCAGTGCAACGCCCTTTAGCATTCTGGAATCAGCCGCGCCCAGAGACGGGCTCTACCGTGTGCTGCAACAGGACGCAGCGCGGGATCTGATCACCGATATGATAGTCGATGAAGCCTTTTGGACCGCAGATGTGCCCGCCGGATCGGCGGCGCAGTGTGAGGCCCAGTTTGTCTCGGTGCGGTAAGCCGCAGATCCAACATTGATAAAAGGGGCATGACAAATGTCAGATGCCCCTTTTTGTATTTTGATCAGCCCGGGTCCAGTCGAATTGAAATGGCCACCCCCAAGGGATGGCCTGATGTGTTCCCTGGCCGCTTACGCGACCTTCTTCGCCGGATCAAACCGACCATAGAAGCTCTGCCCCTTGGCCGCCATTTCACGTAGCAGCGGTGGGCAGGCGAACCGTTCGCCGTATTGCTCGGCCAACTGGTCACAGCGTTCAGCAGCATAGGGCGTGCCGATGATATCGAGCCAGCTGAGCGGACCGCCGGACCAAGGCGCAAACCCCCAGGCCAGCACCGCACCCACGTCGCCCTCACGGATGTCTTCCAGCACGCCTTCTTCCAGCGCCCGTACCGCTTCCAGCACCTGAGCAAACATCAGCCGTTCCTGCACTTCGATCAGATCAGGCTGTTCATCGGCCAGCGGGTATTTCTCCTGCATGCCTTTCCAGTATTCGACCCGTTTGCCCTTGTCGTCATAGTCAAAGAAGCCGGCATTGGCCTTGCGGCCCATCCGCCCCAGACTCTCCATCCAGAAGATCAGATCGTCACCGGGGCTGTCCGGGTAGTCATCGCCCATCGCCGCCTTGGTGGCGCGGGCAATCTTGGCGCCCAGATCAATCGAGGTTTCATCGTTCAGCTGCACCGGCCCCACAGGGAAGCCAAGCTGGCGTGCCGCATTGTCGATCAGCACCGGTGACACACCCTCGGTGATCATCCGCAGACCTTCGTTGATATAGGGGATGATGCAGCGGTTGCAGTAGAAGAACCGCGCATCATTAACGACGATCGGTGTCTTGCGGATCTGACGCACATAGTCGAGCGCCTTGGCGACTGCGCGATCACCGGTTTTGTCACCCTTGATGATTTCCACCAGCAACATCTTCTCAACAGGCGAGAAGAAGTGGATGCCGATGAACTGCTCTGGCCGCACCGAGGCCTCAGCCAGACCGGTGATCGGCAGGGTCGAGGTGTTGGAGGCATAGATGCAATCTTGCGGGATGATGGCTTCGACCTTCTTGGTCATCTCGGCCTTGACCTGCGGGTCCTCGAACACCGCCTCGATGATCAGATCACAGCCCTTCAGCTGTTGTAGGTCAGGGGTGGCGGTGATCTGCGCCAGCAGCGCCTCTTTCTTCTCAGGCGTGGCTTTGCCGCGCTTGATGCCCTTGTCCATATAGCTCGCGGCATAGGATTTGCCCTTGTCGGCGGCATCCTGATCGCGGTCAATCAACACCACTTCCATACCGGCCTGCGCTGACACCAGCGCGATACCGGCGCCCATCATGCCGGCCCCCAGAACGCCGATCTTCTTGACCGACTGATCCTCGATACCCTCGGGGCGCACAGCGCCTTTTTCCAGCGCCTGTTTGTTGATGAACAGGCTGCGGATCATGGCCGAGGATGACGGGTTCATCAGCACATGAGTGAACCAGCGCGCCTCGATCTTCAGGGCGTTGTCAAAATCGACCAGCGCGCCTTCATAAATCGCACTCAGCAGCGCCTTGGCCGCTGGGAATGCGCCTTGGGTCTTGCCGTTGATCAAGGCGCTGGCACCGACAAAGGTCATGAAGCCTGCGGGATGATAGGGCGCACCACCGGGCATTTTATAACCCTTGGCATCCCAGGGTTTGACGATATCGGCAGGCTTGGCGTTCAGCACCCACTGACGTGCGGCTTCTAACGGGTCGGCGTTAACAGCGTCGATCAACTGGGCAGACTTGGCTTTCTTCGGGTCCAGCATCTTGCCTTCCAGCAACACCGGAGCCGCCGCCATGGCGCCAACCATGCGCGAATAGCGGATGGTGCCGCCGCCACCAGGGAATATCCCCAGCATGATTTCCGGCAACCCGATCTTGGATTTGGGATTGTCGGTCATCACCCGGTGGTGACAGGCCAGCGCGATTTCAGTGCCGATGCCAGCACAAGTGCCATTGATGGCACAGGCAATCGGCTTGCCGCCCTTGTTGGTCTTGGCATCCATGCCCGCACGTTCCAGTTTGCGCAGGATGCGGTGGCCGTTCATGGTGAAGTCGAACAGGCCCTGGGCCGGTTCATCGCCGGATTCGTCGCGGATGCTGGCCAGAACATTCAGATCCATACCGCCAGCAAAGTCTTTCTTGCCGCTGGTGATCACCACGCCCTTGACGGCGTCATCCGCCAATGCGCGATCAATATAGTCCTCGACCAGCACAAAGGCCTCGCGGGTCAGCACGTTCATCGACTTGCCGGGGGCATCCCAGGTGATGATGGCAAGGCCGTCTGCGTCGACGTCATAGGTGAAATCGGTCATTTATTGTCTCCGATCTGGTCAGCCGTCAGCGGGCTGCCGTCTTTGCGGCTAAAGGCGGAGCCGTCTGGACCACTCCTAACCATCATGTCGATATCGCTGTAGAAAGCGGTCTCAGATTGCGTGTGTGTGCCCACCACCAAAAAGGCGGCGGGGGAGTCTGTTTTGTTCACCAGATGGTGGCCGTTGGCGTCACCAGCCGGAAAGCTGGCGCAATCTCCGGGCAGCATCTCATGCTCACCGTCATCGTCGATCAGGGTGCAGGTACCTTCGGTCATCATCAGAAATTCGTCCTGCTGCATGTGGTAGTGCCGCAGGGATGACAGGGCGCCGGGTTCAAGGCGGACAATGTTGACACCATACTGCGTCAGCCCGCTGGCATCGCCCAACCGCTGGTTGGAACGGCCATCAAACGGCTGCGCCAGCTTGCCCGGATAAGAACATCTTGAGACGAAAGGGATTTGTGAAAGGTTCAGCTTGGGCATCAGACGCGCTCGATGATGGTGGCGGCACCCATGCCGGAGGCAATGCACAGCGTCGCCAGACCCATTTCCTTGTCCTGACGCTCCAGCTCGTCCAGCAGAGCGCCGATGATGATCGCCCCGGTAGCGCCCAGCGGGTGACCCATAGCGATCGAGCCGCCGTTGACGTTGACCACATTGGGGTCGACATCAAACGCCTGCTGGAACCGCAGCACCACCGCAGCAAAGGCCTCGTTGACCTCAAACAGGTCGATGTCGCCGATCACCATGCCATTGTCGGCCAGAATTTTCTGCGTCACCGGAACCGGCCCGGTCAGCATGATGGTGGGATCGGTGCCGATCTTGCCGGTGGCCTTGATCCGGGCCCGCGGAGTCAGCCCGTATTGCTCACCGAACTCTTTGTTGCCGATCAGCACTGCGGCGGCGCCATCGACGATACCGGAGGAGTTACCGGCGTGGTGAATATGGTTGATCCGCTCAAGATGCGGGTATTTCATCTTCGCGATCTTGTCGAAACCGGGCATCTGCTCGCCCATCATCTGGAACGCCGGGTTCAGCGCGCCCAAGGACTGCATGTCTGTCTGCGGCCGCATGTATTCATCCCGGTCCAGCATCGCCAAACCGTTCTGGTCGCGCACGGTGATCACCGATTTGTCAAACCGGCCCTCGTCCCAGGCGGCCTTGGCGCGGCGCTGCGATTCCACCGCCAGCGCGTCGGCCTGTTCACGGGTAAAGCCATATTCGGTGGCGATGATGTCCGCCGAAATGCCCTGCGGCACAAAATACTGGTCCATGGCAAGGGTTGGATCAACCGCGATAGCGGCGCCATCGCTGCCCATCGGCACCCGGCCCATCATTTCGACACCGCCGGCGATATAGGCTTTACCCGCACCGCCTTTGATCTGGTTTGCCGCCAGGTTGACGGCTTCCATGCCCGAGGCACAGAACCGGTTGATGGCAAGACCAGGGATACGTTCATCCAGATCGGATGCCAGCACCGCCGAGCGGGCCAGACAGCCGCCCTGTTCCTTGACCTGGGTCACATTGCCCCAGATCACGTCCTCGACGGCGTGACCGTCCAGATTGTTGCGCTCTTTGACCGCATTCAGGGTCAGGGCGGACAGCCGCAGCGAGGTCACCTCGTGCAGGCTGCCGTCTTTGCGGCCCTTGCCACGCGGGGTGCGCAGCGCGTCATAGATATAGGCGTCAGTCATGATGCTCTCCTTAAACTCGGTCCGACGGGTTGCCGGGCATCAGATCATAGGGGGATTTCCAGCCGGGCAGGGTGCTGATGCGGGTCAGCCAGGCGTCGATATGGGGCCATTCAGTTCGGTCAAAGCCAAAGGGTTCGGGGTAAAACAGATAGCCGCAGCAGGTCAGGTCGGCGTTGGTGAGGTTGTCGCCCACCATCCATTCACGCCCGTCCAGATGTTGGTTCAGGGTGGTAAAGGCAGCTTTTAGGCGGCCTTTCATAAAGCCAATCACCTCGGCAGGGCGCTTGTCCTCAGGAATGAAGTTCATCAGGAACCGGGTCATGCCTATCTGGCTGGAGAATTTGTGGTTGTCCCACAGAACCCAGCGCAGAACGTCGTATTTATCCTCGGGCGCGCCGCCAAACCTGCCGGTTTTATCGGTGATGTACTGCTGAATGACGCCGGACTGCGACAGGCAAACATCGCCGTCGATCAATACCGGAGCCTCCGCCATGACATTCAAATCGCGATATTCGCTGCTGCGATGCGCGCCACTGAAAAAATCAACAAACACCGGCTGCCAGTCCAGACCCGATAGCTCTAAAGCCAGAGCCGCCTTATAGGAATGCCCGCTTTCGCCAAAACAATGCAGTTTTATGGTCATAGGGTGCTCCCTTTGGATGATGAGGCAGCGGGGGTTTCACACCCCCGCACCCCCGTGGAGTATTTCTTCAAAGAAGAAGAGGGGAATTTACCATTTGTTAACCACGTTCGCGGCAATCTTGGGTTGCGGAACAGGCTGGAGAGCCGATGGCCGTCAAAGGAGAAGCCCCGCCACCTGGTCTGGTTTTCCGGAACCCGGCGGCGGGGTGGATACTGCAGTTCTTCTTTGTGCAAGTACTCCCGCCGGAGGCATCCGACATCGCCGATTCGAACAGGTTCTGGTTGGTTCACAATGACCTCGAAATCAGTTCTTTCATGATTTCATTGGTGCCGCCGTAGATCCGCTGTACCCTTGCATCTGTCCACATTTCAGCGATGGCATATTCTTGCATATAGCCATAGCCGCCGTGCATTTGCAGGCATTCATCCAGCACTTCACCCTGGGTATCTGTGATCCAGTATTTCGCCATCGCGGCCTTCTCGACCGTCAGCTCGCCGCGCAGGTGGTCGCCCATGCATTCGTCAAAGAACGCCCGCGCCACTTTGGTCTTGGTCAGGCATTCCACCAGCTTGAACCGGGTGTTCTGGAACTGGGTTAGCGGCCCGCCAAAGGCTTCGCGTTCTTTGCAATAGGCGATGGTTCGCTCAACCGCGCCTTCCATGGCACCGATGGCGCCGGCCGAGATGATCAGACGTTCCTGCGGCAATTGTTGCATCATCTGGTAAAACCCCTGACCCTCGGCATTGCCCAGGATATTTTCCGGTGGGATTTCAACGTTGTCAAAGAACAATTCCGATGTGTCCGCTGCGTGCAGTCCGATTTTGTCGAGGTTGCGGCCGCGCTGGAATCCCGTGGCTCCGTCAGTTTCGACCACCACAAGGGACACTCCCTTGGCGCCCAGCGAAGGATCGGTTTTGGCGGCGACAATGATCAGGTTTGCATGCTGGCCATTGGTGATAAAGGTCTTCTGGCCGCTCAGACGATAGCCATTACCGTCGCGGATTGCCTTGGTCTTGATCCGCTGCACGTCGGATCCGGTTGAAGGTTCGGTCATCGCCAAGGCGCCAACCATCTCGCCCGAGATCATCCGGGGCAGCCAGCGCTGTTTTTGCTCTTCGCTGCCATAGGCGAGGATGTAATGGGCGACAATGCCCGAATGAATGCCCGCGCCCCAGCTGGCCAGATTGGCGCGGCTGCCTTCGATCAGGATCGCGGCTTCATGGCCGAAGTCACCACCGGCGCCACCGTATTCTTCGGGGATCGAGGGGCACAGCAGGCCCAATTCGCCGGCCTGATCCCAGGTGTTTCGGTCCATCATGCCCTGTTTGCGCCAAGTCTCATACTTGGGCATCCATTCGTTGGTGATGAACTGGGCCGTCATATCGGCCAGCATCTGGTGCTCGTCAGTCATCCAGGCGGAATGTGTGTGGGTCGTGAAAGTCATGTCTCTCCCTTTGGCGCGCTTGTATCAGCGTTTGCCTATCTTTTTCGGGCGTCCAGTTCAGTGTTGAACAGACGCAGCCGGTGGGTCAGGTTTTCGGTGTCGGTGACACTGTCGAAGTTCTCAAACAGGAACGACAGCGCCTCGCCTTCGTCCAGCCCGGCCTCGGATGCAAAGTGTTTGAGGCGGCGATAGCCATCCTCGGTCATTGCAACTGGAAAGCGTCGGGTCAGGCGAAACCGTTTGGGCATGTCAGCTCCTTGGAACTAGGTGGAAGGGGCGGGGCTATCCCCGCCATCCCGTTAGAATTGGTCAGCCTGCAGCGCCATCACCGTGTCTGCGCCGCTGGTGATACGGGCAAGATGCAGGGTGGTGGCCGGTAGGCGACGTGCCATGTAATACCGGCCTGTTGCCAGCTTTGTCTCATAGAACGCCGCGTCAGAAGCCCCGGCATCAAGCGCGCCCAAAGCAGCTTTTCCCATCTGCGCCCACAGCAGGCCCAGGCAGACATGACCAAACATGTGCATAAAATCATAGGACCCCGACAGCGCGTTGTTGGGGTTTTTCATGCCGTTTTGCATGAAATACATGGCACCGGCCTGCAGATCCTTGCTCGCCGCTTTCAGCGGAGCGATGAAGTCAGCGCTGAAGTCATCCGAGATATCGCCGTTTTCTGCGCAAAAGGTCTTCACCAGCGCAAAGAACGCCATCACATGCTTGCCACCGTCCGCGGCCAGTTTGCGGCCCACCAGATCCAGCGCCTGCACGCCGTTGGCGCCTTCATAGATCTGGGCAATGCGGGCGTCGCGGGTGAACTGGCTCATGCCGTGCTCTTCGATATAGCCGTGACCGCCGTAAACCTGCTGGGCGCGCACGGTCATGTCATAGCCTTCGTCGGTCAAAAAGCCCTTGATCACCGGGGTCAGCAGCGACACCAGCCCGTCGGCGTCCTTGTCGCCGCTGCGATGGGCGGCGTCGATCATCGAGGCCCCCCACAGCAGGAAGGCGCGGCCGCCCTCGGTAAAGCTTTTCTGGTCCATCAGCGAGCGGCGGATGTCGGGGTGCACGATCAGTGGGTCGGCGGGCCCGTCTGGGTTTTTGATACCAGTGACATCGCGGCCCTGCAGGCGGTCCTTGGCGTAAACAACCGCGTTCTGATAGGCGGCTTCGGCCTGGGCGACCCCCTGCATGCCGACCCCCAGACGGGCCTCGTTCATCATGGTGAACATGGCGCGCAGGCCCTTATGCGCATTGCCCAGCAGATAACCGGTTGCCGCGTCGTAGTTCATCACACAGGTTGAGTTGCCGTGGATGCCCATTTTCTTTTCGATATTGCCCACTGACACACCGTTGCGGGCGCCCAGGCTGCCGTCTTCGTTGACCATGAACTTGGGCACGATGAACAGCGACACGCCCTTGATGCCGTCAGGCCCACCGGGGATCTTGGCCAGTACCAGATGGATGATATTGTCGGCCATGTCGTGCTCACCCGCCGAGATAAAGATTTTTTCGCCGGAGATCTTGTAGCTGCCGTCGTCCTGTGGCTCGGCCTTGGTGCGCATCAGGCCTAGGTCGGTGCCACAATGCGATTCCGTCAGGTTCATGGTGCCGGTCCACTCGCAGGCGATCATTTTCGGCAGATAGGTGTCTTTCTGGGCGTCAGTGCCATGCGCCAGAATGGCCGAGGCCGCACCGTGGGTCAGCCCCTGATACATTACAAAGGCCATATTGGCACCCGAGAACATTTCGCCGACGGCGGTGCCGATGACGTAAGGCATGTTCTGGCCGCCATATTGTTCCGGCATATCCAGTCCGGTCCAGGCGCCGTCTTTCATCTGATCCAGCGCGGCTTTGAAGCCGGTGGGGGTGCGGACCACCCCGTTTTCCAGCCTGCAGCCCTCGGTGTCGCCGACCACGTTCAGCGGTTGCAGCACTTCGCCGGCAATCTTGCCAGCCTCTTGCAGGACCGCATTGGTGAAATCGCTGTCCAGCTCGCCGTAGCCGGGTACGCTGGAGCCTGTGACGTTCAACACGTCGTGCAACAGGAATTGCATGTCTTTGATGGGGGCGTTGTAAACCGGCATAGGGGCCTCTTTTGTCTGTCGATACAGCGACGTTTTGGCGACCCCGGTGTTGGGGGCCGTTTGCGGCGGGGACAGGCGGCCTATTCGGCGGCTTGCTGCCCATTTTTGGCCGAGGCGATAACTTTCTCGCCCCATTTCAATTGTTCTTTCAACTCATCAATGGCCTCGATCAGCTCGTCTCGCTGACGTTCCATGTCGGCCAGTCTTTCGCGGGCAATTTCATAGGTGCGTGACAGCTGGGTGTGCTGCTGGTCGCCCATATGGTAGAGATCCAGCAACTGACGGATTTCCTCCAGGCTAAAGCCAAACCGCTTGCCGCGCAGGATCAGTTTCAACCTTGCCCGATCGCGCTTGGTAAATAACCGTTTCTGACCCTCGCGGATCGGAAATAGGAGCTCTTTGGCTTCGTAGAAACGCAGGGTGCGCGGAGTCACCTGATAGGCGTCGCACATCTCGCGGATATTCAAAGTCACATCGGTCATATTGGTCACTCTCGCTGCTGGTGTCGCCATTGGCTGAGTTGTTCGAGTTTGCTTACAGCACAGGCTTTACGTTGACGTAAGTTATACCCTACGTCAGCTGCTTTGTGACGTAGGGTCCGGCGGATGTGACGTGGCGTCGTTTCGGTGATTTGGTCAAAAAAGAGCCAAATTGCTTAACAGAATAAGGATTTTCGCCGATTTCGAACCGGTCTGACCAGGCGGCGGGCTCTTTTCCGGGCTGGAAATTGATCCCGAAAAATACAAAAGCCCCGCTTGGGGCGGGGCTAGGTCAGGCGCGCTTGCCGAGGTGGTCGGCGTTTTTACGACAGACTGCGGGCTGTTGTTTCGCGCAACGAGCTGAGCTCAGTCATCGCGTCTTCCAGTTGTTCACGCTGCTTTGTGAGTTCGATCATCTGCCGGTCGGCCATTTCCAGAAACGCCTGCGCCTGGGCCTGATCGCCTTCGTTTTCATAAATCATCAGCCATTGGCGTATTTCTTCCAGCTGAAATCCAAATTTGCGGCCCCGCATGATCAGCTTCATCCGCGCCCGTTCGCGGGTGGTGTAAAACCGCGAGCGGCCTTCGCGGTCGGGGTGCAGCAGTTCTATGTATTCATAATATCGAAGGGTACGTGGCGTCACATCAAACGCCGCGCACATTTCTTTGAATGACAATCTTGTTTCGGTCATCCACCATCCCCCTTTTTTGGGCAACCTAGGCACTTGTTTTGGGTAGTGCAACAGGTGCGGTTGCTCTATGACCAGACCATTGCGCATTAAGCTGTGCGTATAACGAAAAGGAGAGCGGCATGGGCGATAAAACGCAATTGGCACGCCAGTTTATTGAGGTGATTCCACATGCTCAGGAGCTGGGTTTGGTGTTGCAAAGCATCGGCAATGGAATGGCCGAAATTTCCATGCCCTATGATGTCAAACTGATTGGCGATCCCGACACCGGGGTCATTCACGGCGGCGCGGTGTCGGCGCTGATGGACACCTGTTGCGGCGCCGCCGTGATGTGCCACCCGGATGCGCCGGGCGGTACTGCCACCATTGATTTGCGGATCGAATACATGCGCCCTGCCACGCCGGGACAGACGATCCTGACCAAGGCCACCTGCCATCATATCAGCCGCAATGTTGCCTTTGTGCGGGCGGTTGCGATGGATGACGACCGCGATCGCCCGGTTGCAACGGCAACAGCTGCCTTTTCCGTGGAGGCCAAGTTTTGAGCCGCCCGCGTCCCGAACCCGTACAAGTAGTCAAACAGCGTCGCGATGCGGCGCTGGCGGCCTTGGTGGCCTCGGTGCCTTACATTCAGTTTCTGAACATCAGCTTTGACCGTCGCGGCGATGAGCTGACAGGCCAGATGAACTTTGACCAGAAACTGATCGGCAATCCCTTCCTGCCCGCATTGCATGGTGGCGCCACGGCGGCGTTTCTGGAAATGACCGCAATGATGGCGCTGAACTGGATGCATGTCTGGCCCAAGATCGAGGCGGGAGAGCTGGACCCGGCTGATATGACCGCAGGCAAGCTGCCCCGGCAGCCAAAGACCATCGACTTTACCGTTGATTACCTGCGCTCGGGCCTGCCGCGCGACGCCTATGCCCGCGCCACCGTGGCCCGCTCCGGGCGCCGGTTCGCCAGTGTCCGGGTTGAGGCCTGGCAAGATCACAAGACCAGGCCCTTTGCCCAGGCGGTGGGTCACTTCCTGATGCCGCAGGGGGAAGACAAGCGTGACGCCAAACAGGGCTGACGCCTCTCCGCTAACCCATCGCCGGGTGCTGAAAATCGCGCTGCCGATTGTGCTGTCCAATGCCACGGTGCCCATTCTGGGTGCCGTGGACACCGGTGTGGTTGGCCAGTTGGGCGCCGCCGCACCGATTGGGGCGGTGGGCATCGGCGCGATCATTCTGTCGGCGCTGTACTGGATGTTTGGTTTCCTGCGCATGGGCACAGTGGGGCTGACCAGTCAGGCCTTGGGGGCGGGGGAGCGCGGCGAAGTGGCGGCGCTGTTGACCCGCGCATTGTTGATCGGCTTTGGCGCCGGTCTGGCGCTGATCCTGTTGCAGGCACCGCTGTTCTATCTATCCTTCCAACTGGCCCCGGCAACACCCGAGGTCGAGAGCCTGGCGCAGGACTATCTGCGTATCCGGGTCTGGTCGGCACCGGCAGCAATTGGTCTGTATGGCATCACCGGGTGGTTGATCGCCCAAGAGCGCACCCGTGCCGTTTTGGTGCTGCAACTGTGGATGAATGGCGTCAATATCCTGCTGGATCTGTGGTTCGTCCTGCAATTGGGCTGGGGGGTGAACGGGGTTGCCTATGCCACGTTCCTGGCCGAGTGGTCGGGGCTGGCCTTGGGCATGTGGTTCTGCCGAGGCGTCCTGCAAATGCCGGACTGGCACAACTGGGCGCAGGTTCTTGACCGGGTTCGGCTGCGGCACATGGCCATGGTCAATGGCGATATTCTGGTCCGCTCACTGCTGCTGCAGGCGATGTTTGTCGCCTTTCTGTTCTTTGGGTCCGGGTTTGGCGATGTGGTGCTGGCCGCCAATCAGGTGTTGTTGCAGTTCCTGATGATAACTGCCTACGGCATGGACGGCTTTGCCTTTGCCGCCGAAACTCTGGTGGGGCAGGCGGTTGGCGCTGGCCAACGCCACCGCCTGCGCCGCAGTGCCGGGCTGACCAGCTTCTGGGGGTTGGTGGTGGTTATCGTATTGGCGATTGTCTTTGCCCTGTCGGGTGGGATGATCATCGACCTTATGGCCACCTCTGCGGAGGTCCGCGAGGTGGCCCGTGTCTATCTGCCCTATATGGTGCTGGCGCCGCCGCTGGGCTGGGCCGCCTGGATGCTGGACGGGATTTTTATCGGCGCCACCGCCACCCGCGATATGCGCAATATGATGCTGGTCAGCTTTGGCATCTACGCCGCATCTGTCGCAGTGCTGCTGCCGATGTTGGGAAACCACGGGTTGTGGCTGGCGCTGCTGATATCCTTTGTGGCGCGCGGGATCAGTTTGGGGGTGCGATACCCCGCGCTCGAATCCCGCGCCGCCTAACTCTGAGTTTGGCTATAGAAGGGTCTCAATTGCTTCGGTCGGGCGACCAATCACGGCGCGATCACCGGCAATCGCAATTGGTCGCTCAATCAGCGCCGTATGCGTGGCCATAGCCGCCTGCAACTCCGCCTCGGGCGTATCTCTGCTCAGCCGCAACTCTGTGAACAGCGGGTCTTTGGCGCGCATCATATCCACTGCCCCGCCCCCCAACAGCGCCTGAACCCGTTTGATCTCGCCCAGGCTGGGGGGATCAGACAGGTAAAGCCGCTGCCGGACCTCGACGCCCTTGTCTTGCAACAGGGCCAGCCCGGCGCGGGATTTGGAGCAGCGCGGATTGTGCCAATAGGTGATCACAGCCAATCGCCTCGTTTACTGCCGACAGCCTGCGCCACGGTGTCAAAGCCATCCCGCGCCAGCAGATCATCCAATCCACGGGCAATCTCACCCGCCAGGGACAGGCCATGATAGACCAGTGCCGTATAAAGCTGCACCGCGCTGGCCCCGGCACAGATCTTGGCATAGGCCTGTTCAGCCGTGCTGATGCCGCCAACGCCGATCAGTGGGATCTGACCGTCCAGCAGCTGCGACAGCTGCGCCAACACGCGGGTTGATTTCTCAAACAGTGGCGCGCCAGACAGCCCGCCGGCCTCGGCCTTTTGGGCGCTTTGCAAGCCGTCACGCGACAGGGTGGTATTGGTGGTGATCACCGCATCAATGCCGGTCTCACGCGCCACTTCGGCAATATCGCGCAGCTCATCAATCGTCAGATCCGGGGCGATTTTCAGGAACACCGGGATCTTGCGCTTCAGAGCGTTGCGGGTGTCGATCACGCCACTCAGCAAGGCGGTCAAGGCCGTTTTGCCCTGCAGATCGCGCAGCTTTTCGGTGTTGGGAGAGGACACATTGACGGTGGCGAAATCCAGATGCGCGCCGCAATGCTGCAACACGCGGGCAAAATCGCTGGCGCGGTCATCGCTGTCTTTGTTGGCACCAAGGTTCAGTCCAATCACCGCATCCCTGGGACGCTGCGACAGGCGCTGGGCGATCTGCTCCATGCCCTGATTGTTAAAGCCAAAGCGGTTGATCGCCGCCGCGTCCTCGGTCAGCCGGAACAGACGTGGCCTGGGATTGCCCGGTTGCGGGCGCGGGGTAGCGGCGCCAACCTCGATAAAGCCAAACCCTGACTGCGCCAATGGCGCCAGCACTTCGGCGTTTTTGTCAAACCCGGCGGCCAGACCCACCGGGTTGGGCAGCTCAATCCCCGCCAGCGTGGTTTTCAATCGCGATGAGGTCACCGGGCCGGGGGTTGCGACCAGACCCAGTTTCAACGCCTTGATAGACAGCCCATGCGCGGTTTCGGGGTCCAGTTGATGCAGCGCCTTCAGGCCCAGTGTTTCGATCAGGTTCATGCCATGCCTGCCGGAAACTGATGCACGCCATCGACCAGCGGCAGCGGTTTCACCCAGATCAGCTCACTGCGTTTCAGCGCTCGGTACAGATGCGGGAACAGCGCATCGCCGCGCGACACCTCCCACTCCAGGGCCTCGCCCAGCCTGTCGGTCTCAAAGGCCAGCAGCATCAGCCCCTGGACCCCGGCAAAATGCTTGGCGGCGGTTTCTGCGGCCTGTTCAGCCGTGGAGAAATGAATGAACCCATCAGACAGGTCGATTGCGGCGCCCAGAGTTTCCCCCTGAGAGTCGAATGCCGCCCATTCGTCGGCACGGAAGATTTTGTATATCAGCATGATTGCCTGATGCCCTGCGGCTGCCTCCGGGTCAAGCCATTGGCGCGGTTGCGTCAAAAACCCTGCTTTTCCCCCTGACCTGACCTGCCTGTCATGGCACCGTCACGCAGACTGCGTAACTGACCGCTGTGGCTGGCTGCCGTGACAATACCCTTGCGATTTCAGAAGCCGGACGCAACTATGTCCTATTCCCTTATGTCGGCGTAGCCACGCGCGCCTAAAGGGCGAAAAAAAATAAAAACTGGGAGAGTTTAATTATGATGATGCGAATTCTGAGTTCTGTCGCTGCCTTGGGGATGACCGCCGGGATGGCGGCTGCGGATTATAACCTGACCATTCTGCACACCAATGACTTCCATTCCCGGTTTGAGCCGGTCAGCAAGTATGACAGCGGCTGCCGCGACGGCGACAATGCCGAGGGCAAATGTTTTGGTGGCACCGCCCGCCTGGTGACAGCCATCGCTGACGCCCGTGCCCGGTCCAATAACTCTATCCTGGTCAGCGGCGGCGACCAGTTCCAGGGCTCGCTGTTCTATACCTACTACAAGGGCAAAATGGCCGCCGAGTTCATGAACAAGCTGGCCTATGACGGCATGACCGTCGGCAACCACGAGTTCGACGATGGCCCCGAAGTGCTGCGCGGATTCATGGATGCGCTTGATTTCCCGGTACTGATGTCCAACGCTGACGTCAGTGCTGAGCCGATGTTGGACGGTGTGCTGCAAAAATCCACCGTTATTGAACGCGGCGGCGAGAAGATCGGCCTGATTGGTCTGACACCAGAAGACACCCATGATCTGGCCAGCCCCGGCAAGAACATCACCTTTGGCGATCCGGTTGCTGCGGTTCAGGCCGAAGTGGACCGGCTGACCGCTGAAGGCGTCAATAAGATCATCGTGCTCAGCCACTCGGGCTATGTTGTGGACCAAAAGGTTGCGGCGGAAACTACTGGTGTGGATGTGATCGTCGGCGGCCACTCGAACAGCTACCTGTCAAACGTGTCCGACCGCGCCGTTGGCCCCTATCCAACCATGGTCAATGATACCGCCATCGTGCAGGCCTATGCCTATGGCAAGTTCCTGGGCGAGCTGAACGTGACCTTTGATGACGCTGGCAATGTGGTTCAGGCCGCTGGTGAGCCGCTGAGCATGGACGCCTCGGTGGCCGAAGACGAAGCCACCGTTGCCCGTATTGCCGAGCTGGGCACACCGCTGGACGAGATCCGCACCAAGGTGGTGGCCGAGTCGGCTGAGGCGATCAATGGCGACCGGGCTACCTGCCGTATTCAGGAGTGCCAGATGGGCAATCTTGTCGCGGATGCTATGCTGGCACGGGTCAAGGATCAGGGCGTGACCGTGGCCATTGCCAACTCAGGCGGCATTCGTGCCAGCCTAGAGTCGGGTCAGGTCACTATGGGCGAAGTGCTGTCGGTGCTGCCGTTCCAGAACACCCTGTCAACTTTTGAACTGGACGGCGCGACCCTGGTTGCGGCGCTTGAAAACGGTGTGAGCCAGGTAGAAGAGGTCAAGGGCCGCTTTCCACAGGTTGCCGGCATCAAGTTCACTTGGGACGCAAGCGTTGCGGCCGGCGAGGGCCGTGTTCAGGACGTCATGGTTGCCGATGGCGACGGCTACGTTGCGGTTGATCCGGCCAAGACCTACATGGTTGTGACCAACAACTATGTGCGCGGCGGCGGTGACGGCTACAAGATGTTCGCCGGCGACGACAAGAATGCCTATGATTTCGGCCCAGATCTGGCTGATGTTCTGGCGGAATACATGGCGGTAAACTCGCCCTATACGCCATATGTCGATGGGCGTATCGCACAAAAATAATCGCATTTGAATGTGATTCACAGACCCCGCCGGAACAATCTGGCGGGGTCTTTTGTTTGTTTGACCGCAGGCAAAATGATGGCTGACGCGGGCAACAGGTCACGCTAGTCTGGCCCCATGTGCGGACGCTTTGCCATCACCCTTCCAAATGACGCCATGGCGCAGCTGTTTGCGGCGCAACCTGCCAATAATTTGCCAGCAGTGCCAAATTTCAATGTCTGTCCCACCACTGCGGTGCATGTGGTGCAATCCGGCGCCACCGGGCGGCAACTGGTCTCGATGCGCTGGGGGTTTCTGCCGCACTGGTACCAGACCGTCTCGGCTGGTCCGTTGCTGATTAATGCGAGGGCAGAGACCCTGGCGCAAAAGCCTGCCTTTGCCAAAGCCTGCCGTGAGTGCCGGTGCCTGATCCCGGTCAGTGGGTTTTATGAATGGACCAAGGACGATCAGGACCACAGATTGCCGTGGTATATTCAGCGCCGGGACGGCGCACCGCTGGCCTTTGCCGGGATCTGGCAAAGCTGGGGTCAGGATGACCCGATCAACAGCTGTGCCATCGTCACCACCGGTGCCAATCAAACTATATCAACCCTGCACCACCGGATGCCGCTGATTCTGGAGCCAGCGGACTGGGCGCTCTGGCTTGGCGAGGCGGGGCCGGGCGCGGCGACCCTGATGCAGCCGGGCGCCGAGGATTTGCTGGAGTTTCACCGGGTCGATCCAGCGGTCAATTCAAACCGTGCAACGGGGCCCGAACTGATTGAACCTTTTGCACCAAACGATGTGCCCGACGATGTGCCGCGCGGTGCGCTGATCTAGCGGCGCCGCCTAGTCGGCAGCTTTGCCCAGGTCGCGGTGCGGTGCCCGGCTCAGTTCATTGTTCGCCCGGACGATCTTTTGCATCAGCTGCACAAATTCATCCTGTTCCTGAGGGCTCAGCCCGGACAGGATCTCCGGTTGCGCTGCCTCAACCAGAGGGTGGGCAATGGCCAGCAGGGCCTGGCCATCGACAGACAAAAACAACTCACGCGCACGACGGTCGGAACTGGACACTTTGCGGCGCACCAGTTTACGGGCGTCGAGGCGGTCAATTACCTTGCCAAGCGTCGCCCGATCATAGGCAATCAACCCAGCCACCGAGGCCTGGTCGATGCCGGGGTGGTCACGGATCGCGCAGAGTGCGGCATATTGCACCGGCGTCAGGGATAGCCCTGCACTGGTCATCTGCTCCATGAACTGGGCAACGGATATCTGATTCAACCTGCGGATCAGGTGGCCCGGCATGCTGTGAATATCGAGGCGGTGTAATTCCATGGTGACTTTGCAACCTATCCTAGTTTTTGGGTGGAAGGACACCCTTACAGAGAGCGTGCGTTCAATCGCTCAACATAATGTTACTTTTCCCAACCGGGCAGAGGCAAGCATGTTTTACCAGTTTTGATTGTAAACGACGCTTTCCCTCACCCGGTGCTGCGGCTAGAGGTGGCGCATGGCTCTGACTTTTACATCTCTGATTGACCTGTTGGATCACTCTTATGATAGCGTGATTGACGTCCGAAGCCCGGGTGAATTTGCCGAGGACCACTTGCCTGGCGCGATAAACCTGCCGGTTCTGGACAATGAAGAGCGGGCTCAGGTTGGCACCATCTATGTGCAGAAAAGCCGCTTTCTGGCGCGCAAACTGGGCGCTGCCATGGTGTTTCGCAACACCGCGCGCCATGTGGAAACCGCCCTGGCCGAGAAAGACGGTGGCTGGCAGCCGCTGGTCTATTGCTGGCGCGGTGGCCAGCGCTCGGGATCCTTTACCTGGCTGTTGCAGCAGATTGGCTGGCGCGCCGAGGTGATTGAAGGCGGCTATCAGACCTACCGCAGGTTGGTGAAATCCTATCTGTATGACACCCCACTGGCGCATCAACTGGTGGCGTTGGATGGCTATACCGGCACCGCCAAAACCGATCTGCTGAAGCTGGTGCAAACCCGTGGCGTGCAGGTGCTGGATCTGGAAGGTCTGGCCAACCATCGCGGCTCGCTTTTGGGGGGCATGAATGGGCCGCAACCCAGCCAAAAGGCGTTTGAATCTGAGCTGGCGGCGCAATTGGCCCGATTGGATACCGCCCGTCCGGTGCTGGTCGAGGCGGAATCCAGCAAGATCGGGGACCGGATCATTCCGCCCTCACTGTGGACGGCGATGAAGGCGGCGCCGCGTATTCAGGTTGCCGCCCCGGTGGCGGCGCGGAGCCGCTATCTGGTGCGGGCCTATGACGATATCCTGTCGGATGCGGACAAGCTGTGTCGCAAGCTGGAACCGCTGCGGGCGCATCGCTCAAACGCGGTGGTGGATCTTTGGTTTGAGCTGATTGCGGCGGGGGACAAAGCGGCGCTGACCGAAGCCCTGATGGTGCAGCACTATGACCCGTCTTATGCCAAATCGCGCCAGACTGCGGCTGCCCGGGTTCTCGCCGAGGTGCAGGTGGCCGAACTGGACGCCGAAGGACTGGCCGGCGCTGCGGATCAGATTACCAAATTGATGCAACGCCAGGCCGCGCAGTAGAACAGTCAGCCCGCGCCACGCCTGACCTTAGGTGATCGTGATACCGGTGCCATGGGTGACAGACCCGATGATGGCTGCCGGCTCGCCCGCCTGCTGCAGGGCCTGTAACAGCCCAGCGGCATCTTTGGCATCCACGGCCGCTAGCAATCCGCCGGCGGTTTGCGGGTCAAACAACAGATCGCGCACACCACTGCTCGGAACCTCGGCTGCCAGCGCGCGGTTGTCGCCAAACAGCGACGAGCGAACACCCTGCGCCGCCAGCTGTGCGGCTCCGATCATCAGCGGCACCGCCGCCATTTTCAAATCAGCCCCAACCGCCGAGGCCTGGCAAATTCCGGCGAGATGTCCGTATAGGCCAAAGCCGGTCACATCCGTCATCGCATGGGCCTGTTGCAGGATCTCTGCCGCCTTGGCCTGCGGGCGGCACATCTGTGCCAGCGCTGCCGTGACCCATGCGCCCTTGGCAAGCCCCGCCATCTCAGCCGCCATGATCACGCCCGAGCCGATCGGTTTGGTCAGGATCAGCAGGTCACCGGGGTTTGCTCCGGCCAGGGTGATTGGCGCCCGCGAGCACAGGCCGGTGACGGTAAAGCCGATGGTCAGCTCATCGCCAAGCGAGGTATGGCCGCCAACAATTTCGCCGCCCGCATCGCGGATGACGCAGCTGGCGGTCATCATGATTTCATGCAGGGTCCGTTGCTGCAGCTCAGGTGACATCCGCGGCAGGATCAGATTGGCGGTGGCCGCCTGTGGCTGCGCCCCCATCGCCCAGATATCACCCAAGGCATGCACCGCTGCGATGCGGGTCATCACCACCGGGTCGGCGCAAAAGGCGCGCAGATGGTCCGAACTGATCACCTGTTTGACAGTGCCCATCGTCAGCAGCGCCGCATCATCACCGGGTAGCGGCGTGATGTCACTGCGCCGCGCCTCGGGAAGCGGCGCCAGTGCGGCGCGCAGGGCAGTGCGGCCAACCTTGGCTCCGCAGCCGCCACACATGGGTTTGTCCCCCAGCGCCTCAGCCATTCCCAGCGTGTGGTAACTCGGCAGCTGCGGCTGCTCCATTGCCGGCAAGTCGCGGAAACGGGTCATGAATGTCTGGTCGATGTGATCCTTCCAGCGCCACATCAGCGGTCCGGATGGGGTATGGCCAAAGCGTTCAGCCAGCGCCGATTTAGCGCCCAGAGAGATCAGTTTCAGGTAATCTTTTTGCGGCTTGTAGGCGCGCAGATCGCCACCGCTAAGGGCGGCTTGCAGGTTGTCATAAAGCACCGGCGCCTGGCGCACCGCATAGACCCCGGCTTTGGGGCGCGGCGCATGGCAAAGATGGGCACAATCGCCCGCCGCAAACACAGCCGGATCCGATGTTTGCAACTGCGCGCTCACATTGAGGTAGCCTTCACTCTGCGCCAGTCCCGAGCGGCCCAGCCAGTCATAGGGACGGGCGCCGGCCGCGCCTGTGGTGAAATCCGACAGCACCTCACGGCCATCCTTCAGGCGGATGTGATCGGCCTCGATACTGGCGATCTCGGCGTTCTCCAGCAGGGTCACGGATTGCTCGGTCAGCGCGATGCGCAGCTTGGCGCGGGCTTTGCTGCCAAGGGAGGTTAGAACTTCGGCGTTGTCGATCAAGGTGGCCTGCGCCAACCTTCCGCGACTGCGCAGGGCATGGGCCATTGCCAGCACCAGCTCCACCCCGGCAACGCCGCCGCCGATAACTGCAATATGGGCCGGGCCGTCGCCGTGGCGGAAGGCATCCCATTTGGCGGCAAAAATCCCCAATGGCTTGGCGGGGACCGCGTGGCAGGCAAACCCCGCCAGATCGGGCATGTCGCAGGTGATGCCCACGTCGATTGAAGCCACGTCATAAGCGATTGGCGCACGCCCCGGAACCAGCACCTGACGGGCGGCGATGTCGATGCCGGTGGCGGTGCCAAGGATCACCCGCGCGCCGGCAAAACGGGCCAGTTTCACCAGATCAATGTCCAGCTCGTCGCGGCTGTAATGACCGGCGACAAACCCCGGTAACATGCCTGAATAGGCTGCCGTCGAGGTGGGATTGATGAGGGTCAGCCGCGCACCGGGCATCGGCATCATGCCCCATTTGCGCAACACCAGAGCATGGGTATGGCCGCCGCCAATCAGCACCAGATCTCGGGTCAGCGGCAAATGAGGGTCATTCATGGTCAATCGGCCTTGTCTCAGATCTGCTATGGGTCATCCCAGCGCGTATGCCGCTCAGCTTTTGTCGTCGGTGTCATCCAGGTTTTGGGTGGCCCAAGAGCCGTCTTCCCCCGCCGCTGGCAGGCTGTCGCGGCTTTCTTTCTGATGAATATGCACCTTGGCAATGAAATTGGCGGTGATCGGCGCGGTCAGCAGCAGGAACAGGGTGATCATCAACTCATGCACCGAATAATGCGGGCCCTTGGCAAAGGCATAGGCCATCGAGGCCAGCAGCACACCGCCAACCCCCAGCGTGGTGGCCTTGGTCGGGGCATGCAGCCGCGACATGGCATCGTTGAGCTTTAGCAGCCCAAAGGAGCCTACCAGTCCAAAGACACCGGCGATGATCAGAAACGCGGTGATCAGCAGTTCGAAAAACAGGTCCATATCCGCCTCACTCGATGATGTTGCCGCGCAGGATAAAGCGCGCATAGGCCACGGTGGACACAAAGCCGAGCATGGCGATGATCATCGAGGCCTCAAAGTAAATGCCAGTGCCCTGTGCTATACCGTAAAGCACCATCAGGGCGATGGCGTTGATGAACATGGTGTCCAGCGCCAGAATGCGGTCGGCGATCTCATTCGCGAACAGCACTTTCCACAGGTTCATCAGAACCGACAGCGAAAAGCAGCCAAAAGCGAAAATAACGGCGTAGAGGATCATTCGAAAATCTCCATCAGGCGGCGCTCATAGCGCTGTTTGATATCGTCGCGCACCGCGTCTGGGTCGGGGGCATCCAGGCAATGCACCAGCAGCGCATGGCCCTCGGCCGAGACATCCGCTGTCAGGGTGCCGGGGGTCATGGTGATGGTGCCGGCCAGGGCGGTGATCGCCTCGGGGGTGCGCAGCTCCAGCGGGATGGTGACCCAGTTGGGCTGGCGCGCGGCATTGGGTTTGAACACCACGATCTTGGCCACCACGATATTGGCCACCACGATGTCATAGAGCACCAGAAGGATGTATTGGATAACCTTGAGCGGTCTTTTGACCGCCGGGCGGTTGGGCCAAAAGGGCTGGGTCACAAAAGGAATGATGATCCCCAGCCCAAATCCAAACACCAGCGAGTTCAGCGAGTATCCATTGACCAGTAGCAGCCAGGTCACGGTCAGCAACAGGGTCAGAACCGGGTGTGGCAACAGACGGTGCAGCAGTTTCATGGCTCAGCCCTCCCTAGAACCGCGTCAATGTAGAGGTTCGGGTCAAACAATTGTGCGGCGGTGGCATTGGTATAGTCCATCATCGGGCCCGCGAATACAGTCAGCAGCACCAGCCCGGCCAATAGGCCAAAGCAGGCAACAAATGGCAGCATGGGGGCATTCGGTGCGGGTTCCTCTGGCTGCGCTTGGCTGTCGTCCACCGGCCGCTCTGGTTCGGCTTCGCGGATATGGCTGGCGTCGTGGCTTTTCCAGAAGATCTCGGATCCGGCCCGGGCCAAGCCGATGATGGTGATCAACGAGCCTGCCAGAATGACAGCCCAGATCCACCAGACCAGATCATGGCCGCGCGCCGCGTCCATCACCAGCAGCTTGCCGACAAAGCCCGACAGCGGTGGCATTCCGGCCATGGCGATGGCGCCGACAAAGAACAGTGCAGCAATCAGCCCGGTTTGTGCCATCGGGCGTTGGGCGACAATTGCGCCGCCGCGGCGCTCCATCACCAGATCGGCGACCAGAAACAGCAGGCCGGCAGCAAGGGTCGAATGCACGGTGTAATACAGCGCCGCTGCAATGGATTGTGGGGTGAACAGCGCCACCGCGATCAGCAGCGTCCCCATCGAGGCAATGGCGCCAAAGGCCACAAGACGGCCAATCTCACGGGCCCCCAGAACACCAACCGCACCGATGGCCAGCGTCAGCATGGCGGCGGGAAGCAGCCAGTCTCCGACCAGTCCAGCGGTGGCCGCGACCTCGGGGCCAAACACCAGCGTATAGATCCGCAGGATGCCATAGGCGCCCACTTTGGTCATGATGGCAAACAGCGCTGCAACCGGAAGCGGTGCATTGGCATATGAGGCAGGCAGCCAGAAGTGCAGCGGCAGAACCGCGGCCTTGATGGCAAACACCAGCAGCAACATGATCGCGCCGACCCGCAGCAGGGCCGTGTCATCGGGCGACAGCTCAGCCACCCGCACCGCCAGATCGGCCATGTTCAGGGTGCCGGTCACCGAATAGATGGTGCCAAGGGCAAACAGGAACAGGCTGGAGCCCAGCAGGTTATAGACCACATATTGCACCCCGGCCTGCAACCGTTTGGTGCCACCGCCGTGGATCATCAGCCCGTAAGAGGCGATCAGCAGCACCTCAAAAAACACAAACAGGTTAAAGGCGTCGCCAGTCAGAAAGGCGCCCAGAATGCCCATCAGCTGAAACTGCAACAGCGCGTGGAAATGGCGGCCCCGGGCATCCCAGCCTGATCCAATGGCATAAAGCACCACCGCCAGTGCCAGCCCAGAGGTCAGCAGCAGCATCAGCGCCGACAGTCGGTCCAGCACCAACACAATGCCAAAAGGCGCCGGCCAGCTGCCTAGTTCATAGACCTGCACGGTGCCATCAGCCGCCTGTGCCGCCAGCATCAGGGTGATCGCCAGCAGTACCAGGGTGCTGGCAAGCGAGAAGATCCGTTGCAGGCTCAGATGGTGGCGCAGCACCATGATGGTGAAAGGCGCGACAATGGCAGGCAGCACCACGGGCGCAATCAGCAGGTGGTTCATGCGTCATCTCCTGCGCGCTCATCATTTTCAATCATGTCAATCTGGTCATCCTTGGCCGACAGATAGGCCCCCAGCGCAATCATCACCACCACGGCGGTCATGCCAAAGGAAATCACGATGGCGGTCAGCACCAGCGCCTGTGGCAGCGGATCGGTATAGGGCACTTCGGCGTATTTGTTCAGCACCGGAGGCGCGTTGACCATCAAGCGGCCAGTGGCAAACAGGAACAGGTTGACGCCGTAGGTCAGCAGCGACAGCCCCAGAATGACCGGGAAGGTGCGCTTGCGCAGGATCAGATAGATCCCCGCAGCGGTCAGAATGCCAACGGCCGAGGCAAACAGGATTTCCATGCTCAGGCCTCCTCTTCGGTCTTGGGCGCGTCATCGCGGGCCGGGTTGATGTCCATTGCGTGTTCCGACTGCATGCCCGGCTGCCAGGCAAATCGCGCCAGGCTTTCCAGGGTCAGCATCACCGCGCCAACCACTGCCAGGAAAACACCAAGGTCAAACAGCGCCGCAGTGGCCCATTCGAATTCCTCCAGCGGCGGCCAGTGCAGATAGCCAAAGGCGCTGGTCAGGAAAGGTTTGCCCGCCAGCCAGGCCCCCATGCCGGTGGCGGCGGCGATCAGCACGCCAGAGCCGATGATGCCGTGGTAATAGACCCGCTGTCGCTCAGCCGCCCAGCCAAAGCCCGAGGCCATGTATTGCATCAGCATGGCAATTGCCGCGATCAGGCCGGCGATAAATCCACCGCCCGGCAGGTTGTGACCACGGAAGAAAATATAAGCCGCAACCATCAGCGCCAGGGGCATCATCACCCGCGTGGCGATCACCATCATCAGCGGGTGCGGGTCGCCATCCTGCGGCAGGTCCGGTTTTCGGTTCAGCAGATAGGCACGCACCTTGGACCCTAGAATGGCTTCGGTCAGGGCAAAGATCACCAGCGCCGCAATGCCCAGCACGATGATCTCGCCAAAGGTATCATAGCCCCGGAAATCAACCAGAATCACGTTCACCACATTGGTGCCGCCGCCGCCCTTGTATGAATTGGCGAGGTGGAATTCCGAGATCGACGGCGCAATGAAATCGCGGGTCATCAGCGCGTAGATCAGCCCGCCAACACCGGTACCGGCAGTGATTGCAATCAGCCCATCCCGCATCCGGGTGCCGATGGGGGTTTCCACCGGGGTCTCCTTGGGCAGAAAGTTCAGCGCCAGCAGCATCAGGATGATGGTCACAACCTCGACCGAGATCTGCGTCAGCGCCAGATCCGGCGCCGAGAGATAGTTGAACGACAGCGATACAATCAGACCCACAACGCCGATCAGCACCAGCGCCAGCAGTCGGTTGCGGTGGTGCAGCACGATGAAAATCGTAGCCAGCATCAGACAGACCCAACCGATGATCGGCAGGGCTCCGGCGTCCTGAACCGCTCGGGTAGGGGCCGCGGCGACGCCGGACTGATAGGCGTAGAAAGAAATCGCAGTGGTGAACACCACCATGATCGCGGCGTAGCGGGTGATCGAGCCATTGTGCAGCGCGTCGCTCAGGCCCCGGCTGAACCGGGTGGCGGCGCCAATCAGGGCGTCAAAGATCACCTTGGCCTCGGGGCGGGGGGCGGCGTTCCAGACCCGTGCCAAGGCAGAATGCCCCCAAAGCAGCGCCATCCCACCAGATATGGCCGCTAAGGACATCATCAGCGGTGCATTGATGCCGTGCCAGAGTTGGACGTGGAACTCAGGGATTTCCCCATCGCCAATCACCGCCGCCGCCGCAGCCGAGACCACAGGGCCGGACAGGATGTTGGGGCTCAGGCCGATGGCCACCACCAATAGCGCCAGAAAGGCTGGCGCCAGCCAGAGCCCGACACCGGGATCATGCGGCTGTGCCGGGTAGTCGTGCCGCTGGGGGCCCAGAAATACATGCTTGATATAGCGAAACGAATAGGCAGCCGAGAACATGGCGGCAAAGACAGCCAATCCCGGAACCAGATAATGCGAGTCGCGCCACAGGGTGTTCACGGTCTCTTGCAGCATCATCTCTTTGCTTAAGAAACCGTTCAGTGGCGGAATGCCCGCCATCGACAGCGACGCAATGACAACGATGGTAAAGGTGATAGGCATCAGATGCCGCAGCCCGCCCAGCCGTTTGATGTCACGGGTATGGGCACTGTGGTCGATAATCCCGGCACTCATGAACAGCGCCGCCTTAAATGTGGCGTGGTTGATGATGTGAAAGATTGCGGCAATGGCGGCTGCTTTGGTGCCAAAGCCCAGCAGCATGGTGATCAGCCCCAGATGACTGACAGTGGAAAACGCCAGCAGCGCCTTGAGGTCATCCTTGAACAGCGCAATCACCGCGCCCAGCACCATGGTGATCAAGCCGGTGGTGGCCACGATATAGAACCAGGCCTCGGTGCCGGCCAGCACCGGCCACATCCGCGCCATCAGGAACAAGCCGGCCTTTACCATGGTAGCCGAGTGCAGATAGGCCGACACCGGCGTCGGGGCGGCCATCGCGTGTGGTAGCCAGAAATGGAACGGGAACTGCGCCGATTTGGTGAAGGCGCCAATCAGGATCAGGATCAGCGCGGGCAGGTACAGGGGCGAGTCCTGGATCAGCTCTTTGTGTTGCAGGATCACAGTCAGATCATAGGAGCCAACGATATGGCCCAGCATAAGCATGCCGCCGATCATCGCCAGACCACCAGAGCCGGTCACCGCCAGCGCCATACGGGCGCCCTGGCGGCCCTCGGGCAGGTGCTTCCAATAGCCGATCAACAGGAACGAGCTGAGCGAGGTCAGCTCCCAAAATACCAGCAAAAGCAAGATGTTGTCGGACAGAACGATACCAACCATCGCGCCCTGAAACAGCAGCAGATAGGTATAGAACTGACCCATCGGGTCCTCCCGCGACAGATAGAACCGCGCATAGAGGATGATCAGCAGACCGATGCCCAGGATCAGCCCGGCAAACAGCAGCCCCAATCCATCAAGATAGAAGTTGGCGTTCAGCCCCAGACCGGGCAGCCAATCGAGCCGCGCCTGCACCAGCTCGCCGCGCAACACGGCGGGGGCATTCAGCAGTAGGCCGATAAAGGCCAGCAGGGTGGTGAACCCAGCCGAGGCGGCGGCGGCGTTGCGCCCGGCACGGATCAACAGTGCAGGGAAAAGCGCACCAAGAAAGGGCAGGGCCGCAATCAGAAACAGGGACACGTGATGATCTCCGGGCTTGGGCAAGGCAAAGTTATCGTTGCCTAAGCATTTTTTGGCATCAGTGCCAGCCCTCGCGATGGCTGCGGAGGCAGATTGCGCTGCATTTTGTTGAATTCTCGCGCCTAACGTGGTGGCTCTGGGCAGCGTTGACAAGAACTTGATTGCGCCGTCAGAGGCTTTTTCTGACCAGCGCGGCGGAACATGTTAGGCCGCTTGTAGTGGACACATAAATCCGGAGAGCCGAATGCCCCAATTGACCCTATCCAGACGCAAAGTTCTGCTTGGCGGCGGGGCTGTGGCTGCCGTGGCGGCAACGGGTGTCTGGTGGCGCAGCCAGCCGCCGGATCACGATCAGCCGCGACTGACGGTGGGTGAGGCCTATCAACAGGCGCAATCGGGCGAGATTACTCTGATAGATATCCGCACACCAAGAGAGTGGAAGGCGGTCGGAGTGCCGGTGGGTGGCCATCCCATTGACCTGCGGCGCAATGATTTCGCTGAGGCAGTGGCCGTGGCAGCCGGCGGTGACCGCAGCGCCCCCATTGCGCTGATCTGCGCCACCGGAGGGCGTTCTGCCCGGATGACTTTGGCGTTAACTGCGGCCGGATTCAGCAATATCATAGATGTGCCCGAAGGCATGATGGGATCGCGGGCTGGGCCGGGCTGGGTGGCCAGCAACCTGCCGGTCTCACGTTGGCAGCAATGATCGCAGGGGGCGGTTTTGCCCCGGCGTTGGCGGCTGTGATGGTCGCCCTGTGGGGCGGCGCCGCACGGGCCGGCTGTGACGATTTGTCAGCCCCCTGCCAGATTAGCACCGGGGCCTATCACATCAGCCTGCCGCAGGCCGCCCGGCAGCAGCCTCTGCCGGTGGTGCTGTTTCTGCATGGCTATGGCGGATCAGGTGCCGGGACTATGAAAAACACTGGCATGATCAAGGCGCTGAAGGCGCGCGGCTATGCGGTGATTGCGCCTGATGCCACCCGGCGGCGAAATGGCAACCGGTCCTGGGTGTTTTTCCCCGGCTGGCAGGGCCGGGACGAGGCTGCATTCCTGCGCCAGGTGATGGCAGATGCGGCGAACCGGTTTGGGGTCTCGCGGCATGATACCGTCTTGGCCGGGTTTTCGGCCGGCGCCTTCATGGTCAATTACCTGGCCTGTCAACACCCGGATGATTTTGCCGCCTATGCGCCTATCTCAGGTGGCTTCTGGCGACCCCAGCCCGAAAGCTGCGCCGCGCCGGTGCGGTTGTTCCACAGCCACGGGTGGAGTGATCGAACCGTCCCGCTAGAGGGCCGCTATCTGGGAGACAAGCAGTTTCAGCAGGGTGATATCTATGCCGGGTTAGAGTTGTGGCGGCAGACAAACGGCTGCGAGAGCCATGCGCCGGGCAAGGCCTGGCAAGACGACAAGGCCCTGAGCCGCCGTTGGGACTGCGGGGTCGATGCAGATATTGAATTCATGCTGCTTCCGGGGGGGCATAGGGTGCCCAAGGGCTGGGCAGATCTGATGTTGGACTGGTTTGAAGAAAAATAAGACTTTCTGAGGGGGGCTTTTCCAGTGACGGGGCTGCCCTGCGAAAAATCAGGCGACTTTCAAGAGGTGTATCATTTGCCCGCAACAGCTCCCGCCCGTCGTCGGCCTCCTATCGGAGACGCTCCTCCCGTTGGGCCTGGCGCCGCGCTTTGCGCGGCGCCAGGCCCAATCCCGCCAAGGGGATTGGGCAAAGCCAGATCCCCTGCGGGCGCGGGAGAGCTACGCGTCATACGGTGTGATGTCTTAGAAACGGTGCGCTGGGCGTCGAATGCGATTATTCGGCAGCGCTGCCGCTGGGGCTGCCACCGTCCAGGATATGCTTGAGCCGGGCGCGGCAGCTGCGGGCGTTGCGGGTGATTTGCGGCTCACAGAACACCTCTCGGGTGCCCATCCAGGCATTGATCCGGCGCAGCACCGGCAGCCCTGACAGCGCCGACAGCGGCACCGCCAGCACCAGTGACAGGGCAATCGGCAGCAGCCAAAGCGACACCAGTCCGGTCACAATGCCAACCCACAGCGCCAGCCCGCTCAGGGTCTCCAGCGCGTGGCTGATCAGCAGCGTGGTCCAGCTGTAGCGACCGCCATCGCGGGCCTGCGGTGCCCAACCACGCTGCAGGCCCAGCGCGGTGCGGATTACCGCGATCATTTGCTGCACCATCAGGATCGGCGCATAGAGGATCGCCAGCAGGATTTCCGAGGTAAAGGACAGCGCAAACCGGGCGCCGCCGCCATAGTCGGAAAACCGCGCACCGGTCAGCGGCAGTGCGGCAATCGCTAGCAGCTTGGGCGCCAGCAGCATCGCATAGATCAGCAGGATCACCAGCACATGGCGCGGCTCGGACATATCGGGCCAGGACGGCATCAGCGGATTGCTCTCGCTGAAGTAGGTCAGCACCGAGGCCTCTTCGCCACGGCCAATGAGGGCCCAGATCACCAGCAAGGCAAACCAGATTGGTGCCATCAGATAACCGATGGCGCCGTGTAGCAGGTGAAACCGAGAAATCGCCCGGAACCCCTTGGCTCGCAACAGTTTCAGGTGCTGAAGATTGCCCTGACACCAGCGCCGGTCGCGCTGGATATGGTCGATCAGGGTCGGCGGGGTTTCCTCGTATGAGCCGCGGATACGCGGCAGGAAGCGCACCGACCAGCCCGCCCGTGCCAGCAGTCCGGCCTCGACAAAATCATGGCTCATGATCAGTTTGTCATCGCCCCCGAGACGGCGACCCAATGGGCTGCGCAGATGCGGCAGCCCGGCGCAGGTGGCAAAGGCGCGGGTGCGGATGATGGCGTTATGGCCCCAATAGTTGCCTTCGCGTCCGACCCAGCGGGCCAGCCCCTCGGCCAGGGCAGCGCCGTGGACGCCATTGGCAAACTGCTGCATCCGGCCAAACACCGACTGAGCGCCGATCAGCTGCGGATAGCTTTGGATCAGCCCGGCGCCTGGGTCGCGCGACAGCGCATTGGCCAGCCGGGTGATGGCGCGGCCGGTCATCAGGCTATCGGCGTCTAGCACCAGCATCGCCTCAAACCCGGCGCCCCAGCGGCTGACCCAGTCGGCGATATTGCCAACCTTGCGATCGGTATTATGATCGCGGCGGCGGTAATACAGGTTCAACCCCGGTGGCATCATCGCGTGCAGGGCGCGGACCGAGATCAGCTCCTGCGCGGCGATGGCATCATCGCGGGTGTCTGACAGGATGAACATGGAATACTCATGCACGCCGCCGCGTTTGCGCAGCTCTTGCAGCATGGTCTGGGCATTGCCCAGCACATACCATGGCACCTCGTTATAGACCGGTATCAGGAGCGCCACGGTCATCTTGCGCGGCGGTGCAAGGCGGCGCTCAGCGGGGCGCCTCGACAGCGAGTACAGCCCCAGCAGCACGGTTGAGACGGTGAAGCAGATCCAGAAGAAATTGAAGGCAATCAGCGCCAGCAGTACCATTTCCAGCCCCGTGAAGCCGCCATCACCAAACCAGCCCTGCATCACCCAGGTCAGCAGTGCAGTGCCCGCCATAGCCGGCGAAAAGGCCAGAATTCGCCACAGTGACACAGATTGTAGTGGCTGCTGCTTTGGCGCATCAAAGTCCTGAAAACCAGCCGAGAAATCCTGCGCGGGCATCGCCAATGGTCGCTCGGGCGGCAACAGGACCGGGCGGCTCATGCGGTCCACCGGTACAGCCAAACCTCAGAGGCCATCTGACCGTCTTTGCGCAGCTGTGCGCGCAGTTCCACCAGATCCCGCGCGCCGGGATCAAACGAGAACGCCAGCCGCAACCCGCCGGTTTCCGGGTTGCGTTGCAACACGCCACTGCTGGTGTCCACATGCGGCGACGAGATATGGACATCGATGCCACCGGGGCCGTCGCTCAGCAGCGGGTGGGCGGCAAAATCCAGGGTCATGATCCGCCCCGGATTGCCAAACACCCGCGCACCTGCCGCGGTGTTGATGACTCGTGGCAGCTGCAAGTCCGGTTCATGGCCCCAGGTCAGATGATAGGACAGGCTGACCTGGTCGCCCGCTGCGTAGGGCACCTGTGGGCGCCAGTAGGCGACGATATTGTCGTAGATTTCCTGATCCGCCGGTATTTCAACCAGCGTCACCGCGCCCTTGCCCCAGTTGCCGTCGGGCTCGACCCAGAGGCAGGGGCGTTTGTGGTAACTGGCCTCAAGATCGGCAAAGTCCGAGAATTTGCGGGCCCGTTGCATCAGGCCAAAGCCGCGCGGGTTCTCATCCACAAAGGAGGAGATCTGCAAATGCCGGGGATTGGCCAGTGGCCGCCACAGGACCTCGCCGTGACCGTTTTGCACCAGCAAGCCGTCACTGTCATGCACCGCCGGGCGGAAGTCGTCGAACCGGCTGCTGTTGGTCTGATCAAACAGGAACATCGAGGTCAGCGGACCCAGCCCCACATGGCTTAGCTCCTGGCGGGGAAACAGGGTTGCCTGCACCGCCATGGTGCAATTGTCGCCGGGCAGGATGTCAAATCGGTAAGCACCGGCGACAGATGGGCTGTCCAGCAGCGCGTGGAGCACGATATTGCGCTGGCCGGGGGCGGGGGCTTCAAGCCAGAACTCGATGAACTCGGGGAATTCCTCGCCCATTGGGTCGCCGGTTTTCAGCGCCAGCCCACGGGCCGACAGCCCATAGACATTGTCCAGCCCGATGGCGCGGAAATAGCTGGCGCCCTGATAGACACAGAATTCGTTCTTCAGATTGGGCTGGCTCAACTCAGTGCGCAGGCGCAAGCCGGAATAGCCCAGACTGTCGTCGAAGCTTAGGGCAGGCGCCTTGTCGGTCTTGTCAAATAGCGACAGATCAAACGGCACCCGCTCGGCCCCGTTACTATCGGTCACTGTGTTGACCTGAACGGGGCGCGGGAAATACAGGCCGGGCAGGAAGAAATCGACGTTATAGCTGCGATCGGTATCCGACCACAGGGCATCGCGATTGCGAAACCAGCGGGTCTGATAGTCCTGATAGCTCATATCCAGCCAGTCCTGCGGCACCGAGGCGCGCGGGGCATAGTCATGGGCGGCCAGCTCTCGGGCCAGCGAGATGACCGTATCGCGGGAGAAAGGCGGTACGTCCGAGGCTTGGGCGGGGAATGCTAGAATTGATGTGCTGGCCATGGCTGATGCCAGAAAGGAGCGGCGGGAAAAGGAGGTCATCGTTTGGCTCTCCAGGGTTGGGATTTGAACCAGGCGGCGGCAAAGGCCACCAGGATAATCAGGCCGTAACCGGTAAGGTTGGCAAGTGCCGTGGTGGTGACGGCGCGACCGGTCTGGTCCAGCACAAAGCCGATCACCCGGGCCAGCGCCATCGAGACGACAAACACCGCCAATGATTGCTGGCCGACCTTGGTGATCAGTTTGAGCAGTACAGCCCAGACCCGCGCGCTGATAGAGTGACCCGAGGCGATCAGCCGTTTGCCGCCGTCGCCGGCAATCACCCAGCCCAGATAGGCCAGTGACAGGAAATGAACAAACCGCAGCAGGCCAAAGTCGCTTTTGTTGCGCCACTCCTTGGTTAGCGACCAGACCGGGCGGATGGTATCGGCCAGATCATGATTCCAGGCCTGCACCCAGAGAAACACTTTCCAGGCGCCAAACGGTGCTGACAGCACCACAAAGCCAATGGCCAGGGCGATCAGAGGTTTTGACACCGGCGGCTTAGGTAGCCAGCCTTTCATAAAGGCAAAGCCGGTAAAGAACAGCAATTGCCAGCCAAAGGGGTTGAAGAACCACTTGCGCTCTGACCAGGGCTCGGCCGAGAGCGCCAGCCCGTCGGGGGCCAGGCCGATGACATAGGGGTTGGCAGCGAGCCAGATCACAACAGATGTCGCCGCCACCGCCCAGAGACTGATCCTCTCCATCGCCATCATCAGTGGCATCAGCGCCAGCACCACCAGATACATCGGCAGGATGTCGAAATAATTGGGCACATAGCTAAGGGTGAACAGCCCCACCAGTTGCGGCATGGTGTCGTTAAAGAAGTGGCCGAGGTTCAATGAGTTGACATAGCTCTTGTCAAAGCCGCCATAGGTGTCCAGCGCTGCCATTATCATGGCGATAAAGAAAAACAGCCCGATATGGGCCCAGAACACCTGCCAGACCCGGTAACCAACGCGGGCAGACCCCATGCGCCAGCCCAAGCGCCCGTAAGAGCCGCCAAAGGCAATCGCCGAGGCCATGCCCGAACAGAACACAAAGATCTCGGTGGCGTCGGAAAAGCCAAACCGGGCGGGAATCCAGCCGGTCCAGCGATTGCCGGGGATATGGGCGCTCAGGATGATGAACATGGCAATGCCACGGTAAAAGTCGAGCCGGGGATCACGGATGCGCCCCGGTGCTTGCACTGGTGTCTGCACTGGCGCCGCAGCCTGATTGGCGGCTGCGCCGGGCAGGGCCGTAACCTGGGTATCTGGTTGAGGCACAATTGTCGCCATTTCAGTTCATTGCCTTCCTGGGTGAGTCTGCGGGTATTCTGCGGGTATTCTGCGGGTATTCTGCGGTTATTGTGCCGACAAGCTGTGGGGGGCTGCGCTGCCGCGCATTTCGGCAATCACCTCACGGCGGGCCAATGCGTAATTGCCTTCATTGCCACCACAGTATGCCTGGCGATCATCCAGAATTGACTCGACCGCGTCCAACTGTCCGGCCCGCAGGCCAGAATCGATGGTGATGCGTTCAAAGACATCGCGCTGGGCGTTGCTGCCGCCTGCCATCCACATGGAGCCGCGTGCCTGCGACAGATTGGCAAAAGCCCCGGCATAATCGCCCTCACCAAAGGCCTCTAGCCCAAGCGCCGCGGCACAGCCGGGATTTGCCATCCGCTGGCCTGCCTCGTCCGTTCGGGTCTGCGCGTCTGCGTGAATGCGTTTCACCAAGCGGCTGGTGGCCTCTTTGCGGTTGTGGCCGGCCAGCGCCAGCAGGTAATGCAGGTCGGCAAAAATCAGGCTGCCGTCTTCGGTCCGGTTGGCTGCCAGTTCCGCCAGTTCCTCCCAGCGCTCGCCCACATTGGCACCATTCAACTCCAGCCGCATCAGCAGCGAAGTGCCGTTTGAGATATCACGGTAGTCGTCGGTTTTATCACTGCGGATCTCGTGGTCATACAGATCAAACACCTGATCAATCTGCCCCAGGTCCAGGTGCATCAGCGCCTTGTGCCACCAGACGTGATAGCGGAAGTTGTTGCAATGCGACCAGGCGGCCTCGCGTCCCTGCAGCCAGTCCAGCCCGGCCTGGGCGTTGCCGGTCATTTCATGCACATGCGCCACCGCATGCAACCCCCAGGCATCATCGGGCGCTGTCCATAGGGCCTGCCGACCGACAATCTCGGCCTTTTCGAATGATCCGGTTTCTTCCAGGGTAAAGGCGTGACAGCCCAGCAGATAGCCGTGCCCGGCATGGTCGGTACCATAGGCCGGCAGGAGCCGCTCAATCGAGCGACGCATGCCGGCACTGTCGCCTAGCACAAAGCGGATGGAATGGCTCAGCTTCATCGCCAGCGCATCTTGGGGATGGTTGTGTAACACCTGTTCCAACTTGGCTATGGCCGCCGAGGGCTGCCCGGCCAGCCAGATCTCCAGCGCCGCGATGTAATGGCGTTCACGGGGCAGGGCAGTGTCAAAATGCGCTCTGGCAGCGGAGAGCGCCTCGCGGGCGGTGGCAATCAGTTCAGAGCGTCCCATCAGCAGGTAGAACATGCCCTTGCAGGCCTGACCCAGCGCAAAACCCGGTGCTGTCGCCAGTAGCGCCGCAAGATGTGTCGGGGTGGTGGCCGCATGGGCCAGAACGCCCATTTGTACAGCGTTCCAATCGCGCAATGCAGCAGCATCTGTCAGGCTGGTGTCTTGGCCAAAGATATCTTGCATACTGGGGATCCATTCTTGCGCTAAAAGGTTTTACCGTTATCTGGCATGACACTAAGCCATGAGATTGCGTCGCGCGACGCCACCTCTCGCATTGGTGAAGGGACGTGTGTGCAGGGCCGGAAATTGCAATGAAGGGAGCGTAATTCTGGTCGGTTTTGCGCAAATGCGGCATCCCTCCCCCGATTGCAGACGGGGAAGGGGCTTGGCTCTGGCAATTTCTGTAACACTTGGCTGGTCAGTGTCTGGCCAGTGTCCGGCCCGTGTCTGGCCGGGAACGCGACGGTATCTGGCCAGCGCTTGTGCGGTCAGATCTCGAAGGGGGCCTCCGCCGACAGGATCTCGTCGCTGTCGGCGCCGCAGCTGCGCGGCGCCAGGCGGTAGGTCACCGGGGTGCGGGAGAAGTTGAGCGGATTGCCGATCAGAGACACCGGTCCGGCCTCGCTCTGCATCTCGATCTTCATGTTGCGGGCTGCCACCTGATCCGAGGCAAACACCTGTTGCAGATCCTGCACCGGCCCAACCGGCACCTTGCGGGCTTCTAGCCCCTTGATGATGTCCAAAGTGCTGAACCGTTTCATCGCCGGGATCAGGATGTCGTCCAGCGCCTCGCGGTTTTGCAAGCGGCCCGGATTGCTGGAGAACCGGGGGTCTTGGGCCAGACCGGCCAGCCCGAGGAACTCCATGAAGCGGGTAAACTGGCTGTCATTGCCCACCGCCACAATGACATGACCCTCGGTGCTCTGGTACAGGCCATAGGGCATAATGTTGGGGTGACCATTGCCACGTCGTTCGGGCAACTGGCCAGAGGTCAGATAGTTGGCGCCTTCGCTGATCAGCCAGGCGATCTGACTGTCGACCAGCGCCACATCGACCTGCTGGCCTTCACCGGTCTGCTCCTGGTGGCGCAGCGCCGCCAGAATGCCCACGGTGGCATACATGCCGCACATCACGTCGGCGATGCCAACGCCAACCTTCATCGGCGCGCCCTCCGGCTCACCGGTCAGCGACATGATGCCGCCATAGGCCTGTGCCATCAGATCATAGCCGGGTTTAGACGCATGTGGGCCGGTCTGCCCATAGCCCGAGATCGAACAGTAGATCAGCCCGGGCAGCTTTTCCCGCAGGCTGGCATAATCCAGCCCGTATTTCTTCAGCCCGCCGGGTTTGAAGTTCTCGATCAGGATATCCGCCTGTGCTGCCATCCGCAGAATGGTCTGCTGGCCCTCAACCGTGGCGATATCAATCGCCACCGAGCGCTTGTTGCGGTTGGCGGACATGAAATAGGCCGACATGTCGGTGTCATTGCCATCCTGATCGGTGACATAGGGAGGCCCCCACTGGCGGGTATCATCACCGCCGGATTTGGGGTTTTCCACCTTGATCACCGTAGCGCCAAGATCGCCCAGCAGCTGGGTACAGGTTGGTCCCGCCAGAATACGGGACAGGTCAAGAACTTTGACTCCCTTAAGTGCGCCGTGTGGGAGTGGTTTAGATCCGACCATCATAGCCTCCTGGTTCGATTTCAGCTGCAATCACGGTGAAGCTTTGTGCCGTCATGGCATCAGTCAAGGCGACGCGCAACTGTTGCCGGTTGCGAACCGTCACCCCGTTACCGCCAAAGGCGCGCCCGATGGCGGCAAAATCATGGCGACCAAAGTCAACTGCCGCATTGGCCAGTTGGCGCTGGCGTTGTTTCAGTTCGATCAATGCCAGGCTGGCATCGACAAACACCAGAAAGATCGGCGCCAGTTGCATCTCAGCTGCTGTGGCCAGTTCTCCGGCCACCATCAGGAAGCCGGCATCGCCGGAAAAGCTGATCACCGGCCGCTGGGGCTGCGCCAGTTTGCGGCCAATGGCCATCGGTACCGCGCAGCCCATGGTACAGAGCCCAGACGACTGGATCAGCCCACGGGGCTCATGGCAGCCCCACATCTGCGACAGCAAAATGCGATGGGCGCCACTGTCGGCGCTGGCCAGAGTGTCGCTAGGCATTACCGCGCGGGTCTCGGATATCACCGCCGCAGGGCCCCAGTCGTCGGTCAGCGGAAAGGCCTGCGTCAATGCCACTTGGGCAGTCTGGGGCTGCTGGTCTGGCCAAGTTGCGCGCGCCGCCACCCCATCGGACAGCGCCGCAAGGGTGGGGGCGATACTGGTGAGCAGGTTCAAGCCGCCCTGATGCATATAGTGCAGGTTAGGCTCGGGGGCGATGTCGATGACCTGTTGGCGGTTCACATCCCAGACATCGCGCCAGCCGGGGCGCATTTCGATGGGATCATAGCCGATGCAAAGCACCAGATCTGCGACCCGCAACAGCGGCAGGAGATGACTGTCGGCCAGCGGAGAAAGCCCGCCACCGCCGAGACACAGCGGATGGCTTTCGGCAATAATGCCCTTGGCCTTGTAGCTGGTGACAAAGGGGATCTGGTGGGTCTCCAGAAAGCGCTGGATGGCAGCTCCGGCCTGTTGCTGGACCGCATCCAGGCCGATCACCGCGATCGGGCGCTCCGCCGCGGCCAGCCAGTCACGCGCCTGCGCCAGGTCAGCGCCGCTGGGCACGGTGTCACTTGCAGGCGCGCGGCGGATGTTGCGATCTGTTGCGGCGCTGTCAGCCACCGAGATTGGTATATCAATGTGAACCGGGCCGTTGCGCTGTTCGGTGGCGATGGCGATGGCCTTGTCGGCGATCAGGTCGGCGGTTTCAGCGTTCAGGCGAAAGCTGGCCTTGGTGATCGGCGCAAACACCGCCCCGTGGTCGAGCACCTGGTGGGTATAGTTCTGCTGCTCCGCCTCATCGACACAGCCGGTGAGCACCAGCATAGGCACCCGGTCCTGATGCGCATTGGCCACTACGTTGACGCCGTTCAGTGCGCCGGGGCCAATAGTGGCCACAAGGATCGCCGGTGCGCCGTCGCTGTGGTGCACGGCTTCACCCATGAAACCCGCACAGTTTTCGTGTTTGGCCAGGTGAAAGGTTATGCCAGCTGCCTGTAGGGCATCCACTAGGGTCAGCACTTCGCCGCCGGGCATGCCAAAGGCGTGGCGGCAGCCTGCTTCATACAGACGACGGGCCAGAATATCTGCGGCGCGGGTGGGGCGGGTCATGAACTGATCTCCGATTCTCGTTTGCTGCGAGAATGCGGAGCTGGCGGGGTGGTGCAAGGGGTTTCACGCCCATGTGACCCATGTGACCGGGATGGGCAGGCCTAGCGGCTGGCCTGCCGGGCAATCGCGTCAAACACCTGGCTCAGCTCCTCCGCCAGTTTGACCAGTTCGCTGCCGCCCTCACCCATGTAGGGGGCAAAGACGTGGCTGGGGATCTTGTAGGAAAGCGTCGCCTGTCCGTCAGGATTTTCGGTCACATAAAACCGAATGGGGGCCTCGATCATTGCACTGGTCGAGGTGGCAAGGATACGGACGGCAAAGTCGTTGTTGAAAACACCGATCACCCGGTTGCCGGGGATGGTGATGCCGCGCCGGGCGGCGGCGGCAGTTGGCCCGGCCTGAGTGACCACCGCCATGCCCTGCGCCTTGGTGGCTGCTTTTAGGTCGGTGATCAGCTGGTCAAAGCCTTTGTTGGTTTCCATCACCACCCAGCCGTCACGCGGTTGCAGGCTGTCGGCCGAGGCCGATAGGGCAGTGAGGGCAAGCAGGGCTGCAAAGGCGAGAGATCTGAACATCATGGGGCCGCTCCAATAGACATGGCCCTTTTTTTAGGCCGAACAGGAGGCTGTTGAATGTCACAATGCCGTGTGTGCCCCGTGGTCAAATCTATTTGCGCGCTGGGCGGGCGACTGCGACCCTAGATCAGTTTTTTTTGCAAAACATCTCGTGGATCACATGCAGAATGCGGCGCGAGCGGTCGTCTGCCAGCCGGTAATAGATCGTCTTGCCGTCGCGGCGCGTGGTGACCAACTGTTCCTGTCGCAGCCGGGACAATTGTTGCGATACAGCAGCTTGGCGCGCCGACAGTAGATCTTCCAGTTCAGCAACCGATTTCTCGCCAGTCACCAGATGGCACAGAATTCGCAAGCGGCCTTCATGGCTGATCGCCTTCAAAAAATCCGAGGCGCTTTTGGCGTTGTCCACCATGTCATCCATGTCTTTGGCTGCCATGTCTTTGAATGCCATGTCCGGGAACCGCTCGGGGTCAGCCATCTGTTCAATCTCCATACCCGGATCTCTTCCTCTGTCGGCCTGTTGGTGTTCTTGCGCCGCCGAGGGTCGAACGCCAGACCAGAGAATTCCTTCATAATCCTAGTCTCATGATAGCGCATAACAATCAAGATGGCTGGCTGCGGGGCAATCTGTCTGGCGCCAGACCGGGCACAAATGGCAGACAGGTCGCGCCGCTCTCATGCGATGAGAGCGGCGGATACAGGTCAGGGGCGGTTTTTGTGGGGGATTAAACAGGCAGCTTGAATTCGCTGGCTTCGGCATTGCTGAGTTGCTCGCCCTGCTTGCGTTGCAGCAGAATGTCGCGCGCCAGCGCATATTCATCGCCCTGCCAAAAGATCAGGCAGCCGTTGCAGCCCTTGCCGCAGCAGCCTTGGGTGCCAACCCGGTTGGTTTTGAAGCGGCGGGTGTTGGTGTCCCCATCAATCGCCTCAACCAGGGCGTCGCGACGGCGGGTATAAGCGGTTTCACCGGTAGAATCGCGGATCTCCATAGCCTGGGCGGTCTTGTCCAGTTGCAGACGCTTCCACTGCTCATCGGTCAGTGCGCGTTCCTTGCGGATCACGGTGAAAGCCGGGAAGTTTTTGCGCAGATCATTCTGGTCTTCCTGCTCAAACAGCGAGAAGGGCAGGCGGACCACCGATTTGGTGGAGCCATGCACCACGTCTTTACGTTCGCCAGTGGCGGCGATCTCGTAGTCATAGGTGCGCAGCAGAATGGTGTTGCGGGCTATGGGTGATACCATTTCCAGCACGTCGCCGGGTTCCAGCTTGTTCTTGACCTCAACCAGGAAGGCATCCTCGGTCACTTCGTTCACCACACCGGCATATTCCCAGGTGGCAATTGCGGCGGTGTGTTCATAGCCATGTGCCAGGTTGGTCAACCGGCCCTTGTGAAAGGCCAGCGTGTAGCCCCGGTTGCCGACGGTTTCCAGCTCGGCCATGTAGTCCGAAGGATCCCAGTTTTCCGGGTCGGCGTAATAGTCATCAATCGCCATGCGGTAGGCCCGCGCCACCACGGCGGCATAATATTCCGATTTGCCGCGACCTTCGACCTTCAGGCTATCGACGCCGATGCGCAAATAATCGTCCAGTTTAGGCATCAGGCACAGATCTTTGGAGTTCAGGATATAGCTGCCGCGCTCGTCTTCCTGAATGGGTAGGAATTCACCGGGGCGCACGCCTTCCTCGAGCAGGAATTCGAACATGTCGCGATTGCTGTCATCGACGATCAGCTCCTGCACGGTGCCGTCTTTCATGCGCATGTGGAACTTGTAGTTCCAGCGGCAGGAATTGGCGCAGTTGCCCTGATTGGCGCCGCGTTCAGCCATGAAATTGGACAGCAGGCAGCGACCCGAATAGGTCATGCACATGGCACCGTGAACAAAGGCCTCCAGCTTGATATCCGGGCATTTTTCGCGGATTTCTTCCAGCTCGGGGAACGAGACCTCGCGGGCCATCACCGCCAAATCGGCACCTTGGCCCTGCCAGAACTGTACCGACAGCCAGGAACAGATATTGGCCTGGGTCGAGACATGCAGCGGGATTTCCGGCGCCCGCTCGCGGACATATTGAAACACCCCCGGATCAGCGATAATCAGCCCGTCAGGGCTCACCTGCCGTACGGTGTCGATATATTCGTCCAGCTTGGGGATGTCTTTGTTGTGCGAATACAGGTTCAGGGTCAGATAGGCGCGCCGCCCGTGCAGATGGCAGAACTTGACGCCCTCAATGACGTCCTCAAGCGAAAATTCGGACTTGGTGCGCAGCGACATATCCGGGGTGCCCAGATAGACGGCATCAGCCCCATACAGGATCGCTATTTTCAACTTGCGCAGATTGCCCGCAGGCATCAGCAATTCAGAACGTCTTGGGGACATGGGACCAGCCGGAGTAGGGAAGAAGGCCGTGTTTTATGTCAGATGACGAGGCTTGTGAACCCTTATTTTCTTAACTGGAATGTTCTTTGCGCGCGTGCTTGCGTTTGCAGGCGCAGCAGCGATATGAAATCACTTCTTTTTGTCGCGCGCCGATTTCTCTTCTTTGGTCAGTTTGTTGTTCCAGGCATTGTTGCTCAGGCCAAGCTCGCTGGGCAGAGGTTTGGTTTTGCCAATGCTGACTTTGCCGCCCTTGTTCAGGAATTCCTGAATAAGAGCATCATCTGTGGTATCTTTGGGGACATGTTTCATAATGTCAGGCTATCGCGGATGCTGCGACTAGGCAACATTAGTTCAGCGAGCATTTGGTCATTCACCGGCAGGACTTGACCCCGATGACACCCCGTTGAGATCGGGTTGAGGCCGGGTTGAGGCTGCGGCTCCAAAAGACCGATTGCCGCTATACCCAGCCTTTGCGAAAGAAATGGGGGCTGGCGCCGAATTTGCGTTTGAACTGGCGGGAAAAATGCGTGGCGCTGTTGAAGCCGGAGGCAAGGGCGATTTCGGTCACCGACAGTGCGGTCTCGTTCATCAGGGCATAGGCATGGCTGAGGCGCATGTCGGAATAGACATGCATCGGGCTTTGGTCCAGATAGCGTGAGAAGAGCCGTTCCAGCTGGCGGCGTGAAATATTCAACTGGTCACAGAGGGTGGCGATTGAGAACGGTTCCTCGATCGAATCCTGCATCAGCTGCAGCGCGGTCAGCAATCGTTGATTGCGACTGCCGATGGCCACCGCATAGTTGGATTTCTGCGGCGCCATCTGGCCGCCCGAGCGCACATGCAGGCACATATCAGCGACAATGATCGCCAGATTTTTGCCGTGACGAACTTCGATCAGGTTCAGCATCATGTCAGTGGCCGCATTGCCACCACCGCAGGTCAGTAAGGTGTCGGTGATTTCATAGATGTTCGACGAGGGCTGTAGGTCCGGGTAGATCTCGGTGAAACCCGGCTGATTCTCCCAGTGCAGGGTAAAATCCCGACCGCGCAGCAGGCCAGCCTGGGCCAGCGCGAACGCGCCAGTGCAGATGGCCCCCAGCCGGCGGCCGAATCGGTGTTCGCGGCGCAACCAGTTTATGGTTGATTCGCTGGCGGTCTGATGTGGCTCAATACCGGCGCAGACAAACACCACTGCGTCCTGCTGAATTTGCTCCAGTGGCATGTCCGGCGTCACCGTCATCCCGTTGGAGCAGGTCACCGGGGCGCCATCTTCGGACATGATGTACCAGCGGTATAGCTCGGTATTGCTGACCTGATTGGCAATCCGCAACGGCTCGATCGCAGCGGCAACAGGGAGCATCGTTGCCTTGGGCAGCATCAGAAAATAAAAATCCTGTACCCTGCCGTCAAATTGAACCGCCAACTGGGCCGCGGCCCCTTTTTGAACAAAACTATCTGTCTGCATAATGAAATCCTGTGGTGCGGCTGACGTCCATGAGGGCGGGGAAGGCGTTTCTTGCCGTTTGGTAAGCTCGGTTATACACTGAATGCCATCAATTTGCGACATGGACTTGCAAAATGCGACGTAGTTGCTGCCGCATCGGCGGCGATCAGCAAATTTATTCCACCCTCTTGCGGCCCTTATGCCGCGATACTAAGAATCAAGTAACACATCGTCGGGTATGGTCCCGATTACATTCAAAGCAGGCAGGCCCAAATGTTTGATCCAAAAGAAACCTACATGAACACCCTGGTCCCCATGGTGGTTGAGCAGACCGCCCGTGGCGAGCGGGCCTATGATATTTTCTCACGCTTGCTGAAGGAGCGGATTATTTTTCTCAGTGGTCCGGTTCACGACGGCATGAGTTCGCTGATCGTGGCGCAGTTGCTTCACCTTGAGGCTGAGAACCCCTCCAAAGAAATCTCTATGTATATCAACTCCCCCGGTGGTGTGGTCACCTCGGGGCTGTCGATCTACGACACCATGCAGTACATCAAGCCAAAGGTTTCGACGCTTGTGATCGGTCAGGCGGCCTCGATGGGGTCCCTGCTGTTGACTGCGGGCGAAAAAGGCATGCGTTTCTCGCTGCCAAACAGCCGGGTAATGGTGCACCAGCCCTCGGGCGGGTTCCAGGGTCAGGCCACTGACATCATGATTCACGCCGAAGAGACGCTGAAGCTGAAGCGGCGCCTGAACGAGATTTATGTGCATCACACCGGTCAGGAACTGGACAAGGTGGAAGCGGCACTGGAGCGCGATAACTTCATGTCGCCGGAAGAGGCCAAGGAATTTGGTCTGATCGACGAGATCGTCGCCAGCCGCCCTAAAGGCGAATCAGAAGAGAGCTGAGGCTCTTTTTAACAAGTAAACTTGTGCGTCCCGGCAGGGCTGGGGCGTACTTTGCGATTGTAGCGGCTGAGGCACTGGCCTAAGCTGTTTTGGAAGTGGGAGACGGCTCGATGGCCCCCTCCTAGCGCGGACTGAAAGGTAGACCATGGCAACGAACTCAAGCGGCGATAGCAAGAATACGCTTTACTGCAGCTTCTGCGGCAAGAGCCAGCACGAGGTACGCAAGCTGATCGCGGGCCCAACCGTGTTCATTTGCGACGAGTGCGTCGAACTTTGCATGGATATTATCCGTGAAGAGACCAAGGCCTCGGGATTGAAAACCACCGATGGAGTGCCGACTCCCAAGGATATTTGCGATGTGCTGGATGACTATGTCATTGGCCAGGCGAAAGCCAAGAAGGTGCTCTCGGTTGCGGTGCACAATCACTATAAGCGTCTGAACCATGCGGAAAAGGCGGGCTCGGAACTTGAGCTGGCCAAATCCAATATTCTGCTGATCGGCCCAACCGGTTGCGGCAAAACGCTGCTGGCACAGACGTTGGCGCGGATTCTGGATGTGCCGTTCACGATGGCAGATGCCACCACCCTCACCGAAGCCGGTTACGTCGGCGAGGACGTGGAAAACATCATCCTGAAACTGTTGCAGGCATCGGAATATAATGTTGAGCGCGCACAGCGTGGCATCGTCTACATTGACGAGGTCGACAAGATCACCCGCAAGTCTGAAAACCCTTCGATCACCCGCGATGTCTCGGGGGAGGGCGTGCAGCAGGCGCTGTTGAAACTGATGGAAGGCACCGTTGCCAGCGTTCCTCCGCAGGGCGGGCGTAAGCACCCGCAGCAGGAATTCCTGCAGGTCGATACCACCAACATCCTGTTCATCTGTGGTGGCGCCTTTGCTGGTCTCGACAAGATCATTGCCGCACGCGGCAAGGGATCGGCGATGGGATTCGGCGCCGATGTTCGTGACAATGATGAACGCGGTGTGGGCGAGGTTTTTCAGGATCTGGAACCCGAGGATCTGCTGAAATTCGGCCTGATCCCGGAATTTGTCGGCCGTTTGCCGGTGCTGGCAACACTGGAAGACCTGGACGAAGATGCGCTGGTTACAATCCTGTCCAAGCCCAAGAACGCCTTGGTCAAACAGTACCAGCGCCTGTTCGAGATTGAAGACACCGAACTGGACTTTACCGATGATGCGCTGAGTGCGATTGCCAAACGCGCCATTCAACGTAAAACCGGGGCCCGGGGCTTGCGCTCGATTCTGGAGGATATCCTGCTCAACACCATGTTTGATCTGCCCGGAATGGACAGTGTGACCAAGGTGGTGGTGAACGAGGAGGCGGTGAATTCGAAGGTTGAACCGCTGATGATCCACGCGGATGCGGAAAAAGAGCCAGCCTCTGCTGGCTAACCCATGTGGTGCCAGACAAGATCAACGCGGCGCGGGTCATCCCGCGCCGTTTTGCTGTGCAATACAAATTTATGGGCCTCCTGATTTCTTTGGGACGCATGGGAGCTGAGATGACCATCAAAAGAATATCCTCAGGCGGCGAGTTCGAAGCCAAGGTTGGCTATTGTCGGGCGGTGGTGGCCGGCGGGTTTGTTCATGTTGCGGGCACCGTCGGGCAGGGCGATGGGGTGGTTGCGCAGTGCCAGTCGGCTCTGGCGATCATCGGCAAGGCTCTTACCGATGCCGGTAGCAGTTTTGAACAAATTGTCAGGATAAATTATTACCTGCCCGACGCCCAGGAATTTGACGCCTGCTGGCCGGTCCTGGCCAAGACATTTGGGGAGAACCCACCTGCGGCAACCATGATCGAATGTGGGCTTATTGATCCCAAGTACCGGATCGAGATCGAGGTCACGGCGCTGGCGCCTTGAAGCAACACTGCAATACCCCCTGAATCCTGCCTGGCCGTGGGAAAATGCGCACATCCGTGACCTTGCGAGCCATTGGAGATCGTGCAGCATCTGGACCTCGGATGCAAACTGCGTCATATCAAAGGGGAATTTACGGAGGCATCCATGTCAATCCTAAGCACTCTTCTGCGCGCCGTCACCTGGTGGAACGGTCAGACGCTGAACACACAGCTCTTCACTGCCCGCAAGGGGATCAAAGTTGGCGACGATGATCAGGGCAATGTGTATTATCACAATGCCGATGACAGCAAACGCTGGGTGATCTTCAACGGCGAGATCGAGGCCACGCGCATCAATGCGGACTGGCACGGCTGGCTGCACCGGACCTTTGATGAACTGCCGTCAGAACAGCCACTGGTCCACAAGGACTGGGAAAAGCCGCATCAGGAAAACCTGACAGGTACGGCAATGGCTTATGCGCCGCAGGGATCGATTCGCCAGGCCGGCGAACCGGCAGCGCGCAGCGATTATGAGGCATGGGTGCCGGAGTAACATCCGGCCCCGGTAGAGGCGCAACACAATGTCCCACAACACTACCGAAGTTCTGGTCGGCGGCGTCGTTCTGGCCGCAGCAATTGGCTTTGCGGTCTATGCGGGACAGGCGACGGGTCTGTCGCAATCCGGCGCAGATTATAGGCTCAACGCCTCGTTCCGCTCTCTCGAAGGTGTCGGCGTTGGCACCGATGTGCGTCTGGCCGGGGTCAAGATCGGCACTGTGACCGATGTTGAACTGAACCCGCAGACCTATCGCGCGGACACCCGTTTTTCAGTGCAGCAAGGCATTGATATCCCCGACGACAGCGCCATCGTGGTGTCCTCCGAGGGGTTGTTGGGCGGGAATTTCGTGGAAATCATGCCCGGCGGATCGCCGTTCAATTTTGAACCGGGGGACGAGATCGAAGACACCCAGGGTGCAGTCAGCCTGATTACCCTGCTGCTGAAGTTTGTATCCGGCAGTGGTGAGGACTCGTGAAGCCATTTTTTTCCGGCCTGCTGATGCTGGCCTGGGGGCTGGGCGCCCCGATTTGGGCGCAGGACAGCGCTGTCTCCGCCCCTGGGGCGGTCGTGCGGGGGCTGGACAAGGTCAACGGCCATACCGTGGATGCCAATATCCCGAGCGGTGGCAGCGCCGAACTGTTCGGGCTGTTGGTGACACTGTCAGAGTGTCGCTACCCGGCGGACAATCCCACCGGCGATGCCTATGCGTTCCTGACTATTCGTGACCCGGACAGCGGAGCGGTGCAGTTCGAGGGCTGGATGATTGCCTCCAGCCCGGCGCTGAGTGCGCTGGATCACAGCCGTTATGATATCTGGGTTCTTCGCTGCAGCAATTCCTGAGCCGTCGGCACCGCTGGGGCGGTGAAGTCGGCCTTTAGCAGTAGCGCATCGCGCAGGAGCCGCTGATAGGCGGCCCGGCTGATCTCGACCCCGCCCAGCGAGGCGAGATGCGCGGTGAGAAACTGGGTGTCACACAGGGTGAACCCAGCTTGATTCAGGCGATCTATCAGGTAACACAGGGCAATTTTGGAGGCATCGCGGCGGCGTGAAAACATGCTTTCGCCAAAAAACGCGCCGCCCAGGGTGACGCCATAGACACCGCCCGACAGCTCTCCGTCTTGCCAGACCTCGACGGAGTGGGCTTTGCCCATCTGGTGCAACTCAACATAGCGGGCATGGATGTCGGCATTGATCCAGGTCTCGGCGCGGTCGGCGCAGGCGGTCAGAACGGCCGCGAAATCCTGATTTATGGTGATCTGATAGTCACCGCGGCGCAGTCGGCGGGCCAGAGAGCGCGACATACGAAATCCGTGCAAGGGCAAAATTCCACGCCGCTTGGGATCGACCCAGAAAACCTCCGGATCATCCTGATGCTCGGCCATGGGAAAGACCCCGGATGCATAGGCCAACAACAGTAAGTCAGCTGTCAGCCCTGTCATCGCAGGACCCTGATGGTGGTTGTAGGGTGCGTGCTGGCACGCACCGCTACGGTGGTTTTAACTGGCAAGGTTATCGTCAAGCCAACGTTCCAGCCAGTGAATGTTGTAATTGCCAGACTGGATGTCAGGCTCGGCCAGCAAGGCGTCAAACAGCGGCACCGTGGTGTCAACCCCATCGACAATCAGCTCGCCCAGAGCCCGGCTCAGGCGGGAAATTGCCTCGTTGCGATCGCGGCCATGCACGATCAGTTTGCCGATCAGACTGTCGTAAAAGGGTGGGATTGAATAACCGTCATACAGCGCTGAATCCATCCGCACACCCAATCCGCCGGGGGCGTGGTATTGGGTGATTCTGCCGGGGCAGGGGGCAAAGTTAGGCAGTTTCTCGGCGTTGATTCGCACCTCGATGGCATGGCCATTGATCGTCAGATCGTCCTGACCAAACGACATTGGCAGGCCTTCAGCGACGCGAATCTGTTCGCGCACCAGATCAACCCCAAAGATCGCCTCTGTGACCGGGTGTTCCACCTGCAGGCGGGTGTTCATCTCGATGAAAAAGAACTCGCCGTTCTCATAGAGGAACTCAATGGTGCCGGCGCCGATATAGTTGATATTGGCAACCGCGTCGGCGCAGAGCTTGCCGATTTTGGCGCGTTCTTCTGCGCTGATGCTGGGGCCGGGGGCTTCCTCGAATACCTTTTGGTGGCGGCGCTGCAGTGAGCAATCGCGCTCGCCCAGATGTACGGCCTTGCCCTTGCCATCGCCAAACACCTGAATTTCGATGTGACGCGGCGTGGTCAGGTATTTCTCGATGTAGACTTCATCGTTGCCAAAATTGGACTTGCCCTCGGCGCGTGCGGTTCGAAAGGCCATTTCCATGTCCGCAGCGGTTTTGGCCACTTTCATGCCCTTGCCGCCGCCACCAGCTGTGGCCTTGATGATAACCGGATAGCCGATTTCAGCGCCAATTTTCTGCGCCGCTTCCAGGTCTGGAACGCCACCTTCGGAGCCGGGAACACAGGGAACACCCAGCGCCTTCATAGTGTCCTTGGCGGTGATCTTGTCGCCCATGGTGCGGATGTGCTGCGCGGTGGGGCCAATGAATGTCAGGCCGTGGTCTTCGACGATCTGCACAAAATTGGCGTTTTCCGACAGGAAACCATAGCCGGGGTGGATCGCCTGCGCACCGGTGATTTCACAGGCCGAGATGATGGCCGGGATCGACAGGTAGCTGTTAATGCTGGCTGGCGGCCCGATACAGACCGATTCATCGGCCATCCGCACATGCATGGCATCGGCGTCGGCAGTAGAGTGCACCGCAACGCTGGCGATGCCCATTTCGCGTGCCGCGCGGATCACGCGGAGGGCGATTTCGCCGCGGTTGGCAATCAGGATCTTGTCAAACATGTCAGATCCTTACTCTATGATGACCAGAGGTGTTCCGAATTCCACAGCGGCGCCGTCTTCGACCAGAATGCGCTTGACCGTGCCGCCCTTGGGGGCCGGAATGTGGTTCATCGTCTTCATCGCTTCGATGATCAGCAGGGTATCGCCTTCGCTGACCTTGGAGCCGACTGAAATAAAGGCTGGCGCGCCGGGTTCTGCCTGGATGTAGACGGTGCCGACCATCGGAGAGGGCACGGCGCCGGGGTGGCTGGCAGGGTCGTCAGACAGCGCCGCCGCCGCAGGGGCCGCTGCAGGGGCCGCAGCCGCAACAGCGGCCGGAGCCGCGGCAGGCACCGCAACCTGAACCGGGGCCGACATGACGGTGATCTTGCGAGAGACGCGCACATTCAGGCTGTCGTCATCGCCGTAATCCCGTTTGACCTGCAATTCGGTCAGATCGTTGTCGCGCAGCATTTCGGCCAATGCCTTGATAAAGGCTACGTCTGCTTCGTGAGATTTGTTTTTCATTTGATCCTCAGCCGGTTCCCTATGGCCTGCTTGCAGCATAGGCCGAATTTTTACGCGCTTATAGGGCAAGCTTGCCCGCAATGAAAGCACCCTAACCAGATGCTAACATGGGACCTTGCGCTCCGTTTTGCAATTGGTCTCGATCTACAGCGGCATACCAGTCAGTTTGGCCACCAGTTCCGGCAGCTTGCGGGCGGCAAATTTCTTCAGCAGATGCGCCCGATGGGTTTCGATGGTGCGATAAGACAGGTTCAGTTTGGCACCGATTTCCTTGGCGGACAGCCCATGACAGGTCAGGATCGCGACATCCCGTTCGCGCGGAGTAAGAGAGACCACCGGTCGGTCTTCCGAAATATCCGCAAAAGACCAGATTCCGGCGCGAAACGGATGCTCAGGGGTGAGCGAGCGGCCGCGCACACGGCACCAGAACAAATCCCCCGACAGCCGCCGCATGATGCGTTCATCATCATATCGGCCGGCCTGAACATCATCTTGCTGCAAGCGGGTGCCGATACGGTCAAAATCCTCGCGGCTGGGGTAAAGCTCGGCGATCTCGATGCCAATAAAGGCCTCCGGGTCGTCGCCAAAGGTCTCGGCGAATTGCAGATTGCAGCGCCGGATGATGCGCTGTTCCAGTTGGGCGAGCCCGATGGGGGCGTGGTCAAAGGCGATATCACTCATGGCGGCATGTGTGGACTGATTGTCGAGAAAATTAAAGCCGTCTATAAGAATGAGCAGGATTACTGTCTAAATGGACCAGCGCCAAACCCGTCGAATTGCAACGCAGGCAGAGCCACTGTTGGCCGCTGTCCATTTTGATGTTTGCAGATTGAAAGGGCCACCTCCAGACGGAGGCAGCCCTTAAATTGCGGTGTATTGACGAGACCTATGACAAGGAGAACTTTCTAAATCGCCAAATACTCTGCTCGCAATTCCTCGTTTTCCAGTACCTCGGAGGCCAGCCCGTCAAACACGATGCCGCCGGTGTCGAGGATCACGGCGCGGTCAGCCAATTTCAGCGCCCGCACTGCGTTCTGTTCAACGATAATGGTGGTGATGCCCTGTTCCTTGATGTGAATGAGGGTCTTTTCGATCTCATCGACAATCACTGGCGCCAGGCCTTCATAGGGTTCATCCAGCAACAGCACCTTGATGTCGCGGGCCAAGGCGCGGGCAATCGCCAGCATTTGCTGCTCGCCCCCCGACAGGGTGACGCCCTCTTGCTTGCGGCGTTCTCCCAGACGCGGGAACATCTGGTACAATCGGTCAAGAGACCAGCCGATTGGCGGTGCGATCTGCGCCAGTTGCAGGTTTTCCTCGACAGTCAGCCCGGCAATGATGCGGCGATCCTCGGGGACCAGCGCCAGACCGACGGCCGCGGCCTGATAGGCGGCCATGTTGTGCAGCGGCTGGTGATCCAGCCAGATCTCGCCCTTGTTCAACTGAGGATCGTCCATCCGGGCGATGGCGCGCAGGGTTGAGGTTTTGCCCGCGCCGTTGCGGCCCAACAGGGCGAGGATCTCGCCCTCGTGCACATTGAAGGAAATACCCTGCACGATATAGCTTTCGCCGTAATAGGCATGCATGTCCCAGACCGACAGAAAGGCCGGAGCGGTGGTCGCCTGATTGGCGTTCTTGGAGAAATTGGGTTTGACGTTCATAGTTATTTCCTTTCTCACTCAACCAATTCAAAAACCGGTGTCCAGTTTTCGGGGTGAATGACGATGCTCCCTAGGCTTGCTCACCGAGATACGCTTCGCGCACCAGAGGGTTGCCTCGGATGTTTTGCGGATCGTCTTCGACCAGCGGCCTGCCTTGGGCCAGAACGGTGATCCGGTCGGCCAGCGAGAATACCACATGCATGTCGTGTTCAATGATGGCGATGGTGATGTCGCGCTCGTCACTGATTTGTTTCAACAGGTCGATGGTGTTGTTGGTGTCAGCCCGCGCCATACCGGCAGTGGGTTCATCCAGCAACAAAAGCCGGGGCTCTTGCGACAGGCACATGCCAATCTCCAGCCGGCGTTTGTCACCACGGGACAGGGCGGCGGCATGCATATGCCGCTTGTCCGCCATGTTCATCTCTTCCAGCATATGCTCGGCTTTCTCAATGACATCCCTTTGGCCGAGCACCGAGGTGATGGCGTTCATCTCAAACGCCCCGTCGCGCTTGGCAAAGCAGGGAATCAGCATGTTTTCCAATACCGTCAGATCGCCAAAGATCTCCGGCGTCTGGAACACTCGGCTGATGCCCATCTGGTTGATCTCATAGGGGGCGCGTCCCAACACTGATTTGCCATCGAACATCACCGATCCGGTGTCCGGGATCAGCTTGCCCACCAGCACGTTCAGCAGGGTGGATTTACCGGCGCCGTTGGGGCCGATGATGGCATGGACCGAGTTTTCCTTGACGCTGAGGTTCACATCCCCCAGCGCCTGGAGCCCGCCGAACCGCTTGTTGACGCCTTTGACTTCAAGAATTCCCATCTTGTGTCTCCTTATTCCGCAGGTTCGATTGTGCTGGTGGGCTTGTTATTGCCCGCCTTTTTACGACGTACCCAGTTGGCGATGCGTTGGCCGCCTTCGACCAGGCCACCGGGCAAGAACACCACAACCAGCACAAACAGAATGCCCAGCGTCATGTGCCAGCCTTTGCCGACAAAGGGGTAGACCAGTGTGACCAGCAGATCCTCCAGCCCATCGGGCAGCGCGCCGAACCAACCGTGCAATACGTTTTCGTTGATCTTGGAGAAGATGTTCTCGAAGTACTTGATGAAACCTGCGCCCAGAACCGGACCGATCAGGGTGCCGGCGCCGCCAAGAATGGTCATCAGCACCACTTCGCCGCTGGCGGTCCATTGCATCCGCTCGGCGCCTGCCAGCGGATCCATCGAGGCCAGCAGCCCGCCAGCCAGACCGGCATACATGCCGGAGATCACAAAAGCGGCCAGGGTGTAGGGGCGGGTGTTCAACCCGGTGTAGTTCATCCGCTGCTGGTTGGATTTCACGGCGCGCAGCATCAGCCCAAAGGGTGAGCGGAAGATGCGGATCGACAGGTAGAAAGCCGCCAGCAGGATCAATGCGCTGAGGTAGTAGCCAGCGTTGAACTGGAACGCCCAGGGGCCGACCACCATTTCAAAGGTCGAGCGCATTTCGAGACCAAACAGGCTGGTCACCGGGATCGAGCCGTCAGCCGTCTGCGACACACCTAAGATCCGTGGGTCATTCAGGGTCAGTTGCAGACCGGTTTCACCATTGGTGATCGGGGTCAGCACCGAATAGGCCAGATTGAACGACATCTGTGCAAAGGCCAGCGTCAGGATTGAAAAATAGATCCCCGAGCGCCGCAGCGAGATATAGCCGATCAGCAGTGCAAAGAGCCCCGCCATGGCCACCGACAACATAATGGCGGGGATGACGTTCATGCTGAGCAGTTTGAACATCCAAACCGCTGAATAGGAGCCGACACCCAGAAAGGCGGCGTGGCCAAAGCTGAGATAGCCAGTGAGGCCAAACAGGATGTTGAAGCCAATGGCGAAGATGCCAAAGATCACAAACCGCTGCATCAGATCCGGGTATCCGGCGTTGAATTGTGCCAATCCGCTGTCCGTCGGGAACGGGTTCAGGATAAAGGGGGCCAGCATCGTCAATGCGGCGACAAGCAGCAGCATTGAGGTGTCGTTTTTGTTCATTCCGAGCATGTTCTTAGTCCTCCATCACGCCTTTGCGGCCCATCAGGCCTCGGGGACGTACAAGCAGAATGATGATTGCCACCAGATAAATGATGATTTGGTCGATGCCGGGGATGATTGATTTGATCTCGTTCATCGAGGCAAAGCTTTCGAGAATTCCCAGCAGGAAGCCGGCCAGCACAGCACCGGGCAGTGAGCCCATGCCGCCAACCACCACCACCACAAAGCTGAGCACAAGGAAATCCATGCCCATGTGATAGTTGGGTGAATTGATCGGGGTATACATCACCCCGGCAAGACCCGCGACGGCGGCTGCGATGCCAAACATGATGGTGAACCGCTTGTCGATGTTGATGCCCAGCAGGCCCACGGTCTCGCGGTCGGCCATGCCAGCGCGCACCACCATGCCAAAGGTGGTGAACTGCAGGAACGAGAAGATGCCGCCGATAACCAGCAGGGAGAAGAAGAAATAGACAACCCGCCAGACCGGATAGACGATATCCATGCCGATGATGGCACCGACATTGATAATCCCGCTCAGCACCTCGGGGGCAGGGGTCTGGATCGGGTTGGCGCCGTAGAAAAACTTGATCACTTCCTGCAGCACGATGGCGAGGCCAAAGGTCACCAGAATCTGATCCGCATGGGGGCGTTTGTAGAAGTGTTTGATCAGCCCGCGTTCCATCGCATAGCCAACAAAAACCATAATAGGCACGGCAAACAGGATCGCCAGTGGCACCGCCCAGTCAATGATTACTCCACCCGTCTCAGGGCCGAACCAGGCCTCGACATAGGGGGTTTTCACCTTCAGCGCATTGCCGAGAAAATCGGTCTGGGTTTCATCCACCGTTTCAAAGCTGATGTTAAGAAGCCGCTGGACGGTGACGGCGCAGAAGGCACCGATCATAAACAGGGCCCCGTGGGCAAAGTTCACCACGCCTAGCGTGCCAAAAATGAGTGTCAGTCCCAGCGCGATCAGCGCATAGGCAGAGCCCTTGTCGAGCCCGTTCAAGATTTGCAATAGGATTGCGTCCATAGCCCCCACCTTTGGGTTTGTCGTCTGGTCTGTATGAGAGTCCGGCGGCCTCGGGGGGGGTCCCCCGTGTCGATCAGCTAGATCCGGCGGCCGGGTGAGAATGGGCCGGGCGCAAGTGTTGCGCGCCCGGCCCGGTCAGATGGCCTTAGCCTGCGTTACAAGTGCCCAGGGCACCGCCTGCAAACATCGGGTGATCGATCGGGTAGGTGACCTGAGCCGCCGGAGTGACTTCGACAACTTCAAGAAGGTCGAACTCGGAGGTTGGGTTCTCTTTCCCGCGCACAACCAGCACGTCCTTGAAGCACTGGTGATCGCCAGCACGGTACAATGTTTTACCATTGCCCAGACCGTCGAACTCAAAGCCTTCGAGAGCTTCGCCGATACCACATGGGTTAAAGGTGCCCGCGCGTGTTGCAGCATCTGCATAAAGCAGTGTCTGGCAGTAAACGGTGTGCGCCGCCTGGCTTGGTGGGAAGCCGTATTTGGTGCCGAAGGATTTAACAAATGCCTTGGAGGCATCATCCTGCAGCGACCAGTGCCAGTTGGTGGATCCGTGGATGCCCTTAACGTTGGCACCAGCACCTTTGGCCATCAGCCGCGAGTACAGCGGCACAACGATCTCGAACTGCTTGCCGTTGACGATCTTCTCGCGCAGGCCAAACTGAACTGCGTTGGTCAGCGAGTTCACCATGTTGCCGCCGTAGTGGTTCAGAACCAGAACATCGGCGCCTGAGTTCAGCACCGGAGCGATATAGGATGAGAAGTCAGTCGAGGCGAGCGGGGTGCGCACCTTGTTGACTGTGTTCCAGCCCATCGCTTCGGTTGCAGCTGCGATCGATTCTTCCTGGGTCCAGCCCCAAGTGTAGTCAGCCGTCAGGTGATAGGCGTTGCGGTCGGTGCCATAGAGGCCCTTAAGCACTGGCGCCAGCGCCGCTGCCGACATGTAGCCGTTAAAGAAGTGACGGAAACCGTTGGCCTTCTTGTCTTTGCCAGTGGTGTCGTTCGAGTGGGTCAGACCGGCCATGAAGATCACGCCTGCTTCCTGACACAGACCCTGAACCGCGATGGCAACACCCGAGGATGAACCGCCAGTGATCATCACCGCGCCGTCTTTTTCGATCATCGACTTGGCCGATGCGCGGGCGGCGTCAGATTTGGTCTGGGTATCGCCGGTGACGAACTCGACCTTTTTGCCCATGATGCCGTTACCCTGCAGCTCTTTGGAGCTGAAAGTGTTCATCATGCCGCCGTCGCCTTCACCGTTCAGGTGCTCGACTGCCAGCTGATAGGCGCGCAACTCGTCGGCGCCTTCGTCGGCGTAGGGGCCAGTTTGTGGGACGTTAAAGCCCAGAGTGACAGAGCTGCCAGTGGGTTCATTGGTATAGGCCGCGACGGAAGACGCGGTAAAGATCGTCGGAAGTGCAACACCGGCCCCGGCGATAGCACCGGTTTTCAGCATACCACGACGAGTAAACTTCGAATTGGACATAAAATCCTCCCTGAAACGATAAACGCGCCATGGCTCCTCTAGTTCCACGATGCGCAGGCACAATTGTGCAAAGACACTATGCGGAGGGTTTGTAAAATTTCGCAATAATAGCCTTGTTTTTCGGGGTAATTCTGTAAATAAATGCACAGCATCCCCGGTGAGTTGTAAAGTTTCTTATGTTGCAGTGCAGCAAATCCGTAAAATTGGCATAAAAAGAGAGGCCTGTGTCATGGCTCGAGATACCCTGACTGGCAGTCGGATCCGCGAACGGAGGCTGTTTCTTGACCTGCGTCAGGCGGCGCTGGCACGACAGGTGGATATTTCAGCCTCTTATCTCAACCTGATCGAACACAACCGGCGCCGAATTGGTGGCAAGCTGCTGGTTGATATCGCCAAGGCCTTGGCTGTGGAGCCGTCGATGCTGACCGAGGGGGCGGAGGTGGCCTTGATCTCGGCGCTGCGCGAGGCGGCTGCGGATTCGGGAAAGCCGGTTGCTGAACTGGACCATGCGGATGAATTTGCCGGTCGGTTTCCGGGCTGGGCCGAGGTGCTGGCTGGCGAACACCGCCGGGTCGCATCGCTGGAGCGGACGGTGCAGGTGTTATCGGACCGGTTGACCCATGACCCGCATCTGGCGGCCTCTCTGCACGAGGTCCTATCAACCGCCGCGTCCATTCGCTCGACCGCATCCATTCTGGCGGAAACCGGTGAGTTGGAGCAGGAATGGCGGGACCGGTTCCACCGAAACCTGAACGAAGATTCCCGACGGCTGGCTGAAAGCAGTAAATCGCTGGTGAGTTTTCTGGACCAGAGCAACAGCGGGTCAGTGCGTCGGGGGGTGCCGCAGGAAGAGGTGGAGGCCTTTTTTACGGCGCATGATTATCACTTCAGCTCTCTCGAGCAGGGCCAGGCCAGCCCCGAGGATCTGGTCGCCGCCTCGGCTGAATTGCAGAGTGACGCAGCCCGCAGCACCGCCCTGAGCGCCCTGAAGCAATACCGCGCCGACGCCGAGAAGATGCCATTGGCCGCGATTGCCCTGTCCCTGAGCCGTGGATTTGATCCGGCCAGACTGGCGACAGAGTTTCACAGCGATCTGCCGCAGGTGTTGCGCCGCTTGGCCGCCTTGCCGGAGGCGGTTCTTGGGCAGCCCTGCGGGCTGGTGATCTGCGATGCCTCGGGGGCGGTCTTGCTGCGCAAACCGATTGCCGGGTTTTCATTGCCCCGATTTGGCGCGGCCTGCCCGTTGTGGCCGCTGTATGCGGCGCTTGCCCGGCCCTTGGTTCCGCTGCGGCGGCAGGTGATACAGCATGGGCGACATGCGGCGGGTTTTGACTGTTTGGCCATCGCCTGGCCGCAGACCCCGCCTGATTTTGACCGGGACCCAGTGTATCGCGCGGTGATGCTGATCCTGCCGCTGGCAGCGGTGCCGGTCACACCCTTGGCGGTGGGATCCAATTGCCGGGTCTGCGCGGGCCGGGACTGTGTGGCGCGCCGCGAGCCCTCTATTTTGGATGAAGAGTTTTGACAGTTCTGTTGCTGCAGGTCTAACCTGCGGAGAATTTGAAGATATGGCGCTGGTGTCCTGCGGGACCGGGAGGCAGCGTTTGGAGGGGATTTGAACATGGGCAGACATGTGGTTTTGGTTGAGGATGAGCCAAATATCATTGAGGCGATCCGGTTTTTGCTGACCCGGGAAGGCTGGACCGTTGAGGCCCATTCTGATGGCAGCGATGCGGTTGAGGTGATCAAGGCCGCGAATCCCGATCTGGTGATTCTGGACCTGATGCTGCCGGGGAAAAGCGGCATGGAGATCATCAAGGACCTTCGCAACGAGGAAGATCTGCGTAATCTTCCGGTGCTAATGCTGACGGCGCGCGGGCAGGCGCGGGACCGGGAAATGGCCGAAAAGGCCGGGGTTAGCCGGTTTATGACCAAACCCTTTTCCAACACCGAGGTTCTGGCCGCAGTGCGTGATCTGCATGCGCAGGCCAATCAGGGATGAGCCAGACCGACCGTGATGAGGCAAGCGGTCGGCAGCAGACAGCACTGTTTGTTGAGCGCAGGACCTATCGCCATAGACGGCTGATGGATCTTGCCCGCCTGTTGCCCCTGACCGGGGCGTTGCTGTTTTGTGTGCCCTTGATGTGGCCCAACCCCGATCCTTATCCGGCACCGGATACATCGGGTGGCATGGCGATGTCCGAGGCAATTACCTATATGTTTGTGGTCTGGACTTTGTTGATCCTGGCCAGCCTGGCCTTTGGAGGCGCGGTGCGCCGCTGGGCCGAAAACTGGAGCGACGGCACCGATCAACCGGGCGAGGAGGCTCCTTAATGGCCTCTCTGAATGTGCTTGTCGTCATCTGCATGGCCTATGTCGCACTGCTTTTTCTGGTGGCTTTTGTGGCGGACCGCAGTGCCAGCCGAGGCCACCGGGCAGGCTGGTTGCAATCGCCGCTGATCTATACGCTGTCCCTTTCAATCTATTGTACTGCTTGGACTTTTTACGGCGCGGTTGGTTATGCGGCGCGCTCCGGACTGGAGTTTATTACCATCTATCTGGGGCCGACATTGGTGATGATCGGATGGTGGTGGGGCTTGCGCAAACTGGTGCGGATTGGCCGCAGCCAGCGGGTTACCTCGATCGCGGATCTCATCTCGGCCCGATATGGCAAGTCCAACACGCTGGCGATCTGTGTGACCATTCTGGCGGTGATCGGGGTGACCCCCTATATTGCGCTGCAGCTGCAATCGATCACCCTGTCGTTCTCGACCTTTGCCGAGGCCGACCCGGCGCGCCAGTTGAACGAGACCTCGACGGTGTTTTGGGTGGCCGCCGGGCTGGCGGTGTTTGCCATCCTGTTCGGCACCCGCAATCTGAACGCCAATGAGCGCCACCACGGGGTGGTGACGGCGGTGGCGGTTGAGGCGGTGGTCAAGCTGCTGGCCCTGCTGGCGGTGGGTATTTTTGTGGTTTGGGGGCTGTCGGACGGGGTCAGTGAAACCATGGCCCGCATTGATGCCTCGCCGATTGGTCAATGGCGGGTGCAGGGGGATCGCTGGGCCACGATAACATTTCTGGCGGCGGCCGCCTTTGTCTGCCTGCCGCGCATGTTTCAGGTGATGGTGGTCGAAAACGAGGACGAAAGGCACCTGCGCACCGCGGCCTGGGCCTTTCCGCTGTATCTGCTGCTGATGAGCCTGTTTGTGGTGCCGATTGCGGCCATCGGGCTGGAACTGCTGCCGGTGGGATCAAATCCCGACCTGTTTGTGCTCACCCTGCCGCTGAGCCAGGGCCGCGACGGGCTGGCGGTGCTGGCCTTCCTGGGCGGTTTTTCCTCCGCCACCTCGATGGTGATTGTCGCCGCCATGGCGCTGTCGACGATGGTGTCGAACCATATCGTGATGCCTATCTGGCTGCGGATGCAGGGGGATGGGGCCTCGGTCTCGGGCGATGTCCGCAATGTGGTGCTGCTGTCGCGTCGGCTGTCGATCGCCGCCATCATGGCGCTGGGGTATTTCTATTTTCGGGTCTCTGGCCAGGGCGCGGCGCTGGCCTCAATTGGGTTGATTTCCTTTGCCGGCATTGCCCAAATCCTGCCCGCCCTAGTTGGCGGTCTGTTCTGGCGCGGCGCCACCCGTTCGGGGGCGCTGTCCGGGTTGACGGTGGGGTTTGTGCTGTGGTTGTTCACCATGCTTTTGCCCGCCCTCGGGGGGGGCTTGCTGCCGGACTCGGTTCTGAGTGACGGGTTGTTTGGTCTGTCCTGGCTGCGGCCGCAGGCGCTGTTTGGCATTGAGGGGCTGGACCCGATTGTCCATGCGGTGATGTGGTCAATGACGCTGAACACGGCAGCGTTTTGCTTTGTCTCACTGGCGACATTTCCCAGCCCGATGGAACGGCTGCAAGGCGCCCAGTTTGTCAATGTGTTCGAGCACTCGGTTGGCCCGCGTGGCTGGACCGGTCAGGTGGCCCAGAGCGAAGATCTGATGGTGATGTCGCAGCGGATTCTTGGGGCTGACGAGGCGCAGGCGTTCTTCCAAAAAGAAGCGCTGCGCCAGGGGGCACATAATGATTTCCCCGAGCCAACCCCGGCGTTTTTGGAACGGTTGGAGCGCGAGCTTAGCGGCTCGGTTGGAACCGCGGCGGCACATGCTATGGTTGGGCAAATCGCGGGCGGGTCGTCGGTGTCGGTCGAGGATCTATTGGCTGTGGCAGATGAAACGGCGCAAATGCTGGAGTATTCGAGTCAGCTGGAATCACAATCGGCGGAACTGGCGCGCACCGCCCGTAAGTTACGGGAAACCAATGAAAAACTTACTCAAATATCACAACAAAAAGATGCATTTTTGAGCCAGGTGAGCCATGAGTTGCGCACCCCTATGACCTCCATCCGGGCCTTTTCGGAAATTCTGCGCGACACGGGCGGGCGCAGCGAGACAGACAATATCCGCTACGCCAGTATCATTCACGATGAGGCCCTGCGGTTGACTAGATTGTTGAATGACCTGCTGGACCTCAGCGTGCTGGAAAGCGGTCAGGTGAGCCTGAACATGACGGTTGGCAATTTGGCAGAGGTTCTGGATCACGCGGTGTCGACCGCATTGGCCGGATCGGCGCAACCGCTGACGGTTGTTCGTCACGGGCCAAGCGAAACTGTGCGCATATCGTCAGATCTGGACCGGTTGGCACAGGTCTTTATCAATCTGATCGCCAATGCGCAAAAATACTGTGATGCAGAGGCCCCGGAGATTCGCATCGAGGTGTCCACCAAGCGGGGACGGTTGCGGATTGATTTTGTCGACAACGGCAGCGGGATTCCCACGGCCTCTCAACAATTGATTTTCGAGAAGTTCTCTAGGGTTAACCCGGAAAAAGCGGGCGGCGCGGGGCTTGGCTTGGCCATTTGCCGCGAGATCATGCAGCGCCTGGGGGGCGACGTGCGATACCTGCCCGGGCACCCAGGCGGCGCCTTTCGGGTTTCTTTGCCTTTGAGTTCGGAAATGGCTGCGTAAATGGGCGTTTATAAAGACTATGGTAACCAACTTCGGGCTAAAAGATATCTAAAGGGGAGCAGAAGGTGCAGGTTGGGAGCCTATGTCAGAGACAGTAACAGAAAATAAGGTGAATGGCGGTGCAGGCGCTCTTGCGCGTAAGCTTTCTGCCGCGCGCGAAGGCGCCGGTGGTATCGCCAATTCGGCCACTCTCAAGGTTCTGCGCCGTTCGCTGGCGCGGGCTGCTGCTGACCTGTGCGAGCTGCCACTTGCGGTGATCGCTGCCCGGCAGTTGAACTGTAGCCCCGAAGATCTGGGCCGCTACCTGTCGGACGACAAATTGCTGGTGGTGCTGGACGGCCCCAACGGCCGTATCGGTGCTGCAACCTTGGATGCGCCGACGGTTACCGCGCTGATCCAGCAGCAAACAATGGGGCAGGTGATGGGCAAGGCCCCCACCGAACGCCACTATACCTCGACCGATGCGGCGATGACGGCTGATTTTATCGACCGGGCCTTTGCCAAGGCGGTGTCGATGCTGGAGGGTCAGGCCGACCTGAAGCTGTTTGAAGGGTTCCAGTTCGGCGCCCGGATCGAGGATGTGCGCAGTCTGTTGCTGGGGCTGGAAGCCGATGATTATCGGGTCATTGAATTGACCCTGGACCTGTCCTGTGGCGCCATGCAGGGGACAATCACTCTGATCCTTCCCGAGCCCACAGCCGCTGAACTGGGTCAGGATGGCAGTGGCGGTCTGGAGTCCGGGCCCTCTCTGGGGAACAGCATGGGCGCGATGAGGGTCGAATTGACCGCCGTTCTGTGCCGGATGAAGGTGCCGGTCAGTACCTTTTCATCACTTCGGATAGGCGATGTTCTGCCGCTGGATCAGGCTTTTCTGTACGAAACCGACCTGGTCTCGATCAATGGGCAAAGCATCTCTGGTGGTCGTTTGGGGCAGATCAACGGTGCCCGCGCTGTTCGTCTTAGTGACGCAGGCTCTCATGCCACTGGCGGTGCCGCCGATAGCATGGCCTTTACCGCAGAAACTGGGGCGGAAACGGCGATTGAATACAGCCCTGAGCCACCGGGTATGGGCTTGGGGATCGCGGCACAAACGTTGCAGGACCCAATGGACGGGCTGCCGATGGCGGATATGGGCGAGTTGCCGATGGCTGGCCTGGGAGATCTGCCGATGGCAGGCCTGGGAGGTCTGCCGATGGCAGGCCTGGACGCGGGTCTTGGCGACCTGACCGATGATATGCCCGCCTTATTGGGCGCCGGCCCAATGGCGGACCTGGGCGATTTCGACCAAAATGATGCCCTAGCTGAAATTTCGGAACTGGCAGGACTGCCGAATATGGCCTGAGTTTTGCCTTTGACATGGAAGGCAGGGCAAAAACGCCCGCTTTGAGGGCGGGCGCGTTGTAATAGCTGCTGCGCGCAGTCAGCGTTTGCCGGTAAGCTGTTCCAGCGCCGGGCGGAGATTGTCCAGCTGATAGCCCGCAGCTGCCGTCTTGCTCAGGATAGAGTCAGCAGACATTTCATCCACCTGCCCCAGGGCCCAGATGACAGAACAACGGGTGCCTGATGCGCAATAGGCCAGCACCGGTCCGTCGCAGACCTCTGCCAGCGCACGTTGCCTGGCCACATTCTCGGCCGTCATGGTCTGATGTGTCAGCGGCAGTTCCTCGAACCGCAGTCCCGCAGCCTCGGCGGCGACACGAATGGCATTGGCCTGATGGCTTGGCGGCACTTCGGCGTCGGGGCGATTGCAGATCACCGCCTTGAAGCCAGCCTCGGCCAGAGCTTGCAGGTCCTCAGCCGCAATTTGCGGTGAGACGAAGTAGCGGGGGGTGATACAGCGTGGATCCATAACCGTCTCCTTACGCCTTTGTCATCAGTCGGTCCAGTTGTATGCCAAATTTAGGCGCCGCCGCCATGCCCGCGAGCATTGCCGCCAGGAACCAGACACCGCCCCAGCCGTTGTATGAGATCGAGGCGATCACCGGTCCCGGGCATAGCCCAACCAGCCCCCAGCCGATGCCAAACATTGCCGATCCGACAATAAGCCGCCGGTCCAGTTCTTGGTTTGATGGGGTCGGAAATTTGCCGCCTGCCAGCGGTTTGCGCCCCTCGGTCAGGCGCCAGGCAAAGAACATGGGAAGGATGGCACCCCCCATCACAAAGGCCAGGGTTGGATCCCAGTCACCAAATACATCCAGCCAGCCCTGCACCTTGGTGGTGTCGGTCATACCGGAGAGAAAAAGCCCGGTGCCAAAGAGGCCTCCAGCCAGAAAGGACAAAAATAGACGCATCAGATAAGCCCCAGTCCGTGACGGAAAATGGCCAGTGTCAGGCCGCCTGCAAGGATGTAGAAAACAGTGGCTATGAGGCCGCGCAGGGACAGCCTTGAGATGCCGCAGACCCCGTGACCTGAGGTGCAGCCATTGGCAATGCGGGTTCCTATACCGACCAACAGACCGGCCGATACGATGAGGATGACATTGTCGGTCATATGGGTGCTGGCCTGCGTCGAAGAGAAGCGTTGCAGCAGCAGAGGCAGCAGCACGACGCCCGCAAGGAACATTAGTCTTTCCAGAGCTATCTTGCGGTCACTGCCGTCGGCCAGCCCGTCGACCAAGCCGCCGACAATGCCGCTGGCGCCCATAATGCGGCCATTTCCCAGCAGATAGACGGCGCCGCCCAAGCCAATAATGCCGCCGCCGATGAGGCCCCAGAGCCAATCCGTTTCCATATTGAAATCCTTTGTTCAAAGCCCGCTGCAGGCGCTGCGGGTCACATCTGTTTGGTAAATGGCCGGGATCCGATTGCGGATCAGAGCTTGTTCAGCGGTATCTTCAGGAAAACGTCGCCCTGGTCGTCCGGCTCGGGCATTTGGCCGGCCCGCATGTTGACCTGCAGCGAGGGCAGGATAAGGCGGGGCACGCCCAAGGTCGCATCGCGGGCATCGCGCAAGCCAGTGAAATCTTCGATACTGCGGCCCTGACCAATGTGCACATTCAGCGCTTTTTGGTCACCGACAGTGGTTTCCCAGGCGTATTGATCGCGGCCCGGGGCCTTGTAGTCGTGGCCGACAAAAATCCGGGTTTCATCTGGCAGCGACAGAATTTTCTGAATTGACTCATATAGCATGTGGGAGGAGCCGCCGGGGAAGTCGCAGCGCGCGGTGCCAAAATCAGGCATGAACAGCGTGTCGCCGACAAAGGCCGCACCGCCCATCACATAGGTCATACAGGCCGGAGTGTGGCCCGGAGTATGCATCACATCAATGCGCATCTGGCCGATGTGAAAGGCATCGCCGTGGTTGAAGAGGGCGTCGAACTGGCTGCCGTCACGCTGAAACTCGGTGCCTTCGTTGAAGACCTTGCCAAAGGTATCCTGCACCACGGTGATATTGGCGCCGATGCCGATTTTTCCGCCCAACTCACCCTGCAGGTAGGGGGCTGCCGACAGGTGATCGGCATGGACGTGGCTTTCGAGTATCCAGTCTACGCTCAGCCCCTGATCCGTGATCCAGGTGATGATGCCGTCAGCCGATGTGGTGCTCGTCCTGCCCGAGGCCTGATCAAAGTCCAGCACCGAATCGATGATGGCGCAGGCTTTGCCCTGGGGTTCAGTTACAACGTAGGACACCGTATTGGTGGTCTCGTCAAAAAAGGCCTTTATGTTTGGCTGCATGGTTGGATCTCCAGTCATGTCTTTAATCATATGACGAAATATGAATGTGTATCAAGGGAAATGACCGCGGAGTGTCAGCCTTTGCGGTGTCATGAGGCGGTGGCCTTGCCACTCATGGTGCTCTCCCATGGTGATTGACGCAGCGGAGAGGCGCCGCCAGCGGCTCGGCGCAATGCCAGCGCAAATAAGCAACGCCATTGCGGAGCAAGGGCAGGTTTTCCATTTTCTGAAGCCCTGGGTCTGTCAGTCTGGAGCTGTCAGATAGGGGACTTCAAAATGAAAACCACTGAACTGTTACAGACAGCAAAGCGGCTGGAAGGAAAACTTGCAGGCGCCAACTATGCCGCCCGGCGGTCGCTGCAGCCTGAATTTAATCTCGTATTGAGCCGATTGCGGGCTCGCGGAGTCCCTGTGCCATCGCATCTGTTAAAGTTGGACCGGGCGCTTGGTGAGGAGGCGATCGAAGCCTATTTTGACAATTTTCCGGTCTGACAGGTTTATCCCAGAATAACCCCAACCACCACCAGCATCAGCCCCAGCATAGAGAGCAGCAAGGCGCCAAGATTATAGGGCAATACCGACTGCACCACAGCCCGCAAGGCTTCGTCATCCAATTGCTGTTTGCGGGCGCGCAGGACCCGGAAAATACACCAGATCAGCCCCCCCAGACCAGCGATGGACGTGATGGCTCCGATCCAGACAAGGATTTCAAACATGGCTGGGCTCCTGTGTGATTGCGGTGTCGCGCCTAATGGATCTGTGAGCTGCGCGCAAGGGCCAGCTCGGCAATCGCGGCTTGCGGTGGCGGGTGAGGGATTGTATCCCGAGCCCTAAATCCAACGCGACGGAGCCAAAAATGGACGTGACCGAACAAGAAAAAAGTGACAGCTACCGGGTGACCGCAGGGGAGCTGCGTCAGTTTATCGAACGGCTGGAACGCCTGGATACGGAAAAGAAAGATCTGGCTGACCAGATGAAGGAAGTCATGGCTGAGGCCAAGGGTCGTGGCTACGACACCAAGGTGATCCGCAAATTGGTCGCCCTGCGCAAGCGTGACAAGGACGACATCGCCGAGGAAGAAGCGGTGTTGGAAATGTACAAGGAAGCTTTGGGCATGTGACGCCTGGCCGGTGACTTGGGGCGCTGCCCCAAACCCCGGAGTATTTTTGAAAAGATGAAGCAGGGGCGGACCGTTGGGGGCGCCCCTGCTGCGTTGTGGCGGCCATTCGGGGAGGCCGGTTTAGATTTGAGAGACCTCGGGTTTGAGGGGCGGGTGCGGTGTTTCAGGCTTGTTGCCGATGCCCATTTTGGCGGGAAATCAACCAGATTTTGAGTGGGCTTGCCACATTCCGTCCATTGATCGGGGTGCAGAGCCTGATTGATATCGACGTAATTACAAAGTCTTAAGCCGGGAACTCGCCACGTTTTGCAAAGAAAACCATCTTTTCAAAATTTTACCAGTTGATAAAAAAATGAAATGTGGCACTCTGGATGTAACAAAAACACATCCAGGGAGACACCCAATGGCGAGTAGCCATCAGGCATCCGGCATTCAGGCAGGGCGATTGCCCAGCCAGGAGATCGCCGACAATTTTGGCGATCTGCATCCTGCATATGATGCGCATGAAGCGGCGGTGGCAGCGGATCGCTGTTATTTCTGTTATGATGCGCCCTGCATGACCGCATGCCCAACCAGCATCGATATCCCTCAGTTCATCCGGGAGATTCAGACCGGCAATCCGGAAGCCGCGGCGCGCAGTATTCTGAAGCAGAATATTCTGGGCGGTATGTGTGCCCGGGTCTGTCCGACTGAGACCCTGTGTGAAGAGGTCTGCGTTCGGGAAACCGCCGAGGGCAAGCCGGTGGAGATTGGCCGCCTGCAGCGTTATGCGACCGATGTGATGATGGCCAAGGGCAGCCACCCGTTCAGCCGTGCCGCGAGCACCGGCAAGCGGATTGCGGTTGTTGGCGCTGGCCCTGCCGGGCTGGCGGCGGCGCACCGGTTGGCCATGCTGGGTCACGAGGTGGTGATCCACGAGATGAAGGGTAAATCGGGTGGATTGAACGAATTTGGCATTGCCGCCTACAAGAGCCCCAATGATTTTGCCGCGCGTGAGGTCAATTGGCTGATGCAGATTGGTGGCATCAGCGTTGTCTATGGTCAGGGTCTGGGCGGTGGATTGTCGCTGGAGGCGCTGAGGGCTGACTTTGACGCGGTGTTCCTGTCGATTGGTCTGGCTGGGGTCAATGCCCTGCGGGCACCCGGCGAGAACAAGGATGGGACGCGCGACGCGGTTGAGTTTATCGCGGAGCTGCGCCAGGCGGATGATCTGTCGAAGCTGGCAGTGGGCCGCAATGTGGTGGTGATTGGCGGCGGTATGACCGCGGTGGATGCTGCGGTGCAGTCCAAGCTGCTGGGGGCTGAGAATGTCACCATTGCCTATCGGCGCGGCCAGGAGGCCATGGGGGCCAGCCGCTTTGAGCAGGATCTGGCGACCTCCAAAGGCGTCAAGCTGATGTTCAACGTGATGCCGGTTGCTGTGCATGGTAACGGCGCTGCCAGCGAGATCGAGCTGGAATACACCACCGTTGAAGAGGGCAAAGTGTCGGGTACCGGCGAGAGGTTCCGTCTGGCGGCAGAGCAGGTGTTCAAGGCCATTGGCCAAACCCTGGAAGGTCAACCCGAGGGGTTGGTGCTGGAAGGACGCAAGATCAAAGTTGATGACGCGGGCCGCACCTCGGTCAAAGGCGTCTGGGCTGGGGGCGACTGTGCCTCGGGCGGCGAAGATCTGACGGTGACAGCCGTGGCCGAAGGCCGTGATGGCGCGATTGACATTCATTCCAGCCTGATGGGCTGAGCCAATCTTGGGATCGCTACGGCGGTTCCAGGCTTGCACTTCAAGGAGCAGACAAATGGCTGATCTGACAACAGAATTTTTGGGGATTAAATCTCCTAACCCGTTTTGGCTGGCCTCGGCGCCGCCAACGGACAAGGAATATAACGTCCGCCGCGCCTTTGAGGCCGGATGGGGCGGCGTGGTGTGGAAAACTCTGGGCGAGGAAGGCCCGCCTGTGGTCAACGTCAATGGGCCGCGCTATGGCGCGATCTTTGGTGCCGACCGTCGCTTGCTGGGGTTGAACAATATTGAGCTGATCACCGATCGCCCCCTGGAGGTTAACCTAGAGGAGATCACCCGGGTCAAAAAGGATTACCCGGGTCACGCGATCATCGTGTCGCTGATGGTGCCCTGTGTGGAACAGGCTTGGAAGGACATCCTGCCCCGGGTTGAGGCGACTGGAGCGGATGGTATCGAGCTGAACTTTGGCTGCCCCCATGGCATGGCCGAACGGGGTATGGGCTCGGCTGTTGGGCAGGTGCCCGAGTATATTCAGATGGTTACCGAATGGTGCAAAAAATACTATTCCAAGCCGGTCATTGTCAAACTGACGCCGAATATTTCGGATATCCGTCTGCCAGCGCGGGCTGCCAAAAAGGGTGGCGCTGATGCGGTCAGCCTGATCAATACGATCAATTCGATCATCTCGGTGGATCTGGATATCATGGCGCCCAACCCCACCATTGGCGACAAGGGCACCCATGGTGGCTATTGTGGGCCGGCAGTCAAGCCGATTGCGCTGAACATGGTGGCGGAAATCGCCCGCGATCCTGAGACCCATGGATTGCCGATCTCGGCCATTGGCGGGATAACCACCTGGCGCGATGCGGCGGAGTTCATTTCGCTAGGCGCCGGCAATGTTCAGGTCTGCACCGCGGCGATGACCTATGGGTTCAAAGTGGTTGAAGAAATGATTTCCGGTCTGTCTCAATGGATGGACGAGAAGGGGCATGCCTCGATTGCGGATTTCATGGGGCAGGCGGTTCCGAATGTTACGGACTGGCAGTATCTGAACCTGAATTATGTCGCCAAGGCGGTGATCAATCAGGATGATTGCATCAAGTGTGGGCGCTGTTTCGCGGCCTGTGAAGATACCTCGCATCAGGCGATTGAAATGTCCGAGGACCGGGTGTTCACGGTGAAGAATGACGAATGTGTCGCCTGCAACCTTTGCGTCAATGTCTGCCCGGTTGAAAATTGCATCACTCTGGAGCAGGTAGCTCCGGGGCAATTGGATGAGCGGACTGGCGATCTGGTGTCAGAGGATTATGCCAACTGGACTACACATCCCAACAATCCGTCCGCTACGGCGGCTGAATAAAGGGGCGCCTGACGGCAGCTAACGAAAGAGGCACCTGACGGCGCCGGCCTCCGGCGGAGGTATTTTCGACAAGAAGAAAGAGGGCGGCTCGAAAGGGCCGCCTTTGTCGTGTTCGGGTCAGTCGCGGGGCGTCAACAGGCGACGATACAGGGTTTCCAAGTATTCGGGGGCCGCGTCATAAGGGGCTTCACTGCCCATCAGGGTGCGGACCTGCACGTCGAAATCGGCATAGTGCTGAGTGAGCGACCAGATTGAAAACAACAGGTGTTTGGGGTGGGTCCGGTTGATCTTGCCCGCCGCCATCCAAGTGTCCAGCAGAGCGGATTTTTCCTCGACCAGTGGTTTTAGATCGCTGGCAATCGTGTCCAGCAGACGCGGGGCGCCCTGGACGATTTCATTGGCGTAAAGACGGCTTTCACGGGGGAAATCACGGCTCATCTGCAGTTTGCGTTGGACGTAGGAGAGGATTTCCTGCAGCGGGTCGCCGTTGGGATCGAGAGACCGCAGAGGGTCCAGCCAGGTGTCCAGTAATCCGGCCATCAATTCATTGAAGATGGCCTCTTTCGAGGGGAAATAATACAGCAGATTGGGTTTGCTCAACCCCGCTTCGGTGGCGATTTGGTCGACCGTTGCGCCGCGAAATCCATGGGTGGAGAAGATCTCGAGGGCGGCGTCCAGAATGGCGGCGCGATTCTTTTTCTGAATACGGGTCGGATTGGGGGCTTTGCTCATTACTGTGTCTATGGTCCTGACTTGGGTCGTATTCCGTTGGTGCCTGAATGTTCAGTAAAATTCCATGTTTTTCAGGGTTTTTGAGCTTGTTGCTCCGCAATTTCTTGACTGGTGCCTGACCCGTGATAGCGTGAGTTTTACCAGTTGGTCAAATCAATGTCCTGCGGCAGGGTGCGACCAGCAAAACAATATCGCCTTAAGGCGGACAGACGGGGAAGGATCACACCATGGTTGCGCTTGGACAGAATCTGACAATCAATGGCGAAAGACTGTGGGACAGTCTGATGGATATGGCCAAGATTGGCCCCGGTGTGGCCGGTGGCAATAATCGCCAGACCCTGACAGATGAGGATGGCGAAGGCCGCGCCCTGTTCCAGAGTTGGTGCGAGGCGGCTGGCTGTAGCATGGGGTTGGATCAGATGGGCAATATGTTTGCCCGCCGCGAGGGCACCGATCCGGAGGCCTTGCCGGTCTATGTTGGCTCGCACCTGGATACCCAGCCGACCGGTGGCAAATATGATGGCGTGTTGGGGGTGCTTGGCGGGTTGGAAATCCTGCGCTCGCTCAACGATATGAATATCAAGACAAAACACCCCATCGTGGTGACCAATTTCACCAATGAAGAGGGCACGCGATATGCGCCGGCGATGCTGTCGTCGGGGGTGTTTGCCGGCATTCATACGCAGGATTGGGCCTATGGGCGTGAGGATGCCGAGGGCAAGACCTTTGGCGATGAGCTCTCCCGGATTGGCTGGCGTGGCGATGAAGAGGTCGGCGCCCGCAAGATGCATGCGTTCTTTGAATTGCATATTGAACAGGGGCCGATCCTGGAAGCTGATGCGAAGGACATTGGTATTGTGACCCATGGTCAGGGGCTGAGCTGGACCCAGGTGACCATCACCGGCAAGGATGCTCATACCGGATCGACTCCGATGCCGATGCGGCGCAACGCCGGGCTGGCAATGGCGCGGGTTCTGGAGGCGGTGGACGAGATTGCCTGGAGCCATGCACCCCATGCGGTGGGGGCGGCGGGGCATATCGATGTCTTTCCTAACTCGCGCAATGTGATCCCCGGAAAGGTGGTGCTCACCGTTGATTTCCGCTCGCCCGATCTGGAGGTGATCGAGGATATGGAGCTGCGTCTGCGCGAGGATGCTCAGGACATCGCTGAAGCCATGGGGGTGCAGATCGAGTTTGAAAAGGTCGGTGGATTTGATCCGGTGACCTTTGACGAGGGCTGTGTCGCGGCGGTGCGCAATGCGGCAGAACGGTTGGGGTATTCCCATATGGATCTGATCTCGGGTGCCGGGCATGACGCCTGCTGGATCAACCGTGTGGCTCCAACCGCGATGGTGATGTGCCCCTGTGTGGATGGGTTGAGCCACAATGAGGCCGAGGAGATCAGCCCGGAGTGGGCGGCTGCCGGGACAAATGTTCTGTTCCACGCAGTTGTTGAAACCGCCGTAATCGTGGAGTGATTTGGGGCGCTGCCCCCGCGGCCCCTTGGGGCCGCTCCCCCGGGATATTTATGGCCAGATGAAGGACGGATCGCCGATGGCGTCTGCAGGGAGTAATAATCATGAGTAAAGTCATCAAGAACGGGACCATTGTCACCGCTGACTTGACCTACAAGGCGGACGTCTTGATTGAGAATGGGGTTATCGCGCAGATCGGGCCCAATTTGAAGGGGGACGAGGAGCTGGACGCCACCGGCTGTTACGTGATGCCGGGTGGCATTGATCCGCATACCCATCTTGAGATGCCGTTCATGGGCACTTATAGCACCGATGATTTTGAATCGGGCACACGGGCTGGATTGGCCGGCGGGACAACGATGGTCGTGGATTTTGCGCTGCCAAGCCCGGGCGAAAGCCTGTTGGATGCGCTGAAGCGTTGGGACAATAAATCGACCCGCGCCAATTGTGATTATTCGTTCCATATGGCGGTGACCTGGTGGGGCGAGCAGGTGTTTGACGACATCAAGACCGTCATTCAGGAACGCGGTATCAACACGTTCAAGCATTTCATGGCCTATAAGGGCGCGTTGATGGTCAATGATGACGAGCTCTATTCGTCATTCCAGCGCCTGGCTGAGCTGGGCGGTATTGCCATGGTGCATGCCGAGAACGGCGATGTGGTGGCGGAACTGTCGGCCAAGCTGCTGGCGGCTGGCAACACTGGCCCCGAGGCGCATGCCTATTCACGGCCGCCGCAGGTCGAGGGTGAGGCCACCAACCGGGCGATCATGATTGCCGATATGGCGGGGGTGCCGCTCTATGTGGTGCATACCTCCTGCGAGGACAGTCACGAGGCCATTCGCCGCGCCCGGATGCAGGGCAAACGGGTCTGGGGTGAGCCGCTGATCCAGCATCTGACGCTGGACGAATCTGAGTACTTCAATCCCGATTGGGACCATGCGGCGCGGCGGGTTATGTCGCCTCCGTTCCGCAATAAAAAGCATCAGGACAGCCTCTGGGCTGGGCTGCAATCGGGATCACTGTCGGTTGTCGCTACCGATCACTGTGCCTTTACCACCGAGCAGAAACGCAACGGTATTGGCGATTTCACCCAAATCCCCAATGGCACTGGCGGCTTGGAAGACCGGATGCCGATGTTGTGGACGCATGGGGTGGCCACCGGCCGGTTGACGCCAAATGAATTTGTCGCGGTGACCTCGACCAATATTGCCAAGATCCTGAATTGCTATCCCAAGAAGGGCGCGGTTCTGGTTGGGGCGGATGCCGACCTGGTGGTCTGGGATCCTGAAAAAATCAAGACTATTCAGGCCTCTACCCAGCAAAGCTCAATTGATTACAACGTGTTTGAGGGACATGAGGTCAAGGGCCTGCCGCGCTTTACCCTGACCCGTGGGCATGTGGCGGTTCATGATGGCGAGATCCGCTGTCAGGAGGGGCACGGCGAGTTTGTGGCACGTGAGGCCAATACCCCGGTGAACACCGCGCTGAGCACCTGGAAAGAGCTGACTTCACCCAGACCGGTTGAGCGGTCGGGCATTCCGGTAACTGGCGTTTAACTCAGGCAGGGGTGCTGCAAGCGGCGCCCCAAAAACCTGTCTTATCAAGGCATTATGATGACTACTGAAACAACTACCCAGGCTGTCATAGAGGCCCGGAACTTGGATCTGGTATTCCAGACCAATGACGGTCCTGTACAGGCGCTCAGGGATGTGAACCTGACCATCAACAAGGGTGACTTTGTCAGCTTTATCGGCCCGTCGGGCTGTGGCAAGACGACGTTCCTGCGGGTGATGGCGGCGCTGGAGCAACCCACCGGCGGCGAGATCACCGTCAATGGTATGACCCCGGACGAGGCCCGCCGACAGCGCGCCTATGGCTATGTATTCCAGGCCTCGGGGCTGTACCCCTGGCGCAATATTGCGCGCAATATCAAGCTGCCGCTTGAGATCATGGGATATACCAAGGCCGAGCGGGAAAAGCGCCTTAACGAAGTGTTGGAACTTGTTGAATTGTCAGGGTTTGAGGGCAAATACCCCTGGCAGTTATCGGGCGGAATGCAGCAGCGGGCCTCAATTGCGCGGGCCTTGGCGTTTGATGCGGATATCCTGTTGATGGATGAGCCGTTTGGGGCGCTGGACGAGATCGTGCGCGACCATTTGAACGAGCAGCTGCTGAAGCTTTGGGCGCGCACCAACAAGACGATTGGTTTTGTCACCCACTCGATCCCGGAGGCGGTCTATCTGTCGACCAAGATCGTGGTGATGAGCCCGCGACCGGGACGGATCACCGATGTGATTGAGAGCCCACTGCCGAAAGAGCGGCCGCTGGATATTCGTGATAGTCCTGAATTTATCGAGATCGCGCACCGGGTGCGGGAAGGTCTGCGGGCGGGGCATGGCGATGACTAAGCTGCGCCGGGCAGAACTTCGGGACGTGCCCGGAATGGCTGATATCGTGAACGGCTGGATAGACGGCACCAAATGGATGCTGCGCGTTGTACCGGTAGAAGAGATTGCTGAAATGCTGACCGAGGGGCTTGATCACCGGGAGATCTGGGTGGCTGGCGATCCGGTGCAGGGGTATCTTTCGCTAGACAGCGAAGCCGCCCATATCTGGGGATTTTATTGTGCCCAACCTGGGAACGGAATTGGCAAACTGTTGTTGGACCGCGCCAAACAGGGGCGCAGTTTCCTGTCTTTGAATACCCATGTTCCAAATAAGGGCGCCCAACTGTTTTACCTGCGGGAGGGTTTTGCGCCTGTTGGGGAAATGGAAGAGGGGGTGCCTAGTACCTTAGGCGTGCATGAGAAGCGCAAAGCGACTGGAATTCGAGAACTTAGAATGGAGTGGCACGCATGAAGACGTTGATTGCTGTCCTAACCGTACTCGCGGTGATCATCGCCTTTTGGTATGCAGCCTGTCTGCCGATGAATATCAAGGGTGTTTTGACACAGGCGGAACGGGCCGGGGCCGAGGTTGTGCCCGTGGGCGCGAAAGAGCGACGGGATCTGGGTGAGATTGGCCTGGTGCTGGGCAATCAGTTCGCCATTGCAGCCACCTGGTCGCAGGACCGGCCACGGTTGCCGGCACCGCATCAGGTGGCGGTGGAGTTGTGGAAAACCACCGGCGCGATGGTGCTGAAGGGTAAACCAATGTCCAAGCGCAGCCTTATTTTTCACGGCTGGGTGACGCTGAGTGCGACGCTGTTGGGCTTTGCCATGGGCACCGGGCTGGGCATCCTGCTGGCGGTGGGCATTGTGCATTCCAAGGTGATGGATATGTCGGTGATGCCCTGGGCGATTGTCAGTCAGACCATTCCGATCATTGCCCTGGCGCCGATGATCATTGTGGTGCTGTATTCTGTTGGCGTGCAGGGGATCCTGCCCAAGGCCATTATCTCGGCCTATCTGAGCTTTTTCCCGGTTGTGGTGGGCATGGTCAAAGGTCTGCGCAGTCCCGACGCGATGCAACTGGATCTGTTGCGGACCTATAATGCCAGCGCCAATCAGGGGTTCTGGGCGCTGCGGCTGCCAGCCTCGATGCCCTATCTGTTCACCTCGTTGAAAATTGGTATTGCGGCATCATTGGTTGGCGCCATCGTTGGCGAGTTGCCAACCGGGGCAGTGGCTGGACTGGGGGCGCGCTTGCTGGGCGGCAGTTATTATGGCCAGACGGTGCAGATCTGGTCGGCGCTGTTTGCGGCGGCGATCCTTGCGGCCTGTCTGGTGGCCCTGTTGGGGGTGATCGAGCGGGTTGTTCTGAAACGAATGGGGATGAGTGCATGATGGGTTGTAGAACTGGGGGCTCTGCCCCCGCCGCTGCGCGGCTCCCCGGGGATATTTTTGGCCAGATGAACGAGGGGAGCGCATCATGATGTTGGTTATTCTTGCCGCGCTGGTCTGGTGTGGCGGTTGGTGGGTGAATGCCCGGTTGGCCAATGGGCCGCAGTCTGACAGCCGGGGGGTGCAGTTGCTGGTGCCGGTGATTTTTGGTGTCACCCTGTTGCTGGTTTGGCAATTGTTGGTGAAGGGGTTGCAGATCCCTATGGTGATCTTGCCCTCGCCTGTCGATATTGCGGTGGCTTTTGGCGCCAATCTGTCGAAGCTTTGGCAGGATTTCCTGCAGACCTTTGTCAAGGGGGCTTTGAGTGGCTATGTGATGGGCTGTTCGGCAGCGTTCCTGATGGCGATTGTGATGGATCGCAGTGATTTCCTGCGGCGGGGATTGCTGCCGGTGGGCAATTTTGTTGCCGCCCTGCCGATTGTCGGCACCGCGCCGATCCTGGTGATGTGGTTTGGCTTTGACTGGCACTCCAAGGCTGCGGTGGTGGTGGTAATGGTGTTCTTCCCGGTGCTGGTGAACACGGTTGCGGGCTTGCGCGAGACCAGCGCCATGCAGCGAGATCTGATGCAGACCTATGCTGCCAGCTATTGGCAGAGCTTTTTCAAGCTGCGCCTGCCGGCGGCCTTGCCCTTTGTATTCAACGGCTTGAAGATCTCCACCACCCTGGCGCTGGTGGGGGCTATTGTGGCCGAGTTCTTTGGCTCGCCCACCGTAGGTATGGGGTTTCGGATTTCCACCAGCGTCGGAAAATTGTCGCTCGATATGGTATGGGCCGAGATTGTTGTCGCGGCGCTGGCCGGGTCGATGTTTTATGGCGCAGTGGCGATGGTGGAGAAAATACTGACCTTCTGGCATCCATCGCAACGGGGGTGAGGTTTGAAATGCCGCGGCCTTGTGAGTTTGCACAGGGCTGCGCCAGCGGTTGGGCGCACCGGGGTCATATTTTCTGTGACCGAGAGGGCTCAAAACCTGTGCAGAGCCATTAACGCTTTGCCGCAGGGATAATAAAAACTTTGAACGGATGGTCAAATTCGCGCAAGCTTTGGCCATAACCACAGGGAGAAACGACCAATGAAACACATTTTGACAGCCGCCGCTCTGGCGCTGGGTGCTGCGGGCACCGCTCAGGCCGCCGACGAGGTTCGTCTGCAGTTGCAATGGGTGACACAGGCACAATTCGCTGGCTATTATGTCGCGCTGGACAAGGGATTTTATGGCGAAGAAGACCTGGATGTCTCCATCCTGCCGGGGGGGCCGGATATTGCGCCGCCACAGGTTCTGGCCGGCGGTGGCGCTGATGTGATGCTGAACTGGATGCCGTCGGCGCTGGCGGCCCGTGAAAAAGGTCTGCCCTTGGTCAATATCGCGCAGCCGTTCAAAAGCTCGGGGCTGATGCTGACCTGCTGGAAAGACACCGGCATCACCAGCCCGGCTGATTTCAAAGGCAAGACCATTGGTGTCTGGTTCTTTGGCAATGAATACCCGTTCCTGAGCTGGATGAGCAAAGAAGGCATCAGCACCGACGGCGGCCCTGATGGCGTCACTGTGTTGAAACAGGGTTTCAACGTCGACCCCCTGCTGCAGCGTCAGGCGGATTGTATTTCGACGATGACTTACAACGAATATGGTCAGGTGCTGGATTCCGGTGTGTCCGAGGACGAACTGGTGACCTTCAAGTATGAAGACATGGGTGTTGCGACGCTGGAAGACGGTATCTATGCGCTGGAAGACAAACTTGAAGATCCGAAATTCCAGGACAAAATGGTCCGCTTTGTTCGGGCCTCCATGAAGGGCTGGAAATACGCCGAGGCCAATCCAGGCGAGGCTGCTGATATCGTTCTGGAAAATGATGCCTCCGGGGCTCAGACCGAAGCGCACCAGCAGCGGATGATGGTTGAGATTGCCAAGCTGACCGCTGGCAGCAATGGCACACTAGACCCGGCCGATTTCGACCGCACAGTGGCGACATTGCTGGGTGGAGGTTCGGATCCGGTGATCACAAAGACCCCCGAAGGGGCCTGGACACACATCATCACCGATGCGGCGCTGAAGTAAGTTTTGGCTAATCTTATAGCTGAATAGAAAATACATGATTCGCTCGTAGTTGAAATTACTGCGGGCGAATTTTTTGAAAAACAAGGCAGGTTTACATTAGCTGAAATTGCCTTGAATTGACTCCAGCCGGTCCTAACTCCCGTATAAGTATTGCTGGCTTGTTCTTGAACATTGTTCGAAAATGTAGCCAGCCCGGAGGAGTGAGAATGTCCGATTGGCAGCGATCCGGTCTTTGTCTGTGCCGCAGTGACGAACTGGCTGGCGCGGGGTTTTGTCAGCGTAGCGAAGCCCGGCAGTGGAGCTGGGGTGTTGGGGCAAATCGCAGGGCGAGCGGTGGGGCTGATGTTCTTATCCTTGAGACCTGCCGGCAGGCATTGAAGCAGCGTTTAAAGGCGGCGCGGGCGCAGGTCTTGATACTATATGATGAATCGGGAGCCGGCGATGTCACCACGGCAGAAGCCTGCGCAGGAGAGATCTGGACGCAGGCGGTCGAGGTCTGTGCGCTGGAGCATATTGGTCACGTGGAGGTTCTGCTGGCGCTGGCGATGGGATTTGACCGTGTGTTGCTCCAGCAATCGTCGGCTTTGGACACTGCTGCTGTGCAAGCTCAGGAAATCGAGTTGGCGCGGGCGATGGGGGGCGGCAGTCGGCTGGATATCTTCGCTTCGGCCAAACAGCTTTGTAGTGGCTTGGCAGCGGCCTCCAAGATGGCTGGTCGCTGGAGAACGTCACCGCCTGCTATAGTGGCCAGCCGTCAGGGCACCGCGCGGGCCTGTGCCGCGGTTTTGATGACTGAGGGTTATGGGGCGACCCCATTGCCGGTGGATGCGCCCTATGGAACACTGCAGCTGGATGTTTCTGCCTGCACCAAGTGTCAGAGCTGCGTGTGGCTATGCCCCACCGATGCCCTGTCTCTCGGCGACCGCACCAGTGATCTGTTGTTTGTGGAAAGCCACTGCATCCAGTGTGGCATGTGCCGGTCCATTTGCCCCGAAAATGCGCTGCAGCTGGAACCCAGGATACTGTCGTCACCCGATGCGGATACGCGAAAATCCCTGCATCAGGCTGCGCCTTTATATTGCCTGTCTTGTGGCGATCCCGTTACTGGTTCGCGGGTGATGGATCGACTTCTGACGCGGTTTTTAGGGAGCGGGCTGAGGCCTGCTTCACCAGTTAGGCAGCGGTCGGCCCGGCTCTGTCGCACTTGCCGTGCCCGCGAGTCTCAGCAGGCTCGCAACCGACTGCTGGCCAAGGCTGAACTGATGCATTCAGAGCCAAGACGCGGCCGGTGACAATCGGGATGTTATTCAGGACTGTTCGAGAAATCCGCCATAAAGCCCGTGTTTGAAGATCAGCCCCTTGCCGGGACGGGTGGTGACGCGGTGAACGGCCCCAATCACGATCGAATGGTCGCCGCCGGGATGGCAGCCGAAATGGCGGCATTCAAAACGGGCGATGCAGCCGGAGAGGGTCGGGGTTCCCTCGTCATTGGGCTGCCAGTCCACGGTGTCAAAGTCTTCGCCGTTGAGGGCAAAATGCCGTGCCAGCTCCAATTGATCCTCGGCCACCACATGAACTGCGAAACGGTCTGCGCTGACAAAGGCGTCGTGGCGAAGCGAGCGTTTTGCGGGGCACCACAACAGCAGGGCGGGATCCATTGACACCGAGGTGAAGCTATTGACGGTAATCGCCAAGGGCCCACGGCTGGTCAGTGTGGTGACAATCGTCACCCCCGTACCAAAACACCCCAGCGCATTGCGAAAGGCCCGAGTTGTCTCTGGTCCGGGAGTAAAGCTGGTTTCGGACATCTGCTGTGACCCTTAGTGATCTCTGCTGCCGAACTGACATGGGGCAGGGGTATTGTCCACTGGAATGCGCAGATTGTTCATGGGCCCCAGAAAGACTGGGGCCGCATAAGATCAGCGCATAGCATCAGCAGCCAGCGCCGCCATTGCAGTGGCGATGGTGGGGATTTCCCCCATCGCATCGACAGATTTCAGCACGCCTTTGTCGCCGTAATAGGCAATCAGCGGTGCGGTCTGCGCGTGATAGGCCTCCAGGCGGGCGCCAACGGTCTCGGCATTATCATCGGCGCGGCGTTTCATATCTGTGGCGCCGCATTTGTCGCAGATCCCGTCCCGGGCCGGAGCCTTGAAGCTGTCATGATAGCCCTCACCGCAGCTGCCACAGGTAAAGCGGCCTGATATGCGCTGTACCATCGCGGCGTCATCGACGTTGAGGCTGATGGCTGTGTTGATCTGCTGTTTGGACTCGGCCAGCAGATCATCCAGCGCTTCGGCCTGGACCGTGGTCCGCGGGAAGCCATCCAGAATGACCCCATTGGCGCAATCAGGCGCGGCCAGACGATCCCTGAGGATGTCGATGACGATCTGGTCGCTGACCAATTCGCCGGCTTCCATCACCGCCTTTGCCGCTTTGCCTGCTTCGGTGCCGGCACCGACGGCGGCGCGCAGTAAGTCACCCGTTGACAGTTGCACCAGGCCGAACCGTTCTTCCAGCATACGGGCCTGGGTGCCCTTGCCGGCCCCGGGTGGTCCCAGCAATATCAGAACTGCCGGGGTGATAAGTGTGTCGGCTTCCATGCTCATCCCCTTATTTCCCGGTCCGGTTGGCGATCAGGTCGTCAACCACCGAAGGATCCGCCAGGGTTGAGATGTCGCCAAGGCTGCCAAAGTCGTTCTCGGCGATTTTGCGCAAAATACGGCGCATGATCTTGCCCGAGCGCGTTTTCGGCAGGCCGGGGGCCCATTGGATCACATCGGGGCTGGCGATTGGGCCAATCTCGGTGCGCACCCAGGTCCGCAGTTCTTTGAGCAGAGCGTCGCTGGGCTCGGCGTCGTTCATCAGGGTGACATAGCAGTAGATGCCCTGACCCTTGATCGGATGCGGATAGCCAACCACCGCCGCCTCGGCGACAGCAACATGGGCGACCAGCGCGCTTTCGACTTCTGCGGTGCCCATACGGTGGCCAGAGACGTTGATCACATCATCGACGCGACCGGTGATCCAATAGTCGCCATCGCCGTCGCGTTTGCAGCCATCCCCGGTAAAGTAGTAGCCTTTGTAATCCGAGAAATAGGTCTTTTGGAACCGCTCGTGATCGCCCCAGATGGTGCGCATCTGACCCGGCCAGCTGTCTTTGATGCACAGAACACCATCAACATCATTGCCGTTGATTTCAACGCCGGACGTCGGATCCAGCACCACCGGCTGAATGCCAAAGAACGGCTTCATCGCCGATCCGGGTTTCATCGCGTGGGCGCCGGGCAGCGGGGTCATCAGGTGGCCGCCGGTCTCGGTCTGCCACCAGGTGTCGACAATCGGGCATCTGCCCTGGCCGATCACATCATTGTACCAGTTCCAGGCCTCGGGGTTGATTGGCTCCCCCACGGTGCCCAGAATGCGCAGGCTGGAGAGGTCGCATTTCTCGACCCATTCGTTGCCCTGTCCCATCAGAGCGCGCAGGGCGGTGGGGGCGGTGTAGAACTGGTTGACCTTGTGCTTTTCGCAGACCTGCCAGAACCGGCTGGCATCGGGGTATGTGGGCACCCCTTCGAACATCAGCGTGGTGGCGCCATTGGCCAGCGGGCCGTAGACGATATAGCTGTGTCCGGTGACCCAGCCAACGTCGGCCGTACACCAAAAGATATCGCCATCATGGTAGTCAAAGGTGATCTCATGGGTCATCGCGGCGTAGACCAGATAGCCACCGGTGGTGTGAACCACACCTTTGGGCTGACCGGTTGAGCCCGAGGTATAGAGAATGAACAGTGGATCTTCGGCGTTCATCTCGGCTGGGACACAGGTGGCTGAGGCCTCGGCCGCCAGGGCGTTGTAATCATAGTCGCGGCCGTCGATCCAGGTGGTCTGGCCACCAGTGTGCTTGACCACCAAGCATTTCACATCCTCCTTGCAATGCAACAGGGCGGCATCGGCGTTGGATTTGAGCGGTGTCTTGCGACCCCCGCGTGGCGCGTGGTCAGCGGTAATGACAACCTTGGCGCCGCAGCCATTGACCCGTGCGGCCAATGCATCGGGGCTGAAACCGGCGAATACGATCGAGTGGATGGCACCAATGCGGGCACAGGCCAGCATGGCATAAGCCGCCTCGGGGATCATCGGCATATAGATGATCACCCGGTCGCCCTTGGCAACACCCATCGAGGCCAGAACATTGGCCATTTTACAAACCGAGCTGTGCAGTTCGTTGTAAGTGATGTTGCGGGCCGGCTCATCCGGGTTGTCGGCCTCAAAAATGATCGCGGTCTGATCGCCGCGGGTGGCTAGGTGGCGGTCGATGCAATTGGCGCTGACGTTCAATGTGCCATCAGCGTACCAGTTGATCGAAACCTCGCCCAAATTGAAATTGACGTCCTTTACCTGGGTAAAGGGTTTGATCCAATCAACGCGTTTGCCCTGCGCGCCCCAGAAGGCATCCGGATCGGCCAAAGACGCAGTGTACATCTGATCGTATTCGGCGGCATTCACATGCGCATGGGCAATGGTTTCGGCCGACGGCGGATACACGGGGCTCTCGTTCTGCGTGGTCATCCTGGGTCCCTCCCTCTTAATGTTCTCAGCTTGGCACAGCACAGCCCTAGGGCAGTTCTGTCAAACCGGTTTATTCCTCGTCGATGATCATAGAGCAGGTTGAAAATATGTGAATAAGCGACGGGAAAATAACGATTTGCTTGTAAACGATTTTCCGATGACCCCAGCAATCAGTAAACTTGATACAGTAAGGGGCTGGGATATCATTGAATTGAAAGGATTTTGTTGTCACTGATGCCTGTGGTTGAAGCCAATCTGCCATTTTGCCAAGGGCTGCGAAAGTCAATTTTGATGCAGAGTATAGATGTGACATTTAGTGGCAACCTGGAGGATTAGGCGACTCCGGCCGCTTTCTTGCAGTGTCGGCAAGCGGAATTTCAAACCTTTTCCCCGCCTGATAATAGCGGCGTGATCTTGTGGCGCGCAGGGCTTGGCAGCGGCAGGTCTTATCGCTAGTTTGGCCGATAAGTGCCTCGTATCAAGGGTGCAAATAGGGAGAGAAATTATGACCAAGATGTTGACCGCGGCCCTGATGGCCACAGCGGGATTTGCCATTGTCTCGGAAGCTGCCGCCACGGAGTGGAATGTCTCTGTCTGGGGTAAGCGCCGCGCCTTTACCGAACATGTTGAACGTCTGGCTGAACTGGTCAGCGAAAAGACCAATGGCGATTTCACGCTGAATATCTCCTACGGTGGGCTGTCCAAGAACAAAGAAAACCTGGACGGAATTTCCATTGGTGCCTTTGAGATGGCACAGTTCTGTGCGGGCTATCACCGCGACAAGAACCCAACCATCACCGTGCTGGAACTGCCATTCCTGGGGGTGAATACGCTGGAAGAAGAAGTCGCCGTTGCCAATGCGGTCTATGCGCATCCGGCCGTTCAGGCTGATCTGGCCCGCTGGAACGCCAAGCTGCTGATGACCTCGCCCATGCCGCAGTACAATCTGGTTGGCACAGGTGATCCGCGCGCGACACTGGACTCGTTCAAGGATATGCGGGTTCGGGCCACCGGTGGTATCGGCAAGGCCTTTGCCGCTGTTGGTGCGGTGCCAACATCCGTGACCGCAACCGAAGCCTATAACGCGATGGAATCCGGTGTTGTTGATACTGTGGCCTTTGCTCAGCATGCGCATTTGTCCTATGGCACCATCAACCGCGCCGATTGGTGGACTGCAAACCTGAACCCGGGCACCGTGAACTGCCCGGTGGTGGTCAATACTGATGCCTATGATGCGCTCAGCGATGGTGAGCGTGAGGCGCTGGACAGCTCGGTCGATGAGGCGATTTCGCACTACCTCGCCAACTATGGCGAGCTCTTGGCCAAGTGGGATGAAGTGCTGGACGAAAAGGGTGTGCATAAGGTTGAGTTTTCCGAAGCACAGCTGGCCGAGTTCCGCACCGTGGCAGCCGATCCAATTCGCGAACAGTGGATTTCGGACATGACGGCGCAGGGTATTCCCGCACAAGAGCTGTATGACCTGCTGATGGACACTCTGGCTGACACCCGCAAGTAAGCCGGCGATATGTGATTGGGGCCGGGCAGCATTGCCCGGCCCATTTTGATTTCAATATATAGACGAGGATCTGTTCCATGGCGACAAGCGCTGCGGTTTTAGAAGATGGCAGTCTGATCAGCCGGTTGGATGGTCAGTTGCTGAAGTTAGAGCAGCTGCTGGCGCTGGTCAGCGGCTTGGCAGTGTTTTCATTGATGGTGCTGGCGGTGGTTTCGGTGGGCGGGCGCAATGCGTTTAACGCGCCTTTGCCGGGCTATGTTGACTGGATTGAACAAGCGATGCCGCTGATTGCTTTTATGGGGATTTCCTATGTGCAGCGCGACGGTGGCCATATCCGCATGGATATTCTGGTCGCAGCCCTGAAGGGGCGCGCCCTGTGGCTGTTCGAGCTGATCTCGGTGCTGCTGATCCTGCTGCTGATGCTGGCGCTGGTCTGGGGCAGCTACTCGCATTTCAGCCGCTCGTTTGATTTCGCCGCACCGCTGTGGAGCCGGGACAGCTCGATCGATATCAGCCTGCCGATCTGGCCTGCCAAACTGCTGGTGCCGGTGGCATTTTCGGTGCTGTGCCTGCGACTGGTGTTGCAGGCCTGGGGCTATGGGCGCGCACTGGTTCTGGGGCTGAGACACCCGGTGGCGGTGCCACTGGTGCAAAGCGCGGCGGCGCAGGCGGCAGCAGAAGCAGACCAGCTGAGCGGGGCCGACACCGGCGCCGTCAACAGCGGCACAGAAGACTAAGGGGCAGGAACATGGAACCAATCGAAATTGGCCTTTGGGTCACCGGCTTTATGCTGGTTATGGTGGTGGCTGGAATGCGGGTGGCCTTTGCCGCTGCAATGGCCGGCCTTGTTGGACTGGTGTGGATTTTCTGGGCCAAGTTTGGCTATGCACCGGATAAATTCCTCAAAGCCCTGACCGTTTCGGTCAAGGTGGCAGGGCAGGTGCCGCACTCAAAGGTCTCAAGCCAGGCGTTGAGCCTGATCCCGACCTTTATCCTGATCGGTTATCTGGCCTATTATGCCGGCCTGACCAAGGCGCTGTTTGAGGCCGCCAAGCGTTGGATCGCCTGGTTGCCCGGCGGGCTGGCGGTGGCGACGGTGTTTGCCACGGCGGGCTTTGCCGCGGTCTCTGGCGCCTCGGTGGCCACCTCGGCTGTCTTTGCCCGCATTGCCATCCCGGAAATGCTGGCGCTTGGTTACAACAAGCAGTTCGCCGCCGGTGTTGTCGCTGCGGCTGGCACCCTGGCCTCGCTGATCCCGCCTTCGGCGATTCTGGTGATCTATGCGATCATCGTGGAACAGGACGTGGGCAAGCTGCTGCTGGCCGGGTTCATTCCCGGTGCTTTTAGTGCTGTGGTCTATGTGATGCTGATCGTTGGCATCGCGGTGGTGTTCAAAAATGTCGGTCCGCCAGTGACCGGCTATACTTGGCGCCAGCGGTTTGAATCTCTGCCTGCCGCCATGCCAATCATCTTTGTCGTCGTGATCATCATTTGCTTTGTCTACAATCCTTTCGGAGACCAGGCTTGGGGCACCCCGACCGAAGGCGGCGCACTGGGGGCATTTGTTGTGTTCTGCATGGCGATCTACAACGGCATGAAATGGGAGCAGTTGAAATCTGCACTGCTGGAAACCGCCAAGCTGACGGTGATGATTTTCACTATCATCTGGGGCGTGCTTATCTATGTGCGCTTCCTGGGCTTTGCTGATCTGCCTGGGGCGTTCTCGGACTGGATCACCAGCCTGGATATGGCGCCGATGGTGATCCTGATCTGCATTTTGCTGGCCTATGCAGTGTTGGGCATGTTCATGGATGCCATTGGCATGCTGTTGCTGACGCTGCCTGTTGTCTACCCGGCGGTGATGGCGCTGAATGGTGGCGAGAGCGTTGCCGCTGCTGACAGTGCCTTTGGCATGAGTGGCACCATGTGCGCGATCTGGTTTGGCATCCTGGTGGTGAAAATGGCCGAGTTCTGCCTGATCACCCCGCCAATCGGGTTGAACTGCTTTGTGGTGGCAGGGGTGCGCGATGATCTGACGGTACAGGACGTGTTCCGCGGCGTGATGCCGTTTTTCATTGCCGACGGGGTGACCATCGCCCTGCTAGTGGCTTTTCCGGGTATCGTTTTGTACCTGCCGTCACTGGTTGGCTAAACTGGTCGGCTAAGATCCATAGGCCAAGGGGAGGACCGCAATGTGGTTTTCCCCAGGCTGCGACTGTGCTATAGACGCACTGCTCACACGGTGTGAGCGCCGGTCGCAGCCAACCCGGCTTATAAAACATGGATCTGAAAATGAAGACACTCGTTATCTGCTCAGGCGGACTCGATTCGGTTTCGCTTGCCCATAAGGTGGCCGCGGAACAGGAATTGGTCGGCCTGATTTCTTTCGACTATGGACAGCGTCACAAAAAGGAGCTCAGATTTGCCGAACGGGCAGCTGATCGGCTGGAGGTGCCGTTTGAGCTGATTGACATGCGCCACATTGGCCAGTTTCTCAGCGGCTCTGCGCTGACCGATGATGTGGATGTGCCAGACGGCCACTACGCCGAAGACAGCATGAAGGTGACGGTGGTGCCCAATCGAAATGCGATCATGCTGGCCATTGCCTTTGGCGTTGCCGCCGCCAAGCAGGCCGATGCCGTTGCCGCAGCGGTGCATGGCGGCGATCACTTTATCTACCCGGACTGCCGCCCCGATTTTATCGACGCATTTCAGGTGATGCAGGACCGGGCGCTGGATGGCTATGCCTCGGTCAAGCTGTATACGCCTTTTGTGCATGTGCCAAAATCCGCGATTGTGACCGAGGGCGCCAGACACCACACCCCGTTCGCCGATACCTGGTCCTGTTACAAAGGCGGTGACTTGCATTGTGGCCGCTGTGGCACCTGTGTGGAACGCCGCGAGGCCTTTGATCTGGCGGGGATCAGCGATCCAACTGATTATGCCGATCGCGACTATTGGAAATCTGTAGTGGAGGCGTCCTGATGTTCCGCATCACCAAAGAGTTCCATTTTTCCGCCAGTCACCAGCTGTGCAACTTGCCGGATGACCACCCCTGCGCGCGGCTGCATGGGCATAATTATATCGTCGAGGTCGAGCTGAGTGCTGCGACATTGGACCGCAACGGTTTTGTGTTGGATTACCGCGAGTTAAAGCCGCTAAAGACCTGGATCGACGACGGATTGGACCATCGCCATCTCAATGTTGTGTTTGGCCATGACGGGATCACCTCGGAATTCCTGGCCAGGGAAATCTTTGATTTCTGCAAGAAACACTGGCCACAGACCAGCGCCGTGCGAATCAGCGAGACCCCCAAGACCTGGGCCGAGTACAGACCATGAGTGCGCTGCGTATCGCGGAAATATTTGGCCCAACCATTCAGGGCGAGGGCGCGGTGATCGGGGTTCCGACCGTCTTTGTGCGGGCCGGGGGCTGTGACTACCGGTGCAGCTGGTGTGACAGCCTGCATGCGGTGGACAGTGCCTATCGTCATGACTGGTCACGGATGACTGCGGCGGCCATCCTGACGCGGGTCGAGGAGCTCTCAGGCGGGGTACCGTTGACGGTGTCGCTGTCCGGCGGCAACCCGGCGATCCAGAACTTTGCGCCGCTGATCTCCCTGGGCAAGGCGCGGGGATATGGTTTTGCCATGGAGACCCAGGGCTCGGTTGCGCAGGACTGGTTCAGCGCGCTGTCGATGCTGATCCTCAGCCCCAAGCCGCCATCCTCGGGGGAAACGGTGGACTGGGCCAGGTTTGAGGATTGTCTGGCGCGGGCCGGGCAGGTGCAGACGGTGATGAAAATCGTGGTCTTTGACGATGTGGATTATGCCTGGGCGCGAGCGGTCGCGCGGCGCTACCCGGATCTGCCGCTCTATCTGCAACCGGGCAATCATACCCCACCACCGCCAGACGCCGACGACGCCGAGATCGACCTGGACGGCATCATGAGCCGTTATCAATGGCTGATCGACAAAGCCCTGGGCGATCGCTGGTACGACCCCACCATTCTGCCGCAGCTGCATGTGCTTGTTTGGGGCAACAAACGCGGCGTGTGACAAAAAGGCGGGCCGCCTGGTAGGGATGACTGACCGGGAATAGGGCGCGCCGTGACCAAAGGATATGACAAATGGCAAACGAAGACATCTATGCAAACCTGACCCAACTTGGCGGCGCGACCAAGCTGCCGAACTCGCCCGAAGAGGCGGTGCTGGAACGGGTGCCGAACCCTCAGGCTGGCACTAACTATGCGGTCCGCTTTACCGCCCCCGAGTTCACGTCGCTGTGCCCAATGACCGGGCAACCGGATTTTGCGCATATCGTGCTGGATTACGTGCCTGGTGACTGGCTGGTCGAAAGCAAATCGCTGAAACTTTTCCTTGGGTCGTTCCGCAATCACGGTGCCTTTCACGAGGATTGCACGGTTACCATCGGCAAGCGACTGGTGGAGGTGCTGCAGCCGCAATGGCTGAGGGTCGGCGGCTATTGGTATCCGCGCGGCGGAATTCCGATTGATATCTTTTATCAAACCGGAGAGCAGCCTGTGGGGGTGTGGATTCCTGATCAGGGTGTTCCGACCTATCGTGGCCGGGGGTAATGAAATGCTGGCTGATCCTGTGATCGCCGACCCAGCGATCTCTGAGGGGCGCGTGTTCTACACGCGCCTCATTTGCTGAGAGGGGGATTTAGCTGATGCCGCTGTTCTGGCAGCAATCGGCCGAAAGCTAAAGCTTATGTTGGGTTCACCGCGATTAATCTTTCCTCGCGCGGCAGTAGGCAGCGCAGCGCCTTGAGGCAGCGATAGTGGTTGTTCTGGATCACCGCCTCCGTCGCCTCGGCCAGTGAGGTGCGGCTGTCGGGGTCGGTGAAGACCTGGCTCAGGTCTTCGATGCGGCGCAGCATCGGCAACCGATCCTCCTGCGGATCGATGTCGCCGGTCAGGACCAGCTGGGCGGCGTAACAGACCCGACGCACCGGAGTGTTGGCGTCCTCGGGGTGGATTGCATCGCGCAGGCGCAGGATATTGGCGTCCGGCGTTACGATCGACAACCGGCTGCGCCGGTCGCCGTTTTCAATCACCGCGCCATTGACCAGAACGCGTTCTTTGGGGGCAAGTTTAAGGACAAGTCCGCTCATTTCATGGGGCTCCGCTTCGTAGGCCACGCATAATGGCCGTGTTGATTTCAACCAGAGGTGTGACGCCGGCTTTGCGGGCCAGCACTTTACTGGTGTGTTGTCGCGTGAACTCGGTCAGATAGGTGAGATGGTCCTTCAGCTCCAACGGCAGCTGGTTGTTGGGGCTGGCAATATCGGCCATGAAAATGGACCACAGCTTGCGATTGTCGGTGAGGGCAGCTGCCAGAGTGTTGAACCCGTCGGGGCCCTTGTTTGCGGCTGCAACCAGCCGGTGAGTCACCCGCGCAATGGCGTCGTACTCAAGGTTTTTAAGGGTGCGGGTCGGGGCTTTTGCCGCCGAATAGGCTTGCTTCGCATGTCTGAGCGCGTTCACGTCAATTCCTTACGTAGTATCTTCAGATTCTCTGAGATGGGAAGCCGGGGCGCGGTGACGCCCCGGCTCAGAGTTCTTAGCGGAACAGTGTCATCAGTGTTTCTGGCGCGCTATTGGCAATCGACAGCGATTGCACCGCCAGTTGCTGCTGGGTTTGCAGGGCTTTCAATCGCGCCGAGGCCTCTTCCATGTCGGTATCGGTCATCGCGCTGACACCCATTTTCATGGAATCGGTCAGCTTGGAGACAAATTCGCCCTGGTCCTTCAGGCGGGCGCTGTCGGACCCCAGTTGCGCCGCGCCGGTAATGGCCTTTTCCAGGAAGAGCTCGATGTCAATCATGGCTTGGGCCGCTTCAGTGGAATCGGAAATTGTCTGCATGCCGGTAAGATCAATGTCGGCTTCAAAATCAACCGTATCAATGAGAATTTTAGTGCCTGTGGGCGTACCGGTTGCGCCGATACGGTCAAGCGAGGCCAGAACACCCAGTTGAGTGGTGGAATTGCCGTCGATGTCAGATGCTAGCAGGTTGGCGCCGTTGAACTGGGCCGCAGAAATAATCGCAGCAACCTGAGCGGACTTCTTGTCAATGTCGAGCTGAATTTTGTCGTGATCGACGTTCTCGGACTGAGCGGAAACAATCAGCTCTTTGATTTCGATCAGTTTATCCACGATCTGTTCGGCGCCGGCAGAGGCCACGGCGACAGTCGCTTCGCCAATGGCCAGGCTTTCCGAGATCGCGTTGAAGCCTGCAATGTCAGATTCCATGGTTTTGGAAATGGCCCAGACGGCGGCGTTGTCTTTGGCGGCCCCAACCTGTTTCCCGGTCGAAATCTCGTTTTGCGCATCGGTCAGGTTGTTGTTCACGGATTGCAGAGTTTGCAGGGCAACCATTGCGCCACTGTTGGTCAAAATGCTGGTCATATTCTGTTCCTTGATCTGCCAGGATTTTACCCAGCGTATTCGGCCCTGACGGGCATGGCTTCTCATGTCGTTTCTGACAGTTGTGGTCGGCCGGAGGCAGTCGTGCTGCCCGGTCCGATATGCAAGCAGACATTGGCGCAACAGGTGCTAAAGGAGTGCTAATGGCAGGAATTGCATAGATAGAATTTTCCCTAAAATGGAGATATCTGCCGGACCTGGGCAATCAGCCCGCCCGGCTCGCTGCAGGCCTGGTTAAGGCAGGGTGCAGGGTCCTCTTGGGGCGCGTGGTGACTGAAAATCCATGCAATGGATAAGCGACCCCATTGAATCAACGCCGACGGCGGCAGAATCAATGCCTGACGGCGCCAGACCTGGCGCTGTTTCAGAGAACCTGGGGCGCCTGCAGGGACCTGCAGATGCCATTCGGGTCGCTTCTGCACGGCACGCCGGTATACCCGGAAGAATTGGTGGCTTTTGGAGATCATCCCCGGCGAGAGTAAGTGCTTATTTACAGCGACTTGTCCGGGGAAGTGCATTTTTTTTCCGGAAAGCTGCGAAAAAGCCGAAACACCGCTTGACGATGCCCGAGCGCTGGGAATATTACAGCCCAACATTCAGCAGCGATGTTGGATGGATAGCAAGCGGTTGTAGCTCAGTTGGTTAGAGTGCCGGCCTGTCACGCCGGAGGTCGCGGGTTCGAGCCCCGTCAACCGCGCCACTGCTGTCTTACCCGCCTTGGGGAAATCAAGGTCCGCCCCGGAGGGGACTGGGTCGCAAGATCCGGTGAGAAGAAAATGCGCGGTTGTAGCTCAGCTGGTTAGAGTGCCGGCCTGTCACGCCGGAGGTCGCGGGTTCGAGCCCCGTCAACCGCGCCACTACTTTTCATCCTATCCTGAGGATATCAGGATCCGCCCCGGAGGGGACGTGACCGTAAGGTCATTGCGCGGTTGTAGCTCAGCTGGTTAGAGTGCCGGCCTGTCACGCCGGAGGTCGCGGGTTCGAGCCCCGTCAACCGCGCCACTTTCCCCAAATCCATTTCAGTGTGACTCGCCTTGATGTCTCCGGGATATCTCCGGGCTCTGGCGCCACATTGACACCACAGTGACGTCTGCCCAAGCGACGTCAGCCACAAGTGACTTCGATTGAAGGCGGGATACAGCCGCAGCGGGCCGCAGGCACGCTGCCAAGCCCAACGGGGCCGATCCTCAAGGATTGAGGCCCGGGCGGGAGCCCATCGTCCTTGGAAGCCTGTCGCGGTCAGGCTGTGGGGGTGTCTTGGCTGAAGCTGTTCAACCAGCCATCTGCGCGACGCTGCCACAGGGATGTGATATACATCACCTCTTGGTGTGGGCGCCCGGTTCGCTGATACTGCGCCCGGTAACTCAACAGGACGGCGTCCGGAGAAATCACCCGCAGTTGTGTGTGATCAAGCAAAAATACCTGCATCACCGGGCCGTCGGTCAATTGACCACAATGCTCGGCCTTGGTGGCAAATCCTGACGGGTATACACCGAGGAAATCAGCCGAAAGCAGGCTTGCGTCAGCCTCGGGATCACCCGCCACCAGCGCCCGCCAGACCTGTGTTTCCAGCGCCAGAATTTCGTCGAGTAACATGCTGCCTGAGTGTGATTCTTCTGTCATGAAGATTGGTTAGCCCCGAGTTTCCTAGCTGCCTTGCAGCTTCCGTGCCTGCTGTCTTTCCAAGGCTACTGGCGACAGCATCCCGTTGCTAGCGTGTTTGCGCCTCGAATTATAGAACATCTCGATGTCGCCGAAGATATCGTGCCTTGCGGGTTCTCTGGTTTTGCATGTCCTGCTCTGCATTAACCCCGTTACCGTCTGATGATGCATGCATCACCGAGAGCGGGCCGATGCTGCGGCGGGAAAAGAGGTCGACCACGGCCTTGTTGCACAAATCGATTGAGGGGATTCATCTCGTGAATCCAGCGTGATATCTGGCGGTCATGAGCAGCTGGACACCGACGACTTATAAGACCAAGAACTGGTCGACCTATATCCTTTCCCTGAAGCGGCGCGGGTCTTTATCAATCTGGTTTGACACAGAGATGGCGTGGGAGGCGAAGCCGTCAGGCCAACGTGGACGTCAGCAGGTTTATGGCGATGCGGCGATACAAGCCTGCCTGACCATCAAAGTGCTGTTCGGCTTGCCTTTGAGGCAGGCGACCGGGTTTGTGGAAAGCCTACTGGAACTGGTCGGGCTTGACTGGGCGGTGCCCGATTTCAGCACCTTGTGTCGCCCACTGCCTGGCAGTGCATGTTTACATGCACGAGAGGGACAGAAGACGTTGTCGGTTGCCATTCCATACCGGAGTTCACCGGGACCATTGCACCTTCTGATCCCCTCTCATCGCTGCAAGCAACGACTGCCAGGCAGTGGATAGCACTGGCATCAAAGCCGAGGGGGAGGGCGAGTGGAACGCACGCAAGCATGGCGGTCCCGCCACGCAAGAACGCCAAGTTATGGGAGCCCGCCTCTCGTGCATGCAGACATGCACTGCCGTGCAATGGACACGCCCGGGGCCAGGGCGCGAAACGGACGCGGTCCGTTCCTCAAAGTATCTGGGCCGCGCATTGTGGCGACAACTGACCGGATACCACCGCCAAAGCTGCGTGGAGATAAAAAAGCACTGTGTGAAACTGCTGGGTCAGCGCCCCTCTGCGCGAGACTTTGATAGGCAGGTTGCGGAGATCCAAATTCGTGCTGCGATCCTAAACGGATTCACAGCACTTGGCATACCCGAAACTGTTACCGTAGGATAAATCCGTCAGGGGTAAGGAGAAGTCCAGACGCAATCCGATTTGTGCAACAAAGCCAACGTCATATTCCCCTTGCAAGATCAGATGGCTCACTCGATCGGGCTTTTGTGCGGCATAGCTGATTGCAACAGGCGCGCCCTGTGACGGTCAGCGGCAACCGTTCGAGCCCGGTTGCCGCCACAACAGCTTCCAGTTCCTCTGTAAACCGAGCCAATGACAACTCTGTTACATCCCGCGCCGATAGGCCTGACCCACGCTGATCATACCGGTGCAGGCTAAAACTTTGACCCAAAGCCTCCTGAAACGGGCGCCATATGGGGCTACGCCAGTCATATTCCAAATGGGTCAGCCAATGCCCGACCCGAACCATCGGATAGCCGCGACCCGTGCGCGAATATGCAATGTCTGTGCCGTCGCGCGACTGACAATAATAGACTTTCTGACTGTCGGAAAGGGTCTGCCTGACCTCTATCTGTGGCTTCTCAACGGGATCATCGAAATGGACCGATGCAATAAATCTGCACCCTTTGCGTGGCCCGGTTTTGATGCAGTGTTGCGCCCGCCCACTGCCGCCTATCGCAGCAAGCGCCGCACTGATCCGCGAGCCGATAGCCGTTTCTGAGACGATCCTGCCATTCCAAACCTTTTCGATCATTTCGTCCCGGCTTATGATGCGATTGGGGCGACAGCTATTCGGCAATGGTCACGCTCGTTGTCGGCGCTCTGATCGGGAAATTAGCTGGCATTATTGCCCAGATCCCGGCCTGCGGAAATACCCAGCCCGACGCCGTTCCTGGCCTTGAGGCATTCACTCTTCTGGGAAATGTTTTTGAGTCTGGAGACGTCAGTGGCACACCTGAGAATACGATTGGGCCAATCCCCGTCGTATCAAGCGATCAGGCGAATGCGCCCTCATTGCTCAAGTCGATACAGGCCTACCGCTGGTTCATTGAGCATGGCGGACGACATGGCAGTGGCTGGCAAAATCTGGAGACTCGAGCCAGCCCTGAAACGGGGGGGGGCCGTTTCCACCAGCTCTGGCGGCTCAATAAATATTTGCGCAGAAGTTGATGATCATTGGCAAGAACGATGAGATGGAACATTGTGCGCCAGACATACAACATGCGGTTTTTGAATTAATCCCGGCAAATAAGCGACTGTGCCAAATTGACAAAGGGCATTTCGGGCTTCTTGATCCGCTCAGTTCTGAATTTGAAAAATCTGCAACAGTTCAGGTGAACGTCCTGCGTGAAATATTGGCGTGCAATCAACACCATGCCTCGTCCACCATCCAGAAGCTTTGCTGCCCGCATAGTGAGACCTTCGGCGAGCGGTTGATGCGGGGCTCGATTTCAGTAATGGCTCAGCCGCCCGTGCCCTATGACGCCTATGAGAAGGCCGACATGGTGTTCGCTCCGATGCGCCACCTGCCATTATTGGCGCAGAAAGTAGGCGCGGTGGACCAGGCTGTGCCGCTCAAAGGCTGGGACTTGCCAGATGAGTTCGCGACCCGACATTGCCAGCCAGCGGGTAAGCGCGATTACGTTCAGATCCTGCACCTTGGTTTTCTTCCCATCTGGGTTGCGATGATAGGGAAGTTGGTTCGAAACCACGAAAAATAGTTCGAAATTTGATTGCCGGTTTTCGAGAGAGAATTTGCTCTTGGGAAGAGGGGGGGCTACGGCATCGCAGTCGCGCCCTGAGAGGACGCTGTTTGCGCCGTTCGGATGTGCTACACGGTGGCACGCTCGAATCGAAAATCCCCTGAAACCCCCTGAAATACGGGCAAATACGGGGGAATCCTGCGACATGGGTGACCGGCTGATGTGGAGCTAATAGTTTGAAAAGTAACATAAAAAATGCGGCACGTTTAAGTGTGGCGCCGATGATGGACTGGAGCGACCGCCATTGTCGCTACATGCACCGTCTGCTCAGCCGTGAGGTGCTGCTGTATACTGAAATGGTGACCGCTCCGGCTTTGGTGCGCGGCGGGGCTCTGCACCTTTTGGCCTACAGTCCGCAGGAACATCCACTGGCTTTGCAACTTGGCGGGTCTGACCCGGTCGAGCTGGCCGCAGCCGCCAGGCTAGGGGCCGAGGCAGGCTATGATGAGATCAACCTCAATTGCGGCTGCCCGTCCGACCGGGTGCAGTCCGGTGCCTTTGGTGCAGTGTTGATGCAGCGTTCCGAATTGGTGGCAGACTGTGTCACCGCCATCCGCGAAGCGGTTGATGTCGAGGTGACCGTCAAGTGCCGCATCGGCGTCGATGAGCAGGAACCCCGGCAGATCCTGCCCGACTTCCTGCAAAAGATCCGCGCTGCTGGCTGCACCCGGGTGACGATCCATGCCCGCAAGGCTTGGCTGCAGGGCCTCAGCCCCAAGGAAAATCGGGATATTCCGCCGCTGGACTACGAGATCGTGCACCAGATGAAAGCCGATTTTCCGGATCTGCATATCTCGATCAATGGCGGCATCACCACCCTGGAAGAGGCCAAGGCGCAGCTCGACCGTGGCCTAGATGGGGTGATGGTCGGTCGGGCGGCCTATCACCAGCCCGGCGATGTCCTGCGCGCTGCGGATCAACAGATCTATGGCACTGGCGCGGTCAGTGACCCGGTTGAGGTCGCCCGGCAGATGTTGCCCTACATTGAGCGGCATCTCAGCGGCGGCGGTCGCTTGCATCAGGTGACCCGTCACATGCTGGGATTGTTCGCGGGGCGTCCCGGCGCCAGACAATGGCGGCGGACCCTGTCCGAGGGTGCCCATCGCGACAGTGCCGGACCGGCGCTGGTCGAAACCGCGCTGACGGCAATCACCGGCTGAGCCCAACCCCAGCCCCAGCCCTTTTGCAACTGGACTCTTGCCCCCGGACACCGTTTTGTCCGGGGAACGCGATACCTGAAGGAGAGCCCGATGCCCGATGCAATGCTACTAACCCAAATGCTGCTGATGCTTGCGGTGATCGGCGCTGTCGCCGGAGTGTTGGCGGGGTTGCTGGGGGTTGGCGGCGGAATCGTCTTGGTGCCAGCCTTTTTCTACGCGTTTCAGACGCTGGGCTATGGCGGTGATCAGCTGATGCAGCTCTGTCTGGCCACCTCGCTGGCGACCATCATCGTGACCTCGCTGCGATCAGTGATGAGCCATCACAAGAAAGGTGCCGTTGACTGGCAGATCCTACGGAGCTGGGCGCCGGGGATTGTTGTCGGCGCCATCGCCGGGGTGCTGGCGGCCTCGGCGCTGCGATCCACCACGCTGCAGGGGCTGTTTGGGGTTCTGGCGCTGGTGATCGGGCTGTATCTGGGCTTGGGGCGCAGTGAGTGGCGATTGGGCGAGGCAATGCCCAAAGGCGCGCGCCGTCTGGTCTTGTCCCCTTTGGTTGGCTTTCTGTCGGTGCTGATGGGCATTGGCGGCGGCAGTTTCGGCGTGCCACTGATGAGCCTGTATAACACGCCGATCCACCGGGCTGTGGCCACCGCCGCCGGGTTTGGCGTCATCATCGCAGTGCCCTCGGTGATTGGCTTCCTGTTGCTGCCGATTGACCCGGCAGTGCGGCCACCCCTGACCATTGGCGCGGTCAATCTGGTGGCCTTTGGTGTCGTGATCGCAATGACGCTGGTCACCGCGCCCTGGGGGGTGCGGCTGGCTCATGCGATGGACCCAAAGCCGCTAAAGCGGATCTTTGCGGTGTTCCTGATCGCGGTCGCCCTGAATATGCTGCGCAAGGCTCTGGGCTATTGATCCGGGTGCCCAGTTGGACCTGATGACAGCCGCCGCCGGCTGAAAAGGATACGGGCGCCCACTTCTTCTTGTTAAAAATACCTCCGCCGGAGGCGTCGCGCCGCCAGGCGCGCAATAACGTCGCGCCGTCAGGCACCGGTCACGGTTGAACCCGATCCGCCCGGCCAGCCCGACCGCCGCGGCGTTTTTTTGGCACCGCATTTCGGTTGGGCAGGTCTGCGACAATTGCATGACGCTCAGTCACTGACATCAGGGACCAGCGGCTGATTTCATCCAGCGACCGGGCACAGCCGGCACAGAGTTGGGTCTCGGGGTGCACGACGCAGACCTGGGTGCAGGGAGAGTCGACCTCGTCACGGGTCCAGACGTCGCGATTCATGTCTCTATCCATTCCTCAAATGCGCCATGCGATCCAGCGCACCTTGTAGAATATAAGCAGCCGCCACGTGATCAATGACTTCGGAACGACGCTTTCGGGAGGTATCCGCCTCCAGCAGGGCCCTTTCAGCGGCCACGGTGCTGAGCCGTTCATCCCAAAACCCGATTGGCAACTCGGTCAGCCGGCTCAGGTTGCGGGCAAAGGCGCGGGTTTTCTGGCAGCGTGACCCTTCCGAGCCATCCATATTGCGCGGCAGTCCCAGCACAATGCCAGCGATGTCGCGGCCCTTGATAATATCCAGCAGCTGGGCGGCATCCAGAGTGAATTTTTTCCGCCGCACCGTCAACAGCGGCGTTGCCACCGTCCCCATCAGGTCCGAAACCGCCACTCCGACGGTCTTATCCCCCAGATCCAGACCAATCAGGGCGCGATGCCTGGGCAGGCAGGCTGCAAATTCTTCGAACGGGTCCCGGATCATTGCAATAGTCCTGCCTGCTGGGCCGCACCGGTAATCAAGGCCACGGCCTCCGCATCCTCGGCAAAATTCTGCAAGGCCTCGCGGTGAATGGTGCGGGCGCGATCGCCCTCGTTCAGCACGCTCAAGGCGACAATCAACCGGGCCCATTCCTGCGCCGAGCCGCCTTCGCTGGCCAGCCGTTCTGCAAGGTTCGAAACCATGCCCCGGATCATCTGCTGGCGGTCTTCACTGCTCATATCTTGTGCGCCGGCCATCTCCTCGGCGGTGGGCCCGGACAGAGCGCCGCCAGCTTCGGGCTGCGGGGTGATCGGGCTGTGGTCAACCCCGGCGCGATAGGCCATCTCGGCGATCTGCGCCTGTATTCCCGGGATCCAGGCAGCCGTTGCCGGCCCCGCCTGCAAGGTCTCCGACCAGATCTGATAGGCCCTGTCCGGACGGCCAATTTGCCCCAGCATCAGCCCCCAATAATATCGCGCCGGGCCATTGCCCTTGTCCAGCTCCAGGGCGCGGCGCAATTCATCCTCAGCTTCCAGAGAGACATAACCACCGGCGGCCATGATCATCAGTTCGGCGGTCTCGGCATGATCCTTGGCCACACCGTCACCCGACAGGATGCGGATGTAGTTCTGCTTGGCCTGATAGGCGGCGACAAAATTACCCAGATTGGCCTCATGTTGCACCAGCAACGCCTGACCCTGGGCATCATTGCTGCGTTCGCCAGCGGTCTGGCGCAACTGCTCCACCAATTGCAAATAGCTGTCCTCGACCTGCTGCTGCGGTTGCGGCGGTGCGCCTGCTTCGGCCTGCGCCTGCGAGGGTCGGTCGGTGGCCCGTTCTTGCGCCTGTTCTATGCGATCGGCCAGTGGCATGTCGCCATAGCCATGCACCCCCAGCCGGTAATACAGCCCCATTGATCCGCCAAGGACCAGCACCGCAACCAGCACCGCCATTCCCACGGTCACGCGCCGGGGCTGCGCTAGATTGGCGGGATGGTTTTGAAGCTGCTCATCCGCGGCCAGAATGCGGCGCGAGATTTCGGTCTGGGTGCGTTCGGCATCCCCTTGGTTGATGACCCCACGGGCCAGATCCTTGTCCAATTCGCGCAATTGCTGGCGATAGACTTTCAGATCATATGCAGCTGCCGGCGCGCCCTGTTTTCGGGCGCGCAAAAGAACCATGGCAATCAGCAGACAAACGGCCAGCGCCATAAACGAGGTAACAATCCAGAAGGTCATAGCGTTTCCCTATTTTGCCCTCGTCTATAGGGCCAGGACTGGGGAAAAAAGAGTAAACTTGCCATACCGCCTGCGGTCTCACGCCACAGTGATGTCGCAATCCCACGCAATTACGACGATTAACGGCGCGGTCTCCAGCTGCGGCTGAGGCATACCTTTTGATATCTCGACCCAATTGGATTCGCCATGAAACGCTACTCGGTATTTGCTGTCGCGCGCGAGGCCCTGCGCTACCACTCCGGATGGGAGCGCGCCTGGCGCTCGCCCACCCCCAAACGTCACTATGACGTCATCATTGTAGGCGCTGGCGGCCATGGATTGGCCACCGCTTACTATCTTGGCAAGAACTACGGCATCACCAATGTCGCAGTGATTGAAAAGGGCTGGCTGGGCGGCGGCAACACCGGCCGCAATACCACCATCATCCGCTCCAACTACCTGCAGGACCCCTCGGCGGCGATCTACGAAAAGGCGCGGGGATTATACGAAAACCTGAGCCAGGATCTGAACTATAACGTCATGTTCAGCCCCCGTGGCGTGTTGATGCTGGCGCAGACCCAGCATGAAATCCGCGGCTACCAGCGCACCGCCCATGCCAATGCCCTGCAGGGCGTCAAAACCGAATTTGTCTCGCCGCAGCGGGTCAAGGAAATCGTGCCGATCATCAATCTGGACGGGCCGCGCTATCCGGTGCTGGGCGCCCTGTGGCAGGAACGCGGCGGCACCGCCCGTCACGATGCGGTGGCCTGGGGCTATGCCCGCGCCTGCTCTGACATGGGCATGGATATCATCCAGCAATGCGAAGTCACCGGCGTACGGGTCGAAGGCGGCCGGGTGGCCGGTGTCGATACCTCCAAAGGCCCGATTGACTGCGACAAACTGGGTATGCTGGTGGCGGGCAATGCCTCGGTGCTGTCTGAGATGGCCGGCTTCCGGCTGCCAATGGAGAGCGTGGCGCTGCAGGCGCTGGTGTCTGAGCCGATCAAGCCCTGCATGGATGTGGTGGTGATGGCCAATACTGTGCACGGCTACATGAGCCAGTCCGACAAGGGTGAAATGGTCATCGGCGGCGGCACCGACGGTTTCAACAACTACACCCAGCGCGGCTCGTTCCATCACATCGAAGAGACCGTGCGCGCTCTGGTTGAGACCTTCCCAATGGTCAGCCGCCTTAAGATGCTGCGCCAGTGGGGCGGCATTGTCGATGTCACAGGCGACCGCTCGCCAATCATCTCCAAAACCCCGGTGGGCAATGTCTTTGTCAACTGCGGTTGGGGCACCGGCGGCTTCAAATCGATCCCCGGATCCGGCTGGGGCATGGCCGAGCTGATGGCCACCGGCCACTCATCCCTGACCGAGGCCTTCACCATCGACCGTTTCAAAGAAGGCCAGTTCATCGACGAAAGCGTCGCCGCCGGGGTGGCGCACTGATGACCTGTAATACTTCCGTGCAGGCTGCCCTGCCGCTCAAAGGACAATGACATGCTGATCCTTGAATGCCCATATTGCGGCGTCAAAGCCGAAGAAAGTGAATTGCACGCCGGCGGCGAAGCACATCTGACCCGCTTTGGTCCCGGCTCCTCCGACGCTGAGTTCCACGACTACCTGTTCATGCGCGAAAACCCGCGCGGGGTGCATTTTGAACGCTGGCGTCACATCAATGGCTGCGGCAAGTGGTTCCACGCCGCCCGCTGCACCACAACGCTCGAGGTGTTTGGCACCTATTCGGCGCAAACACTGGAACCGCCACAGGCCATCCGCGATGCGGTCAGCGCCAAACGCCCCGGTTGGCGCTGGAGAGACCTCTAATGAGCCTTCTTTTTGCTGAAAATACTCAAATCCCGACCGCCCCTCTGCGCGAAAGGTCCGCCACATGAGCACGCGTCTTGCCAAACAGGGCCGGTTGATCGACCGCTCCCAACCCATCGAATTCACCTTTAACGGCTCCCGTATGAGCGGCTACGCCGGCGATACCCTGGCCTCGGCCCTGCTGGCCAATGATCAGATGATGATGGGCCGCTCCTTCAAATATCACCGCCCCCGCGGCGTGGTTGCCTCCGGCGCCGAAGAACCCAACGCCCTGGTGGGCCTGGGCAATGGCGACCGGTTTGAGCCAAACCAGCGGGTCACCACGACTGAACTGTTCGCCGGTCTGTCGGCGCAGTCGCAGAACCACTGGCCCAGCCTGGACTTCGACGTGGGTGCCATCAATACGCATCTGTCTCGGTTCCTGCCGGCCGGGTTCTATTACAAGATGTTCATGTATCCTCGCTCGTTCTGGAAGCATGTCTACGAGCCGATTATCCGCAAGTCTGCCGGTCTGGGCAAAGCGCCAGACAAAGACCTGATTGACGCTGATCACTACGAACATTTCTACTTCTTCGCGGATGTTCTGGTGGTCGGCGGCGGCATTGCAGGCCTGCAGGCGGCCAAAGCAGCAGCGCTCAGCGGTGCCAAGGTGCTGCTGATGGAGCAGACCGCCCATTGGGGCGGACGGGCGCCGGTGGATGGCGGCACCATTGACGGAACCGACCCCGAGGCCTGGATCGAGCAGACCCTGGCTGAACTGACCGCGATGGACAATGTCACCCTGCGCACCCGCTGCATGGGGGCAGGTGTCTATGACCATGGCTATGCTCTGGGTTATGAGCGTCTGACTGATCACACCCCCGGAGAGCCAGGCCCGCGCCATCGTCTGTGGCGCATCCGGGCCAGCCAGATTGTCACCGCTACCGGTGCAATCGAGCGGCCGCTGTCCTTTGCGGGCAACGACGTTCCGGGTGTTATGCTGGCCGGTGCCATGCGCGACTATGTGGTGAACTGGGGGGTAACTCCGGGTCAGCGGGTGGTGGTTGTCACCAACAATGACGATGCCTATCGCACCGCCATTACCCTGCATAAGGCCGGAGTCGAGGTGGTCCGTATTCTGGATGCACGACCCGCTGGTGGCGGCTCTCTGATGGAAGAGGCTCGCCAGTTGGGTATTCGGGTCGAGCCCGGTCGCGCCATCGCCAAGGTCACCGGCGGCAAGCGGGTCACCAAGGTTTCGATCTGCGCCCAGGACGGCGAAGGCGGTGCCCAGGAAGACATCGCAGCAGATGCGGTGGCGATGTCCGGCGGCTGGTCTCCGGTTGTGCACCTGTGGTCCCATTGTGGCGGCAAACTGATCTGGGATGACGCCCAGGCGCATTTCCGCCCCGATGCCACCCGGCCGCCACTGGGCGACGATGGTGCTGGTTTTGTGATCGCGGCGGGCTCTGCCAATGGCGCGATGGATCTAAGCGGCGTACTGGTGGATGCTACGGCTGCGGGATCTGCCGCGGCTGCGGCGGCAGGGTTTGCCGCCGGGGATGCGTCCGCTCCGGTTGCCTCGCAGAGCGAGGAAGCCCCGATGCTGCCGGTCTGGCTGATGCCCGCCAAGGCAGACATCAAACTGCGGATGAAAACCTGGCTGGACTATCAAAACGACGTCAAGGTTTCCGATGTGCAGCTGGCGGCGCGTGAAGGCTATGAAAGCGTCGAGCATACCAAGCGTTATACCACGCTGGGCATGGCAACTGATCAGGGGAAACTTTCCAACATCAACGGCTTGGCAGTGCTTGCTGATACGTTAGGCGCGAAAATTCCACAAGTCGGAACCACCACGTTCCGGCCACCGTACACGCCGATTTCAATGGGTGCGATTGGTGGCGAGGCACGCGGCGAGATTTTCCAGCCGATCCGCAAAACCCCGATGCACGACTGGCATCAGGCCAGTGGCGCTGATTGGGAGCCGGTGGGGCAGTGGCGCCGGGCCTATGCCTTTGTTGGATCCAACGAAACTGTTGAGCAGGCGGTGGCGCGTGAGGTGACCAACACCCGCGAGAACCTCGGGCTGCTGGATGCCTCAACCCTGGGCAAATTGATCGTCAAAGGCGCTGATGCTGGTCGCTTCATGGACATGATGTATACCAACATGATGTCCAACCTGAAGATCGGCAAATGCCGCTATGGGTTGATGTGTTCGGAAAACGGTTTCCTGATCGACGACGGCGTTGTTGCCCGCATCGATGAAGACACCTGGCTGTGTCACACCACCACTGGCGGTGCCGAACGTATCCATGGCCACATGGAAGAATGGCTGCAGACCGAATGGTGGGACTGGAATGTCTATGTCGCCAATATCACCGAGCAGCTGGCGCAGGTCGCCGTGGTTGGTCCCAATGCCCGCAAGGTGCTGGAGAAACTGGGCGGCATGGATGTCAGTAAAGAGGCGCTGCCGTTCATGGAATGGCGGGATGGTCAGATCGGTGGCTTTGACTGCCGCGCCTACCGGATCTCGTTCTCGGGTGAACTCTCCTATGAGATCGCCGTTCCTGCCAGCCAGGGTCAGGCGTTCTGGACGGCGCTGATGGAGGCGGGCAAAGAGTTCGGGGTGATGCCTTATGGCACCGAATGTCTGCACATCCTGCGGGCCGAGAAGGGCTTTATCATGATCGGAGATGAATCCGACGGCACCGTGATCCCACAGGATCTGGGGCTGAGCTGGGCGATCTCCAAGAAAAAGGACGATTTCCTTGGCAAACGGGCGCAGCTGCGCTCGCATATGGCGGACCCGGATCGCTGGCAGCTGGTGGGTCTCGAGACCGTCGACGGATCGGTGCTGCCGGATGGCGCCTATGCCACCGGCAATGGTGTCAATGCCAATGGCCAGCGCAATGTGATTGGCCGGGTGACCTCGACCTATCACTCGCCGACCATGAACAAGGGCATCGCCATGGGGCTGGTGCACAACGGCCGCAAGCGCATGGACGAGGTGATCGAGTTCCCGGGCACCGATGGTAAGATCTACAAAGCCAAGATCGTTGATCAGGTGTTTTATGACAAGGAAGGGGAGAAGCAGAATGTCTGATCCTGTAAGCGCACTGAACGGCGCTGCGTTCAGCGGTATCGCCACTGTTGAAGAAGCTGGCCTGGCGGGGATGATTACCCTCCGCGGAGATCTGGGCTCTAAAACACTGGGCGCTGCGATCAAGGCCGTCACCGGCGTTGATGTCCCTGCTGCCAACAGGGTTGCCCTGTCCGATGAGGGCGGTGCGGCCTGGATGTCGCCGGATGAACTGCTGCTGATGGTGCCCTACACCGAAGTGGAAGGGAAACTGGCGGCGCTGACCGAGGCGTTGACGGGCGAACATGCTCTGGCGGTCAACGTCTCTGACGCTCGCGCCGTGTTCCGCCTGTCCGGTGAGGGCGCGCGGGAGACACTGGCTAAGGTTTGCCCGGTGGATCTGTCAGCCGAGGCTTTTGTGGCGGGTCAGTTCCGTCGCACCCGGATGGCCCAGGTCGCCGCTGCATTCTGGCTGGATGAGGGCGGCGTGTTCACTATCGTGTGCTTCCGCTCTGTGGGGGATTATGTGTTCAAACTGTTGAGCAACGCCGCGCATCCTCACTCAAAAGTCGGTGTTTACTAACCGATTTTGACACCCCACACCGCCCGGTTTCGGCGCGGTGTGGGGTGTATTGATGAAAATTCAATTACATCATCCATCACCCATAGGTGGAATGGATTCTGGCAAAGCCCATGTCAGTGATTCTCTGTTGGCCTATGATAATGACAGTCTTGCCTCGGGAACCTGTCACAAGATCTGACCGAATATTTGCCAGTGGATCTCGCAGTGGATCTGAAGCGCTCGGGGTCGGGGGGGCTGAAGCCGCGCAGCCTGTCGGCTTTGGCTTGATCTGTACCGCACATTGGCACATAAGATATTTTTAGAACACAACAATTCTAGAAGGGTGCCACCATGGCTTTTGAACTTCCCGATCTTCCCTATGCTCATGATGCGCTGGCTGCCAAAGGCATGTCGGCTGAAACCATGGAGTATCACCATGATCTGCACCACAATGCCTATGTCACCAATGGCAACAAACTGATCGAGGGGACCGACTGGGCCGGCAAATCTCTCGAAGAGATCATCGTGGGCACCTATGACGCATCCAGCGTTGCCCAAAACGGTATCTTCAACAATATCTCACAACTGTGGAACCACAATGAATTCTGGACCATGATGGGTCCAAAGGGTGACGTGATGCCGTCAGAGCTGGAGAAGGCTCTGGTTGAGAATTTTGGCTCGGTTGACGATTTCAAATCACAGTTCTCGGCTGCTGGCGCTGGTCAGTTTGGCGCAGGCTGGGCTTGGCTGGTTAAGAATGCAGACGGATCGCTGGCAGTGACCAAGACCGAAAACGGCGTCAACCCGCTGTGCTTTGGTCAGACCGCGCTGTTGGGCTGTGATGTCTGGGAGCATTCCTACTACATCGATTTCCGCAACAAACGGCCTGCCTATCTGTCGAACTTCCTCGACACTCTGGTTGACTGGGAAAATGTTGCGTCCCGTCTGGGATAATCCCTGGACTGCCTGGATGGTATTGATTTGAAAACGCCCGGCCAAAGTGCCGGGCGTTTTTGTTTTTGGGCCTCCGGCGGAGGTATTTTTGACAAGAAGAATGGCAACAGGGCGGCGCAGGCGGAGTGGCAGATCTGAGCTGGAGTCAGGATTTGAAATGTTTTGACAGCTTGAGCCCCTGGCCCTGATAATTGGAGGCGATGCCGGAGCCATAGAGTTGCTCTGGCACCTGCGCCATTTTTTCATAGACCAGGCGGCCGACGATCTGGCCATGTTCCAGCACAAAGGGCGCCTCGTGGCAGCGCACTTCGAGAACCCCGCGGGAGCCCGCGCCGCCCGCCGCGTCATGGCCGAAGCCGGGATCAAAGAAGCCGGCGTAATGGACCCGGAATTCGCCGACCATGGCCAGATAAGGCGCCATTTCAGCGGCGTATTCAGGCGGGATGTGGACGGCTTCGCGGCTGACCAGGATGTAGAAGGCGCCGGGGTCCAGAATGATGCGTCCCTCGCTGCTGCGGACCTCTTCCCAATAGTCGCGCGGATCATAGGCGCCGATCCGGTCCAGATCGATCACACCTGTATGGGGTTTGGCGCGATAGCCGACCAGGTCGCTGCCGGGCAGTTGCAGGTCCACCGAGAAGCCCAGACCGTCCTGAATGAGCGCCGGGCCGTCCACCAGGGGGGAGTGTTGGTGCAGCGCGCTCAATTGGGCGTCCGTCAGCACCGCCTGGCCGCTGCGGAAGCGAATTTGGTTCAGGCGCATTCCCGGTCGCACCAGCACGGAAAACGATCGCGGGCAGATTTCAGCGTAGAGCGGCCCGCAGTAGCCCGGTTTGATCCGGTCAAATTCGGCGCTGCCATCGGTGATGGTACGGGTCAGCAGGTCCAGACGTCCGGTTGAGCTTTTGGCGTTTGCCACTGCGGCGATATGCTCGGGCAGGGACAGGTGCTCCATCAGCGGCACCACGTAGACGCAGCCTTTTTCCAGCACTGCCCCTTGGCTCAGATCTATGCGGTGCATTTCAAATTCACGGAGCCGGTCGGCCACGCTCTGACCTTCACCGGCCAGAAACGAGGCCCGGACGCGGTAAGCAACATGGCCCAGCCGCAGGTCCAGACTGGCCGGCTGAATTTGCCCGTCCACGGTGGGTTCACTGACGGTGATCTCACCGTGTTCAAGCATTTTTTCAATGGCTTGGCTGGGCAATACACCGGTCATGACTGGTTCCTTTAAATGCAGCTCCAAGACGGAACGCCCGGTGATGCTGGCCTATTTTTGGGCGCTATGCAATTGATCCCGCATGCGGTTGGGGGCTGTTGATATACAAAACGCCCGGGTGATCACTCACCCGGGCGTTTTTGTATGGTCGGGCTAGCAGGACTCGAACCTGCGACCTTCCGTCCCCCAGACGGACGCGCTACCAGACTGCGCCATAGCCCGTTATTGAGAGCGTTTTACTGTATCTGAGGGCAGGGGCAAGAGGCAAAATCAGTCTTTTTTCAATTGGCTGTCGGATTGTTCTGAGGACTGGCCAGGGAGCGCAGCTGATCGGCGCAAATCAGCGCCTCGGCCTGTGAAGACCGGGGCAGCGAGGTGATGCCGGCAAATTGCGCAAGAACCCCTGTATGGCTGACGCTCAGTGCGTCATCGGCGGTGTCGTCTATCTCAATGATTCGAGGACGCCCTGTCGCTGCGGCCGTTTCGGAGCCAGTCTCAGCCATCACCTCAGCCGGGGAATCTGGGCTGCCACCGGGGTTGTCGGGCGTTTCACTGGGGTCTTGCGTTTCACTGGCGCCTTGCGATGTTTCAGCCGGGGCACCCGCATCCGAGTCGCCCTGCGGCTCCGATTCAGAGCCCGGTACATAAGCTGGTACAGAGTCCGGTACTGGCTCGGGCTGAACATTGGTTTCGGGCAACGGGTCGACCACCGGCTCCGATTGAATGTCCGCGGCCTCTGCGCCCCATTCGGGCCGGGAACTGGGCTGCTGCGATTCGAGGTTCATCGGCATTTTCTCTTGCACCGAAACCAACTGCGGCTGTCTGGAGAAATCGCCAACACTGGCCTCCACTTCGATCACCGGCATCGGATCCGTCGTCTGCTCCAGCGAGGCCGACCTGTCAGAGATATGGGCAATGCCATGATCGCGCAGCAGAGCCTGAACTTCCTTGATGGTCTTGCCGTCGTCGTGCAGCAGGTGTTTGATGCCGCCCACCAGCATCATGTCGGCGGGGCGATAATAGCGTCGCCCACCCGCTCGCTTGACCGGCTTGATCTGGGTGAATTTGCTTTCCCAAAAGCGCAGCACATGCGCCGGAATCCCCAACCATTCCGCAACTTCGCTGATGGTGCGAAAGGCGTCTGGTGATTTTGACATGTGATCTGGTCCCGTTATGACCGGTTGCCGTCAGCGACACGGTTCTTCATCAGATGCGAAGGCCGAAAGGTTAAAACTCGGCGTGGTTGAATGGGAACTTCTTCGCCAGTCTTTGGATTGCGGCCGATGCGTGCCGATTTGTCTCGCACGCTAAAGGTGCCAAAAGACGAGATTTTCACCTGTTCACCGCGGACTAATGCGTCAGACATATGGCCAAGCATGCTTTCAACCAGTTGCGCACTTTCGTTGCGCGACAGGCCAACTTCGCGGAAAACCGCTTCGCTTAAATCCATACGAGTCAAAGTCGTGTCACTCATAACCAAATCCCCTTGTTTTACAAATAATAGGGCGTAGAGATTTTCCCTGTCAATATCAATGATTTGCAGAGGCCCAATTCGCGCAATCGCTTACCAGCGCAGAACCACTGCTCCCCAGGCCAGGCCACCACCAATTGCTTCGGCGACAATCAGGTCCCCTTGTTTGATTTGGCCACGCTGTTTTCCCACCGACAGTGCCAGTGGGATGGAGGCGGCAGAGGTATTGCCGTGGTCCTGAACCGTCACCACAACCTTGTCCATGCTCAGGCCCATTTTCTTGGCGGTGCCCTGAATAATGCGGATATTGGCCTGATGGGGCACGATCCAGTCGACGTCGGCGGCGGTCAGATTGGCCCTGCCCAGGGCGGTATTAGCGGTCGAGGCCAGCTTTTCCACCGCGTGGCGGAACACCTGGTTGCCCTGCATCCGCAGGAACCCAGTGTTCTGAGTGGAGACACCTCCGTCGACGTAAAGCAGATCTTTATAGCGCCCGTCCGAGTTCAGGTCGGTGGACAAAATCCCGCGGTCCTCGGTACTGCCTGCGCCGTCTTGGGCCTCTAGCACCAGCGCGCCGGCGCCATCGCCAAACAACACGCAGGTTGAGCGGTCGGTCCAATCCATGATGCGGCTAAAGGTTTCGGCGCCGATCACCAGCACCCGGTTGGCCTGACCCGATAGAATCAGCGCATTGGCATTGCTCAGGGCATAGACAAATCCGGCACAGACGGCCTGCACATCAAAGGCAAAGCCCCGGGTCATCCCCAGCGCCGCCTGCACCATGGTTGCGGCAGATGGAAAGGTCAGGTCGGAGGTTGATGTGGCCAGCACGATGGCATCGATGTCGTCGGCCTTGATGCCCGCATCAGCCAATGCGGCCTTGGCGGCATTGGTGGCCAGAACCGAGGTGGTTTCACCTTCGGCCGCAAAATGGCGGCGCTCAATGCCGGAGCGGGATCGGATCCATTCGTCGGTGGTTTCCAGCGAGGCTTCGAACTCCGCGTTTTCGACCACACGCTCGGGAAGATAATGCCCTACACCGGTAATCACAGCACGTCGCGTCATTCTATAGTTGCCTTCAGTCTTAGTGTTTAGGTGACTTCTGTGGGTACACAGTCAAGTTCACTTTGAGTAAGCGGGGCGGAGGATGCAACCCGTGCCGCCAGTTTTTCTGCAAAGCCCTGTTGGGCAAGAAGGAATGCCAGCTTAACCGCGGCTGACACCCCGGTGGCGTCTGCACCGCCATGGGATTTTACAATTGTTCCGTTCAGGCCAAGAAAAACGCCGCCGTTGACACGTCGCGGGTCAATCTTTTTGGACAGCCGATTGAGCGACGGCAGGGCAAAGATCGCGGCCAAACGGGACAGGATCGAATATGTGAAGGCCTCGCGCAGGGTGATGCGAATGAGGCTGGCAGTGCCTTCGCCGGTTTTGATGGCGACATTGCCAGTAAAACCGTCGGTGACGATCACATCGGCGGTATCACCGGGAATATCGCTGCCTTCGACAAAGCCGACAAAGTCAAAATTGCCGCGTTCCGCATGATCGGAGATCAGCGAATAGGCCTCTTTCAGCTCGGCGTGACCTTTGTGTTCTTCGGTTCCGACATTCAGCAGTCCAACCCGGGGGCGGGCGATATCCATTGAATTGCGGGTGTAGGAGGTGCCCATCAGGGCATATTGCAGAAGGTCCTGGGCGTCGGCACGTACATCAGCCCCGACATCCAGCATCACGTTGAACCCTTGCGGGTTTCGCGATGGCCAAAGAATGGCAATCGCCGGTCGGTTGACGCCGGGCAGCTTGCGCAGTCGGATCATGCTGATCGCCATCAATGCGCCGGTGTTGCCACAAGAGACGGCGCCATCGGCCTCGCCTTTTTTTACCGATTCAACCGCAGACCACATGGAGGTCTTCTTGCCGTGGCGCATAACCTGACTGGGCTTGTCTTCCATCGAGACAACCTCGCGCGCATCGCGGATTTCTACCCGGTCAGTCAGGCCGCGCATTTTGGCGACCAGAGGTTTCAGCTGTTCCACAGGGCCGTGCAGGATAAACCCGATATCGGGGTTTTTCTCAGCAGACAAAGCAATGCCGGCCACCACAGCTGCGGGACCGGCATCTCCGCCCATGGCGTCGACCGAAATTGTTATTCGGCTGGCCGTTACTTTAGATGGATCGATTTGGTCCGTCATGGGTAACCTGCCTGCAAAATGAGCGTGGGACGTGACTTACGCCGCGTCTTCGTCAATTTCGTCGACCATAGCGACGATTTCTTTTTCACCGTAGTTGCCGCAGGAGGGGCAAACATGGTGCGGACGCTTCAGCTCGCCACAGCTCGAACATTCGTTCGGGTTTGCAGCAACCAGAGAATCGTGCGCACGACGATTGTTGCGACGCGATTTGGATACTTTGTTCTGTTGGACAGCCATGGTCTCAACCTTTGTCTATTAGCGCCATAGGGCAGATCCCAAGGCTGATTTCGTTGTCCGTTTCAAACGGTGTGACGTGCGTTTAGGCTGCCGCCCGTCCGATGTCCAACCATAATTCCGGTGAGCGCGCGAAAATACTGCGAATCCGACACGATGCAAGAGTTTTTAGGCGAGCGGCGCGGCGAGGGCCAGAGCTGATCCGGCCCAGAGAGAGAAAAAACCGGTTATTGATTCGGTTTCAGTTTGCTTTGCAGGTCCGCCAAGCCGGCAAAGGGCCGGGTATCCTCGTCCCGCATGGGGGCCTGGCCCGGTTCCGTATAGACAGACTCGCCCAGTTCGGCGCTTTCTTTTCGCGGGTATTGGGGCAGCGCCAGCGCCAGCGCCTCGATCAGGATGGCGTAGGGGTCGATGTGGCTCTGTAGCTGCTCGACATTGTCATCCTCGGGCATTTCCACCTCTGGTTCGTCGCTGGTCTCTGCTCGGGCCAGAAAATATCGCTTTACCGGTATATCTATACGCGCGGTGACCGGATCCAGCGAAATCACGCAGTTTTGCAGGGCTGTCGCTCCCAGAGTGGCGGTCAGCAACCAGTCATGGCGATCCTGGGCTTCTATCTTGCCGGCGAATTTTACCTTGCGCAAACCGCGCAGCCCCAGTTCCTTGGCCAGGGCTGTCAACATGGCGATATCCGGTCGGATATCAAAGGTGGTGGGGCGATTTTGCGGCAGATCGGCAACGCGTAGGGCGAGGCTGTCAGTCATTGGGTGAACTTTCGTTTCTTGAACCGGAGGCCGGGTTTAGGTAATCGGGATCAAAGGCGTTATCAAGCCGCGACGGGAGAACAGCATGTTGGCAAGGGCAGATTGGTTTAAATCGGCAATCAGAATTGTGGTTTTGGTTGGGGCAGGTGTGGCCGTTGCGGGCTGCACGGCACAATACCGCAACCACGGCTATGTGCCGACTGAGGAGGATCTCGCCGAGGTTGTCGTTGGTGTTGATACGCGTGATTCGGTTGCTGAAACCATTGGCGCACCGTCATCGTCGGGGGTTCTGGACGAAAGCGGCTATTACTATATCGCCACCCGATTGCGGCATTATGGCCCCAGTCAACCAAAACCGGTGTCGCGGGAACTGGTGGCCATCAGTTTTGATCGCTCCGGGGTGGTCAGCGGTGTTGAACGCTTTGGTCTTGAATATGGCCAGGTGATACCCTTGGAGCGCCGGGTGACCAGTTCTGGCATTCAGGATAGCACATTCCTGCGGCAGTTGCTGGGCAGCATTGGCAATATTTCACCCGGTGGCCTGGTTGATTAATCGGGAGCAGCAGCCTGTTGCCAGCAGGCGGCAGGTCGCAGCGGTTTATCGGGGTTCGCCATGTCAAAGCGCCCGGAGATTCTGAGCAGGGGTCGCTATCGGGCCCGGTTTTCTGCCGGGCAAAAGGATCTGGCCGCCGCCCAGGCGTTGCGAAGCCTGTGTTTTGGCAGCGGCCACAGCGATCTGGACCGGTTTGATGCCCTGTGTTGCCATATCCTGATCGAGGAGATCTCATCAGCGGATCTGGTTTGCTGCTTTCGGGTTCTGCAACTGGCGGATGGCCGGGAGATCCCGCACAGCTATTCGGCGCAGTTCTATGGGCTGTCCCGGCTGGCGGATTACCCGCATCCGATGATTGAAGTTGGACGGTTTTGCAGTGACCCAAGCCGCAGCGACCCGGATGTACTGCGCCTGGCCTGGGCGGCACTGACCCGCATCGTTGACGGCCACGGCGCGCAAATGCTGTTTGGCTGCTCGTCTTTTGAAGGCACAGAGGTTGGTCGTCATTTGAATGCCTTTGCGGTTTTGCAACAGCGACATCTTGCACCAGAGCGCTGGCGACCCCAGGCCAAGGCGGCAAATCTGGTGCGGTTTGGGCAACTGCAACAGCCCGTTCTAAAGGCGCCACAGGTCTTTCTTGAGGTGCCGCCCCTGTTGCGCAGTTATTTGATGATGGGCGGCTGGGTCAGCGATCATGCGGTGGTGGATACGGATTTAAACACGCTGCATGTCTTTACCGGCTTGGAGATCGGCGCGATTCCCGCCTCTCGCCAACGTCTGCTGCGGGGGCTGGCCGGGGAATTTTAGGTATTTAGGACAAGAAGAAAACAGCCGGATGACGGGGAGTTGGCGTTGACCTGCCTGAGGCAGCGCGGTAGCAGGCTGCCATGGCACGTATTCCTCTTTTGCAGATGTCCGGTATTGCGCTGACCTTTGGTGGCGATCCGGTGTTTTCCGATCTTGATCTGGTGGTCCAACCCAGCGACCGTGTGGCGCTGGTTGGCCGAAATGGATCGGGTAAATCCACCCTAATGAAGGTTATGGCCGGCTTGGTTGAAGCCGACAAAGGCACAATTGTCATCCCTCCGGGGCGATCCGTTGGCTATATGGAGCAGGACCCGTCCATGGCGGGTTTTGCTACCTTGGGCGATTTTGCCTGCAGCGAGCTGGACCCTGGTGAGCTGTATAAGGTTGAGCGGGCGGGCGAAGGGCTGAAGTTCGATCCGGCGCGATCGGTTGCAACCGCCTCAGGCGGTGAGCGCCGCCGGGCGGCACTGGCCAAGCTGATGGCCGAATCACCTGATCTGATGCTGCTGGATGAGCCGACCAACCATTTGGACATTCAGGCCATCGGCTGGCTGGAGCGGGAGTTGAAGAGCACCCGCGCCGCCTATGTGCTGATTTCCCACGACCGGGCGTTTTTGCGGGCCCTGACCCGCGCCACGCTGTGGATCGACCGGGGCCAGGTGCGGCGGCAGGAAAAGGGATTTGAGGATTTTGAAGCCTGGCGCGATACCATCTGGGAAGAAGAGGACATGCAGCGCCACAAGCTGAACCGGCTGATCAAGTCGGAAGCCCGCTGGGCGGTCGAAGGCATCAGTGCGCGGCGCAAGCGAAATATGGGCCGGGTGCGGGCGCTGGGGGAGCTGCGGGCAGAGCGCGCGGGTCAGATCAAACGTCAGGGAACTGCGGATTTCGCACTGGACACCTCGCCCAAATCGGGGCGCAAGGTGATCGAGGCGGATTGCGTCACCAAGGGCTTTGGCGACAAGCAGATCGTGGTGGATTTTTCGCTGAAGGTGCAGCGCGGCGACCGGGTGGCCTTTGTCGGCCCCAACGGAGTGGGCAAGACCACGCTGCTGAAAATGCTTTTGGGACTGGAAACGCCGGATGCGGGCACCATCACCCAGGGCACCAAGCTGGAAATCGCCATGTTCGACCAGGCGCGCGATCAGCTGAACCCGGACCTGAGCCTTTGGGACAACCTGACCACGGATCCAGAGATGGGTGTATCGGGCAAGGCAGATCAGGTGATGGTGCGCGGTATGCCCAAACACGTGATTGGCTATCTGAAGGATTTCCTGTTCGACGAAAGCCAGGCACGGGCGCCGGTGCGATCCCTGTCGGGGGGCGAAAAGGCGCGGTTGCTGCTGGCCAAACTGATGGCGCGGCAAAGCAACCTGCTGGTATTGGATGAACCGACCAACGATCTGGATATCGAAACGTTGGATCTGTTACAGGAGCTGCTGGACAGCTACGACGGCACTGTGCTGCTGGTCAGTCACGATCGGGATTTTCTCGACCGGGTGGCCACCACCACCATTGCCATGGAGGGCGATGGCAATGCCACGGCCTATGCCGGTGGCTGGAGCGATTATCTGTTCCAGCGTGGCCCTGTCGCAGGGGAGAAACCCGAAAGGGTAAAAGGCTCTAAGGGCAAGGCCAAGCAAGAGGCTAAGGCGGTCTCGGGGCTTTCGTTTACGGAAAAACACCGGCTGGAGGCGCTGCCGGCGGAGATTGATCGGCTGGAGCAGGAAATTGCCAAGCTGGAGGGGTTGATGGCGGACCCTGATCTGTTCACCAAGCAACCGGTGAAGTTCAAGAAGGCCAATGAGGCGCTGGAGCAGCGGCAGCAGAAACTGGCGGCCTCGGAGGAAGAATGGATGGTGCTGGAGGAAAAGGCCGGCGGCTGAGTCTGCATCAGCCAATTTACAAAAACAGGGAGGGGCGCTGCCCCCTCTGGGGAGCCAATGAATTGGCGCCCCATTCACCCCTGGGATATTTATAGCCAGATGAAGCTGGGGGGATTCGGGAGTTTTGGTCTATTCTAGCTGGCAAGGGCCCGGGCCGGTGAGCCGACAACGGTTGTTCCAGTTGTGACATCGCGCAGGACCACAGACCCGGCTCCGATAATGGCCCTGTCACCAATACTGACACCGGGCATGATGATTGCACCGCCGCCGATCCAGACGTCGTGACCGACGGTGACGGGAAGGGCAATTTCCTGGCCCTGGCTGCGCAATACCGCGTCTTTGTGGTGTTGGGCGCAGTAGATTTGCACATTAGGGCCAAACATACAGCGGTCGCCGATGGTGACTGGGGCGCTGTCCAAAATTGTGCAGCCGGCATTCAGATAGACGTTATCACCAAGGGAGATGTTGATCCCATAGGCGCAGTGAAACGGCGCCTCAATAAAACAGTGGCTGCCATGGGCGGCAAACAGGTTTGCCAGTGGCGGGCTTAAGTGGGTGTTTTGGTCAGGTGCCGCAATGTTGTGCTGGTGAACAGCGCCGCGTGCCGCGTGACGTAAAACGTCCAGTTCCGGATCCAGGCAGCAGTACCAGTCACCGGATTGCATCTTTTCGCGTTCGGTTCTTGCCACTTTGGTCTCCTGCTGCCTGATTTTTTTTTACGCGCTAGCGCATGCGCAAGGCACCGTCGAGACGGATAACTTCGCCATTCAGATAGCCCATCTCGACAATAAAACCGGCGGTGCGGCCATATTCGGAGGGGTCGCCCAAACGGGCCGGGTTCGGCACATCTTCGGCCAGTTGTTGCTGTACCTCTTCGGGCAGGCCGGCCAGCATCGGGGTCATGAAGATTCCCGGCGCAATGGTCATCACCCGAATGCCGGTGGAGGCCAGATCGCGGGCCATCGGCAGGCACATGCCAACGATACCGCCCTTGGAGGCGGCATAGGCAACCTGACCTTTTTGACCGTCAAAAGCCGCAACCGAGGCGGTGTTGATGATCACCCCACGGGCACCGTCTGGCTCGGGCTCATTTTTGGCAATTTCCACCGCAGCGAGGCGCGCCACATTGAAGGTTCCGACCAGATTGATGTCGATGGTGCGCCGGTAGGCGTCCAGCGGGTGCGGCCCGTCGCGGCCAACAGTTTTGATTCCATAAGCGATGCCGGCGCAGTTCACACAGGCGGTAATCTTCCCCATCTTGCCGGAGGCGTATTGGATCGCTGCAAGGACCGAAGTTTCGTCGGTAACATCGGTCTGGATGAAGTGCCCGCCGATTTCAGCGGCGATGGCTGGGCCGCGCTCGGCGTCCCGGTCCAGAATTGTGACTTGGGCTCCGTTTTCGGCGAAGTGACGTGCGGTGGCTTCGCCCAGTCCCGAAGCGCCGCCCGTGATGACGGCGGCTGTGGTCGACAATTTCATGAGCGCAGGTCCTTGTGCTATCTGAACAGGCGTTCAGATAATCACATGCGCCTAGAGCTGTCCAGTTTTCCGGGGCGTCATTACCTGGCGATCGAGTGCTGCCAGTGGCCGCAACAGGCGCCCCATTGGCGGCCAATAAAGCCAGCTGCCACCCAGAGTGTGCAACTGGGCGCCGGTTCCGAGCTTGAAGCGGGCCAGCCCCGCCGCATCTTCGGTATTGATCAGCCCGAGATCCAGTTCGGTGTATTCGTTTGCGGCCAACCAGTTGATGGCTTGCCACATTAGGAGATTATGGGCTGACAACGCGCGGCCCCGATCGGTGGAATGGCTGATGTGGTAACTGGCGCTGGTGCCATGACAAAGGATCAGCACGGCGGCGACGCTGTCGTTGCCCTCAAAGGCCTGAAACAGTTTTGCCTTGCCGGGGTTTGTACGCACATAGGCCAGGGTCAGATCCTGCGGCCAGTTGCGATAGCCACGCTGGCCCTGTTGTTTGGCGTCGGCCTGAAACAACCAATGGGCCGGGTCCACCGGCATGGTCTGGCGGCTCACCCTCAGGCCCTGCGATTCGGCATGTTTTAGCCGGTTCCGCCATTTCTGGTGAAGGGCGGCGCGGCGCTGCTCCTTGGGGGCGGTCAGATCCAGCCGGGCAATCCGGGCCGGGCTCATCACCGGGACGGCACCGAGCCTGGCCAGATCCGGGGTTGGGCTTTCGGGGGACAGGATGACGGGGGTGCGGCGCAGGCCCTGTTCCTGCAACATTTCCAGCAGCCGCAGGGGCTTGTCGATCGGCGCACGGTTGACCATGGCGACATCCAAAAACCGCCCAATGCGCCGACGCATGACTAGGGTATTGTTGAGCTGGTCAAGAATCAGCGGCGCTTGGCCGCGATAACGTAAGGCGCGCGCAAATTCTGGCGACTGGGCGATGGAGCGGATAGGAGTGGCGCGTTGTATGGGGCGGGGCATGACATCTGCTGGCATAAAATCAAACATGAGCCCATTAACGCTGTTGAAACCTAAATGCTGGTTAATGAGACCATGAAAAATCAATATAAAATCATGGGTCTCTCGGCGCCCGCTCCTCGGATGACCAGAGCCGCCGCATTTTTGTTGGCGACGGCGCTGTCGGTGCCCGTGTTCATCTTACTGAATGGCATAGCCTGGCTGCTGGGCTGATCCACGGGGGCCTGGCGGCCATAAACATCACTGGCCCGAAGAGACTGCGGACCAGTGATGTCCATTCAGGTATTTTGGCCGTCGAGCTGTACCAACGCGTGGCGCTTTTTACCGGCGCTCAGCTTGATCGGCGAGGTCAGCGCATCAGCGGTAATCATCAGCCCGGCGTCGGTCAGCGGCGCATCATCCAGCTTGGCACCGCTCTCAGCAATAAGACGCTTGGCCTCTTTGCCGGTTTTCGCCAGCCCGGATTTTACGATCAACTGCACGATAGAGATACCATCGCCCAGATCCGCAGCCGACAGCGTCACAGTTGGAAGATCACCGCCAATGCCGCCTTTTTCAAAGACTTCACGCGCGGTGGCCTCGGCCTTTGCGGCGGCGTCAGCACCGTGCAGCAGCGTCGTCACTTCGTTTGCCAGGCGGATCTTGGCCGCGTTGATATCAGAGCCTTGCAGCGCCCCCAGACGATCACAGTCTTCGATCGGCAGCTCTGTATAGAGCTTCAGGAAGCGGCCAACATCGGCATCGGTGGTGTTGCGCCAGAACTGCCAGAATTCATAAGGTGACAGCATGTCGGGGTTCAACCAGATCGCGCCAGACAGAGATTTGCCCATCTTCTTGCCATCCGAGGTGGTCAGCAGCGGCGAGGTCAGGCCAAACACCTCCCCCTCAATGGTGCGGCGGGTCAGGTCGATACCATTGACGATATTGCCCCACTGGTCCGATCCGCCCATCTGCAGGATACAGCCATAGCGGCTGTGCAGCTCCATGAAATCATAGGCTTGCAAGATCATGTAGTTGAATTCGAGAAAGCTGAGCGATTGCTCGCGGTCCAGTCGTGACTTCACCGATTCAAACGCCAGCATCCGGTTAACCGAGAAGTGACGGCCAATGTCGCGCAGAAATTCCAGGTAGTTCAACCCGTCCAGCCATTCGGCATTGTTGATCATCACCGCGCCGTTTTTGTCGTCGCTATAGTCAACATAGGCCGAGAACACCCGCTTGATGCCGGCGATATTATCGTCAATCTGCGCATCGGTCAGCAGCGGCCGCTCATCCGCACGAAACGACGGATCGCCCACCTTGGTGGTGCCGCCGCCCATCAGGGTGATTGGTTTGTGGCCGGTTTTCTGCAACCAGCGCAGCATCATGATCTGGATCAGCGATCCAACATGCAGCGATTTGGCGGTGGCATCAAAACCGATATAGGCAGGCTGGCCCGGGGTCATCAGGGCTTCGTCCAGCCCCTGATAATCGGTGCAATCGGCCAGATACCCGCGCTCTATCATTACGCGCATGAATTCCGATTTGGGATGGTAGGTCATGATGTGCCTCGGCTATGGATTGCGTCGGCCTGTATAAAACGCAATTGCGGCAGTGGGAACAGGTTTTCGAGAGAAAAACACTATCCTATAAGGATGGTTAACGGGCAGAGTAGATCCGGCAGCAGCAAAAGGGGCTGAGAATGAGCAATGCCATTTCCAAAACAGGTGTGGTGAAAGCACTGGGCGCAATGAGCGGCACCTCGCTGGACGGCGTTGATGCTGCCATAGTTGAGACGGACGGCAGCCAGATCTATGGCTTCGGGGACTCAGCTTACCGGGGCTACTCAAAGGCTGAGAGAGAGATCCTGCGCGCCGGGTTGGGATGTTGGGGCGGCGCGGCGGCCACGGCGGCGGCGCGGGTGGTCGATGCGGCCCATGGCGAGCTGATGGCCGGTTTTTCAGACTATGATATAGCCGGTTTTCACGGCCAGACGCTGGCCCATGCGCCGCGTCAGCAGGGCACTTTTCAGGTGGGCGACGGCGCCGCGCTGGCCGAGAAACTTGGCAAACCGGTGGTCTGGGATTTTCGCTCAGACGATGTGGCAATGGGCGGCGAGGGGGCGCCACTGGCGCCGTTCTTTCACTTTGCCTGTGCCAAATATCTGAACCTGCGCCAGCCAGTTTGTTTCCTTAACCTCGGCGGTGTTGGCAATCTCACCTATGTTGATCCGCGTCTGGACACGGCTGAGCAACCGGGCGCATTGCTGGCCTTTGACACCGGCCCGGCCAATGCGCCAGTGAATGATCTGATGCAGGCCCGGCTGGGGCTGGAGATGGACGCAGGCGGCAAGATTGCGCAAGGCGGCACTGTTGAAACCGGCGCCCTCGAATTGTTCCTGGCTGAACCTTTTTTCTCAAAACTTCCGCCTAAATCGCTGGATCGTAACGATTTTTCGGAAATGATCTCGCTGGTTGGAGAGCTGAGCGACGCAGATGCCGCAGCGACACTAACCGCGATGTGCGCCGCCGGAGTGGCGCAGGGAATGCAGCATTGCCCGGAGCAGCCGAGGGTGGTGTTGGCCACCGGCGGCGGCCGTCATAACCCGGTGCTGATGCAGATGCTTTCAGTGTCGCTGGATTGCCCGGTGCAACCCATTGAAGAGGTCGGTCTGGACGGTGACATGCTCGAGGCGCAGGCCTTTGGTTATCTGGCAGTGCGGGTTGCCCGCGGCATGGTCACCTCGGCCCCCGGCACCACCGGGGTCAGCGCCTGTGTCGGCGGTGGTGTGGTGAGTGTGCCGGGGCATCGCTAGCTCGGGTAACGCTTAGCTGGGCGCAATATCAAAGCCGGGCGCAGCCAGCTCAAAGCCGTCAAACTGAAACCCCGGCGACACCGTACAGCTGACCAAGGTATAGTCTCCGGTACTACGGGCGGCTTGCCAGTGGCCTTCGGGGACAATGATCTGGGGCTCACCTTCACGCAAGTCCGGGCTCAGCAGATGGTCCTGCGCCGGACCACGATCTGTCGGCGCCAGCGACAGCACCAGCGGCGCGCCGCAATGAAACAGCCAGATTTCGGTGGCATCGACCCGGTGCCAATGGCTGCGCTCATTGGCGGCCAACAGAAAATAAATGCAGGTGCCAGTGGCGCGGCCCTCATTTTCCGCCTGCCAGGTCTGCCGGTACCAGCCACCCTCGGGGTGAGGTTGCAGGTCAAGCCTGGCGATAATCTCCTGTGCCGTCATAGAATTGCGCGCTCCTTTATGGCTGGAAGTTCTATATCCAAAGCATATGTTGTGGGCATGAAACTGCACATCCCCTTTGACAATTCATACGCCCGCCTGGCGCCGGTGTTCTACAGCAAACAAGCGCCTGAGCCGGTGAAATCCCCGACCCTGATTGCCTTTAACCAGGACCTGGCTCAAATGCTGGGGATCTCTCCAGGTGAAAATGACGAGATGGCACAGGTGTTTGGCGGCAATCAGCTGCCCAAGGGGGCCGAGCCGCTGGCGCAGCTTTACGCGGGGCACCAGTTTGGCAGCTACAACCCGCAGCTTGGCGATGGCCGTGCGGTACTGCTGGGGGAAACGGTCGGCATTGACGGACAGCGGCGCGACATCCAGCTGAAGGGCTCCGGGCGCACGCCCTATTCCCGCCGCGGCGATGGACGCGCCTGGCTGGGGCCGGTGCTGCGGGAATATGTGGTCTCCGAGGCCATGCATGCCCTTGGTATCCCCACCACGCGGGCATTGGCGGCGGTTGCAACCGGAGACATCGTCCAGCGCGAGCGGGGCCTGCCGGGGGCGGTGCTGACCCGTGTGGCCTCCAGCCATCTGCGGGTGGGCAGCTTTGAAGTGTTTGCCCGTCGCGGCGACATCCACAGTTTGAAACAGCTGACAGATTACGCAATTCAACGTCACTATCCGCAGGCAGTGGGGCCGATGGATCTGTTGCGCGCGGTGCGCGATGCGCAGAGCAAGCTGATCGCAGACTGGATGGCGGTGGGGTTTATCCACGGGGTGATGAATACGGACAACTCGTCGATCGCCGGCGAAACCATCGACTATGGCCCCTGCGCCTTCATGGATCGCTACCACCCGCAAACAGTGTTCAGCTCCATCGACCGCAATGGCCGCTATGCCTATGATAACCAGCCCGAAATTGCCGTATGGAACCTGGCGCAACTGGCCACAGCGCTGATCCAGCAGCTTGACGATCCGCAGCAGGCGGTGGAGCAGGCAACCGAGATCGTGCATGCCATGCCGGCGCTGACGCAGCAGCACTGGGAACAAAATTTTCGCGCCAAGCTGGGCCTCTCGAGCGCCCATGCGGAGGATCTGCAGCTGATCTCTGAGCTGCTCAGCCTGATGGCCCAGAATCAAAGCGATTTCACCAATACATTCCGTTCTTTGGCGACCGGCGGTGGTGGCGATCATTTTGCGGATCGCGCTGGCTTTGCGCGCTGGCAGGCCCGCTGGCAGGCGCGGTTGGCGGATGAACCTGATTCACAGGCGCTGATGCTCAGATCTAACCCCGCCTATATCCCGCGAAATCACCAGATCGAACAGATGATAGCTGCCGCGGTGGCGGGGGATTACGCGCTGTTTCACCGTTTAAATCAGGTGCTGGCACAGCCCTTTGCACAGCAGCCTGACCAGGCTGACCTGCGCCTACCGCCAACCCCGGATCAGGTGGTCCCGGCGACCTTCTGTGGCACCTGATCCCATTCATCTGGCTCTAAATATCCTCGGGGGTGAATTGGCCAGAGGCCAAGAGGGGGCAGACAGCCCCCCTTTTGAGCGTAGTTTCGATTGAAAGCAAACCGCCCTGTACCGGATCGGCAGAATAGCCAATACTCAGGCAACCAAAGGAATTTAGATGTCTGTCCCAACCCTGCGCCTGGCCAGTTACAATATTCAGAAATGTGTTGGTCTGGACCTGCGCCGCAGGCCGCGGCGCACATTGCAGGTGATCGACGGCACCGGCGCTCAGATCGTGCTGCTGCAAGAGGCCGACAAGCGGCTGCCTCCGCGACCCGCTGCCTTGCCGCATTTTGTGCTGGACGAGGCCGGCTGGCAGATTGCCAACCTGGGCGGCGCGGGCTCTCTGGGCTGGCATGGCAACGCGATTTTGTGGCGCTCAGATTCGGTGACCATGCGCGATCATGGCCACATCAAGCTGCCGGGGCTGGGACCGCGTGGTGCAGTCTGGGCGCGGTTCGACACCGCCATCGGCCCGCTGCGGGTGATCGGTGCGCATCTTGGGCTGACCGGTAGAGTGCGCCACGAGCAGGTGCTGCATCTGGCCCGCGAGAGCGCCAGTTTTGATGACACACCCTTGGTCTGGGGCGGTGACTTTAACGAGTGGTCGCGGGCCCCGGTTCTGGATCATCTGGCGCCGGAAATGACCTTTTTGGTACCCAAGCCGAGTTTCCCGGCGCTGCGCCCCATTGGCGCCTTGGACCGGATCGCCATTGGCCCGGATCTACAGGTGGCGGCGCATGGGGTTTACAGCGAACGCCCGGCCCATATTGCCTCGGATCATCTGCCGGTCTGGGCTGACCTGCGTCGCGCATGAAAAACCCCGCCCCGGTGAGCACCGGAGCGGGGTTTGAATTGTTTTTGGGTTAACCAGAGGTCACACTGCAGTTAAGCTGCGGTCCGGTTGCCGCCACCGCCGCCACCGCTGCGCCGCCGCCGACTCTGACCGCCGGGCTTGGCACCGTCACCGCCGCCGGCAGATCTGCGCTGGCCACCGCCGCCACCGCCGCCGCCGCGACGCCGGTTGCCACCACCGCCACTGGGTTTCTTGGCGCCGGGCTGAACTTCCCAAGGGGTGCCCGAGGCCACCGGAATGGTGGTGCCCAGAACCTTTTGGATGTCCTTCAATTCGCCCATTTCATCGGGAGAACAGAAGGCAATCGCTGCGCCGTCCTTGCCAGCCCGCGCGGTGCGGCCGATGCGGTGCACATAGGCGTCGGGCACATTGGGCAGATCATAGTTATAGACGTGTTTGACGTCCGGAATATCCAGCCCGCGGGCCGCCACATCGGTGGCCACCAGCACTTTGATCTGACCGGATTTAAACGCCGCAATTGCCCGGTCGCGCTGGCCCTGGCTTTTGTTGCCGTGGATCGAGGCTGTCGAGAAACCAGCCTTTTCCAGCGTCTTCATCAGCTTTTCCGAGCCATGCTTGGTGCGGCCAAAGACCAGCGAACGCTCGTCTGTGTGCTTGGACAGCAGCTCTTTCAGCAGCGAAGTCTTTTCCGCCTTGGCGATGAAATGCACCTCTTGGGTGACCTTGTCGGCAGCCTTGCCCGGAGGCGAGACTTCGACCCGGATCGGGCTTTTGAGGTAGCTAGCGGCGATCTCGTTCATCTGTTTTGGCATGGTGGCCGAGAACAGCATGGTCTGGCGCTCGGTGGGCAGCAGCGCGGCGATTTTGCGCAGGGCGTGGATAAAGCCCATGTCCAGCATCTGGTCGGCTTCGTCCAGCACCAGGAAATCACAGGAGCCAAGGTTAAGGGCGCGGCGGTCCAGAATGTCCAGCAAACGACCGGGGGTGGCGACCAGAATGTCGGTGCCACGGGCAATGCGCTGGATCTGCGGGTTGATCGATACGCCGCCAACCACCAGGCCGACGCTCATCGATGAGCCATCCATCAGGCCTTTGATCTGCTGGCTGATCTGATTGGCCAACTCACGGGTTGGCGCCAGAACCAGACCGCGTACGGTCTTGGGAGCGGGTTTACGCTCATACTGCATCATCTGAGCAATCAGCGGCACCCCGAAGGCTGCGGTTTTGCCGGTGCCGGTCTGGGCCAGGCCCAGCACGTCGCGGCCCTGCAACGCATGCGGAATTGCGTGCGACTGAATCGGGGTTGGGTCTTTGAAGCCCATGGCTTCGATCCGGGCCAGAAGCTTCTCGGGAAGCCCCATTGTAGAAAATTCGCTCAAGTCATATCCTTTCGCAGCCTTTGCAGATGCAACGGCCGGTTTTGTCGCAACCTGTGCGACGAGTTGGGGGCAGGGACCTCGGGCGCAGCTGGCCGTATGCCAGCGAGCCGGTCGTCTGCTCGTGCCCCACGCGTGATTTTGGGAACGCAGGTATATCACTGTAGGCGCTGGAGACCGGAGTCTCGGAGGGGGCAAAATTGCCCGAACGCCTCTGCTCACGCGGCAGAGAGGGATACCTGTTGGGCCAAATGGCTGTGGATAAGGTATTTGTCAACCGGCATTCTGTGATTATATCCGGTTTTCGGGCGCTTGTTCTTTCGTTACACAGGGCAACCAAGCGCAATGTGAGCGCACAGAGGATGCCGATGACTGATACAATCATTTCCCGCTGCGAGGCCAAGGGCCTGCGTATGACCGGTCAACGCCGGATCATTGCCCGCGTCCTGCAGGACAGTGTAGACCACCCGGATGTGGAGGCCTTGTATACCCGTGCCAGTGCGCTGGACGCCGGTATCTCGATTGCGACGGTCTATCGGACCGTCAAGCTGTTTGAGGAAGCTGGTATACTGGAGCGGTTGGAGTTCGGCGATGGCCGCGCCCGCTATGAGGATGCCGAGCGCGAGCACCATGACCATTTGATTGATATGAATTCCGGTGAGGTGATCGAATTTGTGGATCCTGACATCGAGGCGTTGCAGGAAAAGATTGCCCAGAAGCTGGGCTATGAGCTGAAGGGCCATAAGCTGGAACTCTACGGGGTGCCAATCCGCAAGAGGTAAAAGAACCGGGAGTCGTTTCATCGTTGGGGCGCCTGCCTGCGCCGGGCTTGGAGTGAGTATTTTAGGCAAAAAGAAACCCCAGGGGGGTGGTTAGTTGTTGCCGGCTGTCCCCGGAGCCATGAAACGGCTGGCCTCGGCGTGGCTTAGGGCCTGATCCGCATAGCTGAAGGTGCCCTGTTCGAGGATCTCGTTTGCCGCCCTTACCAGGGCGCCCAGGGCGGCGCGGGCAAAAGAGCCGCCGACGCTGATGCGTTTGACGCCGGTATCTGCAAGGTCGCTCACCGACCAGTTTGGCCCGCCTAGGCCCATGACCACATTCACCGGCTTGTCCAGGTTGCGGCACAGGGTTGCGATCGAGGCCAGGTCCGGCAGGCCGGGGGCGTATAACACCTCTGCTCCGGCGTCGCTGAAGGCCTGTAGGCGGGCGATGGTGTCCGCGAGGTCCGGCCGTCCACAGATGAAGTTTTCGGCGCGGGCGGTTAGCAAGAAGGGTTTGCCTGCGCATGTTTCGGCCGCAGCCTGGATGCGCTCGACGGCGAGATCAAAATCGTAGATGGGCCGGTCAGCGTCGCCGGTTGTGTCCTCGATTGAGCCGCCGACCAGACCGATATCCATCGCCTGCTGGATGGTCTGTTGGCAGTCTTTGGCGGCAGCGCCAAAACCATTTTCCAGGTCTGCGGAGACCGGCAGGTCGCAGGCGGCGACAATGTCGCAGGCGTTGGCCAGAATTTCATCGCGGCTGATGGCGCCTTCGGAATCCTGCTTGCCAATCGAAAAAGCCAGACCTGCACTGGTTGTTGCCAGGGCCTCGAAGCCCAGCGAGCCTAGTATCAATGCGCTGCCAGCGGTCCATGGGTTGGGCATGACAAATGCGCCGGGGCGGGCATGCAGATCGCGAAATGTCTCGTATTTTTGAAGGGATGATGTCATTGAATTTCTCCTAAATAGATAGATCCTAGCACTAATGGGAGCATCGGGCGTGCATCAATATCTGTGATGCAGTGCGGCACGACTTGTTGCGTTGGTTGTGTCGGATTGTCGCGAATGGGCGAGCGTGGTTGCTGAAAATGTCGTTGCTCTGGTCGGATTGTGCCAGCACAGGCTGGCGATCCCTCTGATGGAGATGCGCGTATGAACAATCTTAACGGTATCTTGCTGGTGGTCGCGTCCATGGCCGCCTTTACGCTGGAAGATATGTTTATCAAACATCTGTCGGCGGATATGCCGGTGGGACAGATCCTGATTCTTCTGGGACTTGGCAGCAGTAGCGTGTTTGCGGCCCTGGCCTGGTACAAGGGGCACAATTTACTGGCGAGAGCGGCGTGGAAACCTGCGGCGGTGCTGCGGACCCTGGCTGAGGCTGTTGGTGCGATGTGTTTTGCAACAGCGCTGGCGCTGGTTGATATATCAACTGTGGCAGCGGTGTTTCAGGCCTTGCCACTGGTGATCACCATGGCCGCTGCAGTGTTCCTGAAGGAACAGGTGGGCTGGCGCCGCTGGAGCGCCATTTCGGTTGGCTTTATCGGAGTGCTGTTGATTATTCGCCCTGGTTTTGACGGCTTTGAGCCGGCTTCTATACTGGTGCTTTTGTCGGTGTTTGCCATTGCTGCTCGTGATCTTCTAACCCGGTTTGTGGATTCCTCGGTGTCGTCAACTGTTGTAAGCTTTCAGGGCTTTGCGGCGCTTATCGTGGCTGGAATACTGCTGCTTGTATTGGTCCCCGGAGAGGTGAGCGCGGTGAGCAGCCCACAGGCGCTGATGATCTTTGGCGGCGTGGTGTTTGGGGTTATGGGCTATTACGGCATTGTGGTGGCCATGCGGGTGGGGGATGCCTCGGCGGTGACGCCCTTTCGATACTCGCGACTGTTATTTTCGATTCTTGCGGGCATGGTGATGTTTGATGAACGTCCCGATATGATGACACTGGCCGGGGCTTCGCTGATCATTGGCTCTGGCTTGTATACCTTTCTGCGCGAACGCAGATTGGCACGTTCGAATGGGATGGTTGCGGCCTAGGGACCGAAACATAACGGCGCCTGCCGGTCAATCCAATGAGGTGGGGCTTCTGAGGGCTCTGCGGATCTCTGCGAACGGGCAAGGGGGTGTTAGCGATAACACCTGAGGTTTACATTTGCCCGCTGTCTACCTATGACGCTGGCAAGCAATAGCCATAGTCAGGGACATTCCGATGAGCATTATTATCGACATCCACGCCCGCGAAATTCTCGACAGCCGGGGCAACCCGACGGTTGAGGTTGATGTGATGCTGGAAGACGGCACCATGGGCCGCGCTGCGGTGCCTTCGGGGGCCTCGACCGGGGCGCATGAGGCGGTTGAAAAGCGCGATGGTGACATGAGCCGCTACCTGGGCAAGGGCGTGCTGGAAGCGGTGGCGGCGGTCAATGGCGAGATCGCCGATATGCTGGTTGGCTTTGATGCCACCGAGCAGGTGTCGATTGACATGGCGATGATCGAGCTGGACGGCACCGACAACAAAAGCCGTCTGGGGGCCAATGCCATTCTGGGTGTCTCGCTGGCAGTCGCCAAGGCCGCAGCTGATTTCACAACGCAGCCGCTGTATCGCTATATCGGCGGCACCTCGGCCCGAGTTCTGCCGGTGCCGATGATGAACATCATCAACGGCGGCGAACATGCCGACAACCCGATCGATATTCAGGAATTCATGATCATGCCGGTGGCTGCGGAAAATATCCGCGAAGCTGTGCGCATGGGCTCGGAAGTGTTCCACACGCTGAAAAAAGAGCTGACAGCGGCGGGCCTGTCCACCGGCATTGGTGACGAAGGGGGCTTTGCGCCCAATATCGCCTCGACCCGTGAAGCGCTGGATTTCATCCTGCGTTCGATCGAGAAGGCCGGGTATAAGCCGGGTGAAGAGATCTATCTGGCGCTGGATTGCGCCGCGACCGAATATTACAAGGATGGCAAATACGTTCTTTCGGGGGAGGGGAAATCCCTGACCTCCGAGGAAAACGTTGCCTATCTGGCGGCGCTGGCCAATGATTACCCGATCATCTCTATCGAAGATGGCATGGCCGAAGATGACTGGGACGGCTGGAAGGCGCTGACCGATGCCATTGGCGACAAGGTGCAGCTGGTGGGCGACGATCTGTTTGTGACCAACCCGACACGTCTGGCGGATGGCATCGCCAAAGGATCCGCCAACTCGATGCTGGTGAAAGTGAACCAGATTGGCACCCTGACCGAAACGCTGCAGGCGGTCGACATGGCGCACCGGGCTGGCTTTACCAATGTGATGTCGCACCGCTCGGGCGAGACCGAGGATGCCACCATCGCCGACCTGGCGGTGGCGACCAACTGTGGTCAGATCAAAACCGGCTCGCTGGCGCGGTCGGACCGGCTGGCAAAATACAACCAGCTGATCCGTATCGAGGAGGCCCTGGGCGAGGTCGCGGAATATGCGGGCCGTTCGATCCTGAAGGGCTAAGCCAACAGATCAGACCAATTTTAACGCCCCGGATGAAAGTCTGGGGCGTTTTTTGTGCGAGATCAGCATAGCCGGATTTTCGATCACAACATTGCGATCCTGAAACGGACCGAGATGGGGTAACTTGCCCTAACCATACGGAAGGGGAAGAAGCCATGATTGTCAAAACACTGACCGCGGCCGCGATTTTCGCTTTTGCTGCCAGTCCTGCATTTGCGCAGGACACACAACGTGCGATTACCAATGTCAAAGGTGATGTCTGGCGATTTCAAAACAACTTCCACTTCTCGGTGTTTGTGATCACCGATGAGGGTGTCATTGTCAGCGATCCGATCAACGCCGAGGCCGCAGCCTGGCTGAAGAGTGAAATCTCGAAACTGACGGATGCGCCGATAACCCATTTGGTCTATAGCCACAGCCATGGCGATCATGCCTCTGGTGGGGCGATATTCGCTGACACGGCAACTGTCTTTGCCGGCGCCAATGGGCCAGAGGAGATTGACGGGGTGACCCCCGACACGCAGGTCTCTGAGGTGAGCAATTTCACCTCCGGCGATCATAGCTTTGAAATAACCGCGCTGGGCTCTGGTCATGGAAGCGACATGCTGGCGCTGGTCATCCGTCCCGAAAACGTCGCATTCATCGTTGATGTTGTGACGCCCAAGCGGCTGCCATTCAAGAATTTCCCGGGGGCTGATATTGGCGGCTACATTGATCAGATCCGGGTGGTTGAAACGCTTGAATTTGATGTGCTGGTGCCGGGCCACGGCGCCCTGGGTGGCAAGGTCGACGCCACCGAGAACCGTCAATATGTCGAGTGGCTGCGGGATGCGGTGACGGCAGAGTTGAAACAGGGCAGCAGTGTCGAAGAGATTGTCGCCTCGCTTGATACTAGTGCCTACGCCGATTGGGGGAATTATGAAAACTGGCGGGATCTCAATATTCGCGGGATGGCGGATTGGCTGGTAGAAAGCGGGGCGCTGAACTAGGCGGCAATTTTGCTCTGTCGGATCGGCGCCGGACGTGGTTCGATTGCTGCACCCGGTGCAATTCGCGTCACATCGGACTCGACAAAACACTATCATCTTGATACGGGGCGGGTTATTGCAAATCATTGCAGCTGGATTTTAGAAAAGGTGGCGAAACCCACATGCAGGTTAGCGTTCGCGACAACAATGTCGATCAAGCCCTTCGGGCCTTGAAGAAAAAACTACAGCGCGAAGGCGTGTTCCGTGAAATGAAGCTGAAGCAGCATTTCGAGAAACCGTCTGAGAAAAAAGCGCGCAACAAGGCGGAAGCGATCCGTCGTGCCCGTAAATTGGCGCGTAAAAAACTGGAGCGCGAAGGGTGATGTAAATCACGCTGTTGCTTTGACGAGTTTGAAAACCCCCGCGGCCAATTGACCGCGGGGTTTTTTGTTGCGCAGGGTCGCCAGTCGGCAACCCCGAATGGCGACCCATAGCTGCGATCCACATTATGTATCGGGCTAAAACTGGATTGCCAAAACACCATCGTGCTATAGAGCCCAGCGGCGTTTGATGGCTGGGGCGATTGGGACCCGCGACATATGGGGCAAGGTTGATTGTGAGGGCGAAGGGCCATCGGTTGTTGCCTTGCCGCCAGTGCCTTTTGGCTCCAACGCTGACAATAGCGTCGAGATGCGAAACTCGCGGTGGCCTCTCCCCGAGCAGGTCAAAAGGTATTTCTTGGGACAGCGAAGTTTAAGCGTTGGTGATGAAGTCGATTTGCGCGCGCAAGGGGCGAATTGCTTGACTTCAAGCCTTGGGATGTCTCTGAGAACACGCAAACCACAGGGCGAAAACCTGCAGCGTTCCAATCCGAACGGCTCTATGAGGCCGCCGGCACCATCTATGAATACGGCTTTGCCTTTATCGAAGCTCCTACCGGGTCGGGCAAAACAGATATTGGGAAACATCTCGGCGTGGCGCCCGGTTTTGGCCAAAACAGCAGTGATGTTTTTCCGCCTAGGTTGGTAGCGGTAACCGAGGGGCAGGTGCTGCGAGGCCAGGAGGAGTGCGTCAACCTGCTTTTGGAAGGCTATGTGAAGACAAAGGCGCAGGGCGCACATCAGGCGTCTGGAGCAAAGGGCCAGCTGTCTGGTGTCTTAGGAAAAGCCATTGGCAATATCGCCGCTCTCACCCATTGGGATCTACGGCCAGAGCGCACGGTGTCCTTGCCTGGTCCCTTGACCACGGAGGGTGCCAATACGGGCAGGGGTCAGACGATATTGATGCATCCGTATTTGGTCAGCTCACCCTGCCAGCTCTTGAATATCTTGCCAACGAAAGGAGCATCCTTCTCGACCCATCTTGGATTGCAATAAAGAAAGACATTCAGGCAAAGGCGGAGGAGGTTTCCGGGGCTGCCGCCTATATCAACATTAACGGCGTGATGTCTTTCTTTGTTGCGCAATCGACTGATCAGACCGACGCTGCGCACGGAAAATGTTTGATGTTATGGGGGGCATTCAAGACCGGTCAGGGGAGCCTGACACATCCATTCAGGATCGTATTGCCGTTGTATTTCAGTCTGTTCAACACTGATGCTTGAGCTGGCCCGGCTTTTGGGGGCAGGTCTGCGGCCTTGCTGGACCAGAGCCGTCATGGCAGTGGAGGCACAACAACGATGTGGGTTGAAGGGGCGGGCAGGAATATCGTCAGTCGTTGGATCCGACTTGAGAGGGGCTGCTCCTGAAATCCCGGAGGGTGTCATAGGCCATTCTCTAGGTTGGATTTGCCCATCCAATCGCGCAACAGGTCAATTTTGAACCCAGCTCCGTATCGTGCCGCGACCTCTTTGTTGCTGTGGCCAAGGATCACTTTGCTGATTTCTTCAGGACAACTGGCGTTTCTTAGGTCGTCCTTCTTCTTGTGTCGTAGGCTGTGCAACGCCTTCTTGGGGTCAGAGATGACTTTCCTGAAGCGTTTCATCATCGTTGCTGAGGCTGCGGTATTTCCTTTGTCACGACCATACCGATCAAAAATTGGTGCCTCGTCCAGCTTGTTCTCTCTGTGCTCCTGTAACGCTTCGACCAATCGGTCAGATATAGGCAGCCGTCGCTCGCTGCTTACTGTCTTCAACCCTAGGCGGTCTCCGGCAGTATTCCCGGCGCGTTTGATCTGCAATTTGTGGAAAGGGTTGCTAACCGACAGGCCACGCTCGTCGATTGTGTGGTTCACCACTGCTCTGATGACATTGACGTAGCGGGTCACGCTGTTGGGGGAGGCCCGTTTTAGCAATAAGTCTCTGTACTTGAGGGCATCCAAACGCCGCAGGTATGTGAGGGGAGGGCTTCATCAGCTTTAGTGTCCCAAAAGGGTCCAATACCCCTTGGTTTCTTTGCACTTATAGCAAAATCAAGGGGAATTGGCTCCGGCGGTAGGGGTCGACTTTTTAAATAACATCTTGTTTTAATGAAACTATATCCGGTGATCTGAAAATAAAGGGTCCGAAAAGGGTCCGAAAAGGGTCCGGAGTCGTTTCATTCAGCCTTGAGACAGTAAGACAGCTAGACAGTAAGACACCGGAAAACCTTTACTGATGGGGCCAATCCTGGATCCTGCTGAGTTGTTGGTCACGGAGATTTTGCGCCTGGGTGCCTATCTTCAGATGTCGAGGGTGAATGCAGCTGCGATTGTTGCATAAGTGACGAACTACACTCTGGACCTGTCACGGTATTGTTCCGCCCCTTTGAGAGCATATTCTGCCCCAAAGGAGATACACCATGGCACCACGACCATCCGAAGAATTCAAACGCGACGCAGTGCGGATCGCACTGACCAGCGGGCTGACCCGCCGACAGGTGTCCTCCGATCTTGGGGTTGGTATGTCCACCCTGTGCAAGTGGATCAGAACCTATCGTGACGCGGACGTTGTTTCGAAAGAGGATCAGGAACTGGCCAATGAGAACGAGCGCCTTCGCCGGGAAAACCGCCTTCTACGTGAGGAGAGGGAGCTGCTAAAAAAAGCAACAATCTTCTTTGCGGACCAAAGCAAATGAGGTTTTCATTTGTTGAAAAGCACCGCAATAGCATTCCCACAGAGCGACTTTGCCGGATTGTGGATGTCACCCCACGTGGCTACCGAGCCTGGCGCAAACGCCCTGCCTGCCAGCGTCAACGTGGGGATATGGTTCTGTTGGCCCACATCCGGGAGCAGCACCGCCTGAGTTTGCAGAGCTACGGCCGACCGAGAATGGTCGAAGAACTGAAAGAGCTTGGTCTGGATATTGGTCACCGCCGTGTCGGCCGATTGATGCGCCAGAACGGCATATCTGTTGTCAGAACCCGTAAGTACAAGGCCACAACGGACAGCAATCACAAGTTCAACATCACGCCAAACCTGCTGAACCGGAACTTCTCAGCAGATCGACCCAATCAAAAATGGGTTGTTGATATCAGCTACATCTGGACCCGCGAGGGCTGGCTCTATCTGGCCGTGGTTCTGGACCTGTACTCCAGGCGCGTGGTCGGTTGGGCTGTCAGCAACCGGATGAAGCGCGATCTGGCCATACGGGCGCTGAACATGGCCATAACCCTGCGCAGGCCGCCCAAAGGATGCATCCATCATTCTGATAGGGGCAGCCAATATTGCTCGCAGGATTACCAGAAAATCCTGCGCCGGTATGGCTTCAAGGTATCCATGAGCGGCAAGGGTAATTGCTATGATAACGCCGCAATGGAAACCTTCTTCAAAACCATCAAAGCGGAATTGATCTGGCGGCACTCTTGGCAAACCCGCAGGGCTGCTGAGATCGCCATCTTCGAGTACATTAATGGGTTCTATAATCCCCGCCGGAGACACTCGGCATTAGGCTGGAAAAGTCCCTTGGCTTTTGAAAAGATCGCCGCCTAAATGAGCACAAGGGGCGGAACGAAAGCGGGACAGGTCCATATCGTTACAGCCCGCTCTTGAGCGATGAGAACGAAGAGATTGCCGATCTGCTGGTTGGGCTGACGGCCGCACGGAAGACTTGGGGGTTTGGGCTATGTTTCCTGCATCTACGTAACGTGCAAGGTCATTCGTGGAACCACAAAAGGGTTTACCGGATTTACTGCGAACTGGAACTGAACTTGCGGATCAAACCTCGGAAACGGTTAAAGCGGGACAAACCCGATGCGCTGGCAGTGCCGGACGCCCCGAACATGACCTGGTCGATGGACTTCATGGCGGATCGCCTCGGGGATGGTCGGGCGTTTCGGCTCTTGAACGTGCTGGATGATTTTAACCGCGAGGGTTTGGGCATCGAGGTCGATTTTTCTTTGCCAGCCGAACGGGTTATTCGCAGCCTTAATCGGATCATTGAATGGCGTGGGAAACCAGGAACCATTCGGGTCGATAATGGGCCGGAGTACATCAGTGGTAAGCTGCTGGAATGGGCTGAGAAACAAGGTATTATCATCCAGTACATTCAACCCGGAAAGCCGCAGCAGAACGCTTACATCGAGCGCTATAATCGCACCGTCAGGCATGAATGGTTGGACCAACATATCATCGAAAACATAGAGGAGGCACAGGACTTTGCCACACAATGGCTATGGACTTACAATAATGACCGCCCGAATATGGGCCTCGGCGGCATCACACCCGCAATGAAACTGAAAATGGCCGCGTAAATTCTACGACCGCCCCCTGTTAAAAATGGGGGATTACCCGACAAGTCTGTAATACCGTTGTTGGCATGTTTGTTCCCAAACCGCGCGAAATTGATAACTGGAAAAGAACAATCGCGGGCGGAACCATACCATCAGGTGGTCAGGCGTCGAGGGATAGGCCATGCTAACGCGTTTCAAACTTATATGGCATTTGGCTTATCAGAAGACGTTATTCCTTATGCTACGATTCAGATGATTTTTGATAGCTTGGATGATGAAGAAGCATTGAGTCTTGCTTTAGAAAATTTTGCGGCAAAGAAAGACGCTCACGGTCATCCAATGATTGGCGAGCTGTTCTCCGAAATTCAATATCGAATGATTGAACCGAACGCTGTTAAACCAACTCAACAGTTGTTGAACGCGCTCTTTTCGATTGGCGAGACTGTGAGCCGCATGAGGGCAAAGAGAGGGTTCGCCCTACTGGGTCCATCTCAAGTACTCTACCTGCTCATCGCGGAAATCCTAAAGACCTATTCAAGTGGCGAGGCTGCGGCCCCCTTGATTGAAGCGTTGAAAGTGAAACGCAGAGTCTCATATGGGATTGAAACCTTTTGCGATTATGGCAGGCTGCTCGGTGAGATAGGTGCATCTGAGGAACGCATGGACAGTCCGTTAGGCAAAGCCGATTGGGAGAGATTTCGAGATGCAATCAAGCCGCTGTTTGACGAGGATTTGGCGTCAGAGGTGTATCTTAAGTACCCGAAAACATGGATGACTATTCGTGCTTACGCCTACTTTTACGGAAAGGTTCGGTGCAAAAAATGGATCATTAAGTCAGCAAATTCTAACACACATTTTTATTGGGCACAGTCACCGCCTTGCTGACCGAAACGACAGGCTCCGATGGAGCATACTTTAGTATCAAGGAGGCTCCAGACGTCGACATCTATGACCTTGAAGCTTTACTGCCAGTCGCCCAATCGGCATTGAGTGCATCAAAATTTCAAGGTGAGGACTTAGAGCGATTAAAAGCATTCATCGATGGCACGGTCTTTTGGCTGCGAACGACAAAAGCCAAGTAAGCTAACCTAGTCTTGGCGCTACCCATCCAAGCGAAACATTCACTGTCCCAGACGGCAAAAAAATATAGCAAGAGTTACTCCCGCCCGAATGCCAACAAAGGCACCCGGACGGGAATGTTGATCTGTATTCTGTGAAAGGCCCCTTCGTACTGGATGATTACGGCTCTTTTTGGGGGGCCACAAAGTCAGGGATCTGAGAAAACCCATTACAGCAGTACCGCTACTGGCAACTTCACCTGATCCACGATCTCACGTTTCTGGCTGTCGCTGATCCCGGCAGAGTAAAGCCCATAGGTGAGTTTGTTCTCTGATCGCGCTGACTGGTGTCCCACAAGACTTGCAGTAAAGTGTTCCGGGACGCCGGTCCGCTCACACTGGGTGATGAACCACTTCCGGGTCGAGTGAAACACCAATCCTGGACGGCTCAGATCAAGTTTCCGCCGCAAGCTCGTGAACCGTTTGGTGACCCTGTCAACACTGAGGTCGGGGAACAGGGGTCCTTCGCAGGGCAGAGTTTGAAGGATTGGCAGCCATTGGTCGTGAAGTGGTACTTCGCGCTCAGCGGCCTTGGATTTCAATCCTCTGATCCCGTTTGGTCGGACCCTGACAAAGATACCGTGATTGTCCCTTGTCACGAGGTCTTCAGCTAGGATCCCACAGGCCTCCCCTGAGCGCAGACCTGATAGCAAGCAGAGCAAAAGTATGGGCGTGAGGTCAGGATCATTTGCCGTTAGCAGTGTCGTCACCTCAGGATCAGAGAGGACAGCATAACTTTGCACCGATACTTTGCCTGATACTTTCAGAGCACTGAAGCAATGCCCGCCGGTGTGACCTTCACTCGTCGCCCAATCCAGGAATTGGCAGACTTGTTTCCAGATCCGCTTCTGGGTCTGTGTTGAGATCGTTTTCCCTGTCCCTTTGGAGAGTGCTACAAGCCGTTTCAGACTTTTCCCCTTGGCCGCAATGGATTTGGCAACGTCAGGGGAGAGTTTGGCGATCAGTCCGAGAAACGTCTGACCATCCGTTCTGCTGAGGTCGCTGATCTTCCTGTGACCTAAGTATGAAACCAGAAGGCCAAGGCTGAACCGTACCGACTTGAAGGCCCCTGGACTAAGATCGTCAAATCGAGTGGGTAAATAAACCTGCGCCAGATCTCTGACCGAAACCTGGCCTAGAACAGTGGCGCGCTGGAACTTTGTAGTTGGCCCCGTGACTACAACGCGATGATCGATCGGCTGTCCGTTTGCTGAGTTGACCTGTGTTTCAGCCTCATGGACGACCTTGGCGTAGCTGGCATTGACCTCGACAACGCGAGCCTTGGCTACTCTTGCGTCTCCGGTCTTCAGGGTCCGCTTCAGTGCCTGCCCAAGATAGGGCTGAAGGTGTTTGGGGTAGTTTCGCCGGTACAGCCATGTTTGCTGCTTCAGATAGGCATATTTGATTGTAGCAGGCATAAGTCCTCCTTCTGGGGCATTCGCCCCAGTTTTGCTTGTGATTGAGATTTTTTGATTGGGAACAGCAGGATACTTGGTTAGGGAAGATCCCTGCCGTTCCCCACCTGCTAGTCTTGGATAACCCTTAGGATCATCGAAAAGTCAGGCTCGCCATATTCGCCAGCCAGTGGTCCCGACAGGGAATAACCGCCTACGCAGTCGTCAAAGACCTCCGAGATTTCGAATGAGTGCTCAGGGATATCGTCAAAGGCAGTTATGACGACTTTCTGGCCAGGAGAGAGGTCTGGCCCTCCGTGTATTGCCTTTGCCATATCTATTTCCTCCCCAGGAGGAAGTCGGGCAGAAGAACCCCAAGCGTAAAGCTGAGGGGCAGGGGGTAGGCAAAGGGCTTGAGCCAGTCAGGTAGCCCTGCCAGTACGATCAAGGCACCAGCGAGAGCCTGTGGGACTGACAGACCAACGTTGAAACGCCGCTCCAGTCCCCAGTTTACGGCTAGCCGGGTACCACACCCAACTGCCAAAAGTAGCGAGAAGGTTGTAAACATCTATACATCTCCAGGATGAGTTACTTTTGTATAGATGCTTGGTGTTTCTCAGTTTTCCTGGATGGTTTCAGTCTTTCGAAAAGCAGGCATTGAAGCGACGTGAGGTGAGCGGATGGACTAACTATGCTGCTGCCGCAGAAACTAGTCACGAAGGGCGGAATGTGTTGAAAACTCCAAATTCAGCAGTCATAAAATTTCCGACAGAAGTGTACCTGAGGCCAAAGTCAGATTAGGGATTTCGGCTCTGTAGTGAAGGTTTTGCTTTCAAACATTGCTGGCCGCTGGTTGTCTGGAGCCAACGGTCGGTCGAGGTTCCATTTAGAGAATGCTGCGCATTTGCCTGAAATAGGCAACGCGCAGAAATATGGCTTTGCAGAATGAATCGAGCGGCCCAGTCCGGCCGTTCTTGTCCTCCTCTGCTTTTGATTGGTTGGAGCCCACTTGCCTAATCTTCTGTAACGCAGGGAATGTCTAATTTGGCAGTCGTGGATCAAAAGGGCCGCATGTGAACTTGGGTGTTGAAGCTCAGTCCATGTGGAAGACTTCGCGCATTTCCGCCCACCATTCTCCCTGGTTGCGAATTTCCAGTGGTACTTGCATTGGACCACACACTTTCCACCAGTCCTGTGTGATCGGATCGTTGGCAATAGCTGCGTTGTCGGTGTCAAAATCATCCCCAGTGTATTCAAAGTACCCAAACATCAGGCATTCTGGTTCTTTGAGGTAGATCGAATAATTTGTGAAATGCGAGGCCTTCAGGCGCGCCAACACGCCGGGCCAGACGTTTGCGTGTAGTTTTACATATTCATCCAGGTCTTCCGGCCTCAGGCCGATCACACTGCCCATACGCTGCGCAGGCCGTATCGGATTTTGCGGTAGGATAGCGCCCTTATGCCCGACCACACGGCGGGCCAAATCATGTGCCAGGGCGAGAGCGGTTCGTTCGGGCTTGCCCGACGCAATCGCGGCCAGGTAGGCGCCGTTAAAACTGTCTCCCGCACCGGTGGTGTCGATGACCGTTTCTGCGGCTTTGTAACTGGAAGTCTCAGCGGAGTGCGGAATCTGAATAGGACCATCCTGGCCACATTTGAGAGCACCCGTTTTGGGCCCTGTTGCGAGGATCCGGTCGAGGATGGCCCTGCGCTCAGCATCACCGAACAGGGCGGTTTCGTCTTCGTGCGTGGGTAGGGCGATATCGGTGATTTTCCAAAATCGGGCGATTTCGCGGCTAGCGATTTCTGGTGTTTCCCAGAGGTTGGGCCGATAGTTGCTGTCAAAGGCAACTTTTAAGCCGGATGCACGCTGCTCAGCCAAGGCGCGCCAAAGCCTGTCACGCGCGTCTTGGCTGAGGATCGCGAGGGTTATGCCTGACAGATAAACCAAATCGGCCGATTTGATCGATTTAAGATGAGGCGAGGCATCGGTAGAAAACATCTGGCGCGCCGCAGAACTGTCGCGCCAATAATGAAAGCTCCGCTCTCCGTGAATGTCGTTCTGGATGGCATATATGCCGATCTGCCGCGCTGGGTCACGCGTGACGTAATTGGTGCCCAGTCCTTCGCGCCTCATTAAGTTCAGTGCACCTTCTGACAAGGCGTCATGGCCAATTGCGCAGACGTATTGGACGTCTATGTCATGGCCTTTGGCTTCGCGGGCACAGTAGATCGCGGTGTTGAGTGTGTCACCTGCAAAGCCAACGCCGAAAGTTTCTCCGTAATGAGAAATTTCAGCCAAGGGCTCGCCGATGCAAGCGATGCGAAGGGTCATTATTTGATCTCCAAACCGTAGAACTGAGCAGCCGTTCCGCCATAAACACGGGCACGGTCGGCTTTGGTTAAGCCATTGAACAATTGATCAGACGCGCGCCGCCATTTGCCGTAATCGCCAACAAGATTGATCACCGGCCAGTCGCTGCCCCACATCACCCTTTTGGGGCCGAACTGCGCGATGACATGATCAATCACGTGCTGAAGGCCGTCAACGCTCCAACTTGGTCCGACCTCAGTTGCAAGACCTGAAATCTTACAGAAAACATTCGGGAAACGCGCTAGGTTTGCCATGCCTGTGCGCCAGTTTTCACTGGCATCCGCGCCGTTTGCGATGATGGGTTTGGCGCAATGGTCAATCACGATGGGCAGGTCGGTTAAGGCTTCTGCAACCCGTGCTAAAACCTCCAGGTGACGCGGCAGGATCAAGGCATCCATCCGCAATCCGCGAGCCGCCACTTCGGCAAGATTGGCAAGTACATTTGGCCGCAATATCCAATTGGTGTCGTCAATGTTTTGCAACATTGGCCGGACCCCCTTGAAGGCCGCATTTTGCGCGAACTTATCCAAAAACGTGGGCGCGGCGGCATCGTCAAGATCGACCCAGCCAACGACCCCCTTGGCGAAGTTGTTTTGGGTGGCAATATCAAGCAGGAATTCCGTTTCTGCGATACTATCCGTTGCCTGCACAAGCACGGTCTGCGACACACCCGATGCCTTAAGCAATTCGATCAGGTCTTGCGGACCGAAGTCTCGAAAAATTGAGGCGACGCTTTCATCCGGCCAGGGATAATCCCCACGCGCCAATGACCAGAAATGTTGGTGGCTATCGATCATCATAGTGTTGCCCTCAGGTTATCAAATTCTCGCGCCGTAAGTCCGCCCAAAGGTCTGTGGGCAGCGGCATTTCAAACTGGGTGACATTGCGCAAAAGAGAACTGGATTTGGACGTGCCAATCAGGGTGGACGCCACATGCGGGCTTTGTGCTGGATATTGCAAAGCCGCTGCTGCCATGGGCACGTTGTGGCGGGCACAAACTGATTCGATCTGGGTCGTTCTGTCCAGAATGGATTGCGGGGCAGGGGCGTAGTTGTAATGTGCACCCGCCACCGGACCTGTCGCCAGTATGCCAGAATTGAACACACCGCCGATTACCAGTTTTACGCCGTGTTGTTCCAATAAGGGGAACAATCGTACTTCAGCTGTTTGTTCCAATAAGGTGTAGCGGCCAGCAAGCAAGATCAGGTCAATCTCCATCTGCCCCAGCAAGCCTTCGCATATTTCGACGGTGTTCACACCGAGCCCTACAGATGAAATGACGCCTTGAGATTTCAGATCGCTGAGCGCGCGGTGGCCGCCATCCAACAACTGCGCGCGGTGGTGCGGGGTGTCAGTGCCAGCGCCTGGGTCACCGATGTCATGGACATAGAGAATGTCGATCCGGTTCAGCCCAAGTCGCTGAAAACTGTCGTCGACAGACCGCATGATCCCATCATAGCTGAAATCGAATTCTTGCTTAAAGGGCAGGGCACTGTGAAGCCCATTCGCTATATTTGGTGGGTTCAGATCTGGCGTAAGGATACGGCCTACCTTGGTAGAAATCACCCAACCGCTTTTGTCCCGCAAGAAATCACCTAAACGCCGCTCGGACACGCCATGGCCGTAATGGGGCGCTGTGTCGAAATAGCGAATGCCCGCGTTCCATGCTGTGGTCAGCACATCATGTGCCTCTTGAGAATTCACGGGTTTGAATAGGCCCGCTACGCTGGCGCAGCCAAAGGAAAGTTTGTGATCCGGTAATAACATCATGTCTCGCTTATGTCGCAGTTTGGCAGCCAGGTTCGGCCTGTGTCGGATTTTTATAGGTGAGGACAAATTCGGTGTGCCCCAGGTCTTCTGACGCTGTCATCTCGCCGGTTCCGAGCGCTACGAGCTTGTTGTAGATTTCATCCCCGACCTCGGACAGAGTCGCGTCGCCGGTTAGAATACGACCAGCGTTGACATCCATGTCTTCGGACATGCGCGCATATGTGTCCGGATTGGCGCAGACTTTAAGCACCGGAGAGATTGCCGATCCCACAACCGACCCGCGCCCTGTGACAAAGATCACCGCATGGGCGCCGCAGGAAATCAGCTCGATGATTTCGGCTGTGTCGTTGATATTGGGAAAACCGAACTTCGGCGCACCGTCAGGAACAACATCAAGCAAATATAGCCCGCCGGTGGTAGCCCGTTCAGCTGGACGCAAGATGCCACAGATTTCGCTGTCGCCTGACTTGGCATAGGCGCCCAGAGATTTTTCTTCGATAGTCGACAGACCTCCGGTCGCGTTGCCTTGCGAAAAAGACCCGTACCCCATCGCGGCATAATATTGTTCGGCTTTCTTGACTGTAGCGATCAGTTCATTCCTCAGCGCTGGCGTGGACGCCCGGGCGGCCATGACATGTTCACATCCGATCAGTTCTCCGGTTTCTTCGAAGATGCAGGTGGCCCCTTCGGTCACCAAACGATCAAACGCACGTCCCGCTGCTGGGTTGCCCGTCAGACCAGAGGTGGCGTCCGAACCACCACAGATGGTGCCGATGACCAACTCTGATGGCTCCATCGGAACGCGCGGGATCTGGGCGAGCGCAGCCAGGGTATCACGCACCCAGGCCCGGCCTGCGTCAACAGCACTGCGCGTGCCGCCGGTTTGCTGAATGGTGATTAGATTGACAGTTCGACCCGAGGCTTCAATTGCGCGTACCAGATCAGCCTTGCGAAAATTCTCGCAGCCCAAGGACACCAACTGGACCGCACCCACATTGGGGTGTGTGCAAAGAGCCTCCATCATGTCTTGCCCGTAGGGGCTTGGAAAGCAACCCGAAAATCCGATGACTTGCACGTCGGTTTCAGGAAACTCACGCGCAATTTTCTTGGAAACGTGATGCGCACACTCCACCAAATATGCGACGAGCACTGTGTTGCGAATGCCTTTGCGTCCGTCATTTCGCAACCAGCCTGTCATTAGTGCACTCATGTCTGGCCCGCCTCCATGTCTTCAATTACTGTATATTGGCTTTTAATATTGTGTAGATGCACATGATCGCCAGGCACGATCTCGCATGTGGCTGTTCCGATTGGTGCGCCGTATTTGAGAATCTCTGTCCCTTTGCCAATCGGGCCAATCGCCAACTTGTGCCCCATTGGGAGGTCACAAGGGAGTATTAGCTCTGTTTCCTGCAGTTTTGCCGATGCGCCTTTCTTACCGTCCTGCGCAAGGACTGCAATATTGTCCTTAGGGTGCAAATGTAGCAGCCGGACAAAATTCAGTTCTTCTATTGGCATGTTAGTTTTCCCCAATTTGCTAATGTATACTTTGCAAAAAAAACAGTTGACGGCAAGTAAAATGTTTTTTATCGATAATAAACATAACAACATCGTACTGCAGCCATATGCGCTGGGGGGAAAGCATGACAAACACGAGACAAGCCCAACCGGTGCTAGAAGCACAGGGCATATCAAAGCACTACGGAGGCGTCGTCGCATTGGATGACGTCAATCTGACACTCTATGAGGGCGAAGTGCTTGCTGTCGTAGGGGACAATGGTGCCGGAAAGTCGACGCTGATCAAGGCGCTGACGGGTGCGATTCCGCGCACGTCCGGAGTGATCCGGTTCGACGGGCAGGAGTTGCAAATCGATAGCCCTTCTGATGCGAAAGCCGCCGGCATTGAGACGGTCTACCAGGATCTTGCGCTGGTGAACGAAATCTCGATCACAAAGAACGTGTATTTGGGTCGCGAGATCGTGCGGTCCGACTGGCTCGGCCGAGTTTTTGGCGTCCTCGACTTTAAGAAGATGGATGCAGAAATTCGCGATCTTTTTGCCAAGCTGGATGTGCGCATTGCCGACATCTACCGTGACGCGCAAGCGTTTTCGGGGGGGCAGCGACAGGCTGTAGCCCTGTCCAAAACTGTCCTGTTTGGCAAACGTATCGCCATTCTGGATGAGCCGACTGCAGCCCTCGGGGTGCGCGAAAGCAAAATGGCGATGGACCTTGTCCGGTCGCTCAAAGACCACGGGCTTTCGGTCATTATGATCACTCACAATATGGAGCATGTCTTGAATTACTGCGACCGCGTGATGGTGTTGCGCCTTGGCCGGTTGGTGGCCGAGCGCGATGTGAAAGATGTGGATGGCGACACGCTTGTGGGCCTGATCACCGGCGCCGCCGCTGCGGAGGTCAAAGCATGAGCCAGGTTCAAAACAGCTCGACGTCCGTGTCCAGCCCCGGCAGCGCAGCAAGCAGCTTTGATCTGCTCAAGCACAGCTTTATGCAGATTTGGCAGGTGGTTGCTGCACTGGCCATTATCTACACTTTCTTCTTTGTCATGTCGCCGCCGTTTCGCAGCTTAGACACGTTGCTGTCAATCTTCGGCCAGGCCTCTATTCTCGCCATTCTGGCATGCGGGACAACGATTGTTCTGATCTCTGGTGGGCTTGATCTGTCGGTAGGATCTATCTTTGCGGTGGTGGGCGTCGCGGTCGGTATATTCTTGGCAGAATGGGGCTTGAGCCCAGTTGCAGCCGTCGGTTTGGGGCTGTTGATTGGCGCGGGGCTAGGCGCGCTGAATGGTGCCATTCAGGTTGTCACCAAGGTGCCTGCGTTTATCGTCACTTTGGGCGGCTTGACGGCCTACAAGGGCGTTGCAGAAATTCTGGCCAGCGGCCGTGATTTGTCGCGCTTTCCAGACGCCTTCAGGTTTTTGGGGACTGGCAATGTCACACCGGTGATCATCATGTTTGGCGCGGCAATTCTGACCGGATTGTTCCTGACCAAAACACGTTTGGGCAGCCGTGCCTTTGCCATTGGTGGCAACGAAGAAGTTGCCCGCTTGTCGGGCGTTCCCATCGCGAAAAGCCGGATTTATTATTACATGCTTGGCGGTCTTTTGGCAGGTCTCGCTGCCGTCATCGAAGTGTCAAAGCTGAACTTCGCCATGCCCGCACGCGGTCAAAGCTATGAGCTTTATGCCATCGCTGCGGTTGTTATCGGCGGCACCAGCCTGTTCGGCGGACGGGGCGGCGTCGGTAAGACGCTTTTGGGCATGCTCATCATGCAAACCATCATTGTCGGTCTGTCATATATGGGCATCGGCACTTCATACCAGCGCATCGCAATCGGGGCGATTATCATCATGGCTGTCTACTGGGATGTCTGGCGACGATCGGCACGGTGATCTTTCACTGCGCAATAACAGGCTCAAAACGGGCCAATTCTTAAACTGGGAGGACTAAATGACTATTAAACTTAAAACCGCCGCAACGGCCGCCGCTCTGGTGCTTGGCATGAGCAGTGCTGCCATCGCCGCAGATCTGCGTATCGCATACACGGGCTATTCGACAGACAACACGTTCTGGATCGGCGTTGCGAACGCTGCCAGTGAAGAGGCAGAACGCCAAGGTGTTGAATTCATCGATATGACCGCGTCGTCCCCTGACGCCGCCGCCCAAAAAGATGCCGTTGATCGCGCCATCGACATGGGCGTTGACGGTATCATCATCGGCTCAGTCGACAACCGCGCGTTCGACTCATCGCTCGACAATGCAGCGACAGCTGGCATCCCTGTTGTGGCCGTGGACACGGGTATCGACCATTCACATGTCGCGAGCCTGGTGCAGACTGACAACCTTGCGGCTGCTAGTATTGCAGGCGACTACATTGTCGGCGAGCTTGGCGGCGAAGGCACGGTTCTGATCCTTGGCGGTTCCGCTGGGCACCAAACAGGCAATGCACGTCGTGATGGCGTTTTGATCGCTGCTGAAGCCGCTGGTCACGAAGTCATCTTCCAGATCTGTGATTGGCAAGATGCCTGTGCGTTTGAGACGACCACAAACTTCTTGCAGTCTAACCCAGACATCAAAGCCATCTTCTCGGCTTGGGATCCGGGTGCGCTTGCTGCTGTGTCCGCAGCTGATGCGCTTGGCAAACTTGATGATCTCGTGATTGTCGGTTTCGATGGCAACCCTGCAAATTTGGTCGCAATCTCAGAAGGTGAACAGTCCGCGACAATCAAGCAGGACAACACCCAAATGGGCGTTCAGTCGGTCCAAAACCTTCTTAACCTCATCAAAGGCGAAGAAGCGCCCGCTCTGGTGCCAATCGCCGGTATTTTGATCACAGCCGATAACGTCGCTGAGTTCCAATAACACAACATCTGACAGGCGGGCACACGCCTGCCTGTCAAACCTCAAACATGAAAGCCCAATAATGCAATCTCTCGTCATCGACAAAATCGGACATTCTGAATTCCGCGAAGGTGATCTCGCGCCCACTCTTGGAGCTGGTGATGTGCTGCTGGATGTCCATTACGTCGGACTGTGTGGCAGCGATCTGAACACATACAACGGGCTTAATCCTTTGGTTCAATTGCCCCGTATTCCGGGTCATGAGATCGGAGGGGCAATTGCTGCGCGCGGTCCAGGCGTTTCTGAGGATTTAGCCATCGGAAAACGAGCTATTGTCATTCCTTATACGACCTGCGGCACCTGCGCGTCCTGCAGAAAAGGGCGGGTCAATGCCTGCCAATTCAACAAAACACTGGGTGTGCAACAAGACGGTGGCTTATGCAGCCAAATCGTACTTAAGGCGGACCGTTTGATCCTGAACGACACCTTGCCGCCGAACTATTTGGCACTGGTTGAACCCCTTTCGGTGGGTTTCCATGCTGTGGCGCGGGGGCGGGTGTCTGCCGAAGATACGGTGCTCGTTTTGGGCGGTGGTATGATCGGCGTCGGTGCCATTTTGGGCGCACAGGCCATGGGTGCGCGCACGATCGTCAGTGAAGTTTCCCCCAGCAAAAGCGAGACGCTTAAAGGCCTCGGCGTAGAGGCCATCATCAATCCCAACGACGAGGATATCGCGGCACGGCTGGACGACCTCACGGGAGGCGCTGGCCCGGACGTCGTTATCGAGGCGGTTGGGTTGCCTGCCACGTTCCGCTCTGCCATCGACCTTGCTCCATTTTCCGGCCGCGTGGTCTATGTGGGCTACGCCAAGGCCGAGGTCAGCTATGACACGACGCTGTTCAACCTCAAGGAATTGGACATCTGTGGATCGCGCAACGCGACACGCGCGGATTTTGAGGCTGTGATCGACTATCTCCAAGGGCAACCGCAGGTCGCGGACAAGCTGATCTCCAAAGTTTTTCCATGGTCTAACGCCGATCAGGCACTGGACTATTGGAACGCCCACCGCAACGAGACTTTTAAGATTATGATCGATATGGGAGCCAATTCATGAGCCTGAGCGACATTTACGGACTTGAAGGCAAGCGGGCCTTGGTCACTGGCGGAGGCACTGGCTTGGGCCGCGCTATCGCATCTTGCCTTGCGCAGAGCGGCGCCAATGTCGCGATCGCGGGACGTCGCGAAAACGTGTTGAAAGCGGCTGCCGAGGAAATCGGGCACGGCTGCGAGATTGCGCCCTGCGACTTGACCCAAATGGACGCCATTGCCGCCTTTGAGGCTGACTTGGGACCCGTTGATATCCTTGTGAACAACGCTGGAAATACCCTTAAAAAACCATTTGAAGACCAGACGATGGCTGATTTTGATCAGGTCTTCGACGTTCATGTACGTGGTGCGCTTGAGTTGAGCCGACACGTAATCCGTCGGATGCTGGCCGAAGAGCGGGGCGGCACAGTGCAATTCCTTTCGTCGATGACGGCTTATATCGGTCAACCTATGGTCTCTGGCTATACAATTTCGAAAACAGCGATCAACGGAGTAGTGCGGGGGCTTTCGGCTGAATTTGCTGCGCGTGGTATTCGCGTAAACGGCGTGGCCCCGGGTTGGATTGACACTGATATCTACCGTAATGCGACCAAAGGTGATCCTGCCCGGCAACAAAAAATCATGAGCCGAATTCCTATGGGCCATCTTGGGCAACCTGAGGATATCGGCTGGTGCTGCGCCTTCTTGGCCTCGCCAGCAGCACGCTATATCAACGGACAGGTCGTGCTAGTAGACGGCGGAGGTGCGACAGGGTTTTAGATGCAGCCAAGCGTCGATCGGCAAAGACGCCTTGGATTGGTTGACGGGTCATGACACTTTTAGAAATTCGGGTCGAATGCAAACCTAAGACTTGCTACTACGGACGCCGAAACACCGTTACGTGAATTTCGATCAGAACAACCAGTGGGAGCTTTAGAAGATGTCTCGAACTAGCAGCACCTACAACCAAGGCTATAATCGTGCTTTGGACCTGGTCTGTGAAACTGAGCTTGGGGGCGACTTACCAACTGAAACTGCGTTGTCACGTAGATGGGATGTTAGCCGGACCACTGTGCGGGGCATTCTGAACGGTTTGCAGGCGGCAAATATCATCCGATGGACCGGTCGTTCCAAAACGGTTCTGCGTAAACCTAAGGCTAATGAATATTTCCCTGAAGAAGAAACGGCTTCTAACGTTGAACGGCTGTCATCACTCTTTATGGAATACATTTTTGCAGGTGAACTGGTACCTGGTGAAGCAATTATTGAGAGCGAATTGGCCAAGCACTTTGAAGTCAACTCGACTGTTGTTCGCGAATTCCTGATACGATTTTCGCGCTTTGGTTTGATCGAAAAGAAGCCTAATCGGCATTGGATTTTGAATGGATTTACCCGTGACTTCGCGGAAGAGCTATTTACGGTTCGAGAGATGTTTGAACATCAGGCATTCTTACAGTTTTTGGGTGCAGGACCAGATGAACACCACAAGGCAATCTGCCTGAAACCCGAACACACTCTGCTGTTACAAAATATGGAGCGGGACTTTTTACAATTTCCGCGTCTCGATGAAAAATTCCATCGTATTTGGATCGACGGATTTGGAAACAGGTTCGTGCGCGATTTTTTTGAGTTGGTTTCTCTGGTTTTTCACTACCATTACCGTTGGAACAAGATCGACGAGATGGAGCGCAACCACGACGCGGCAGAGCAGCACTTGAAAATCATCGCAGCTCTTGAAACAGGCGATCTCGATAAGACTGAGGCTGCCTTTCGTGAACACCTTACTCATGCGAAAGAGACACTTTTTGCATCCGTTTCGTGGGATGTAAAAAAACAAACAAGCGGGTCAGCGTAAATCACTTAGGTCAGATAGGCCTGTGTTGGTTTGCCTCTGTAAGAGATAGTTCGCGCCTAGTGGCATTGGCGCGAAAAGTATCAAAGGCCGATATCTGCAATAAGCCCCAAAGGAACCCCCTCTGTTTTGGCGTAATCTGACCTGTCATTTGTTGCGCGAGGCTGGCGATTTGCCCGCGCAATGACAGGGGATTTGATGTGAGAAATGACTGCTTTGCGACAAGCCCACGGGAAATCTCCTCCCGTTCAATGAGGCTCAAGGTCCATCGCTACCGCGTGCGATCAGGGGCCGGATCCCACCCGTTCGCGCCAAATGAGGGAAAATCGAAGACGACGCACGATTGAAGTGACGTCCAATCGAACTCATTGACTCACCGCGTTGCCAGCGATCCCACATCTCGGACTTCTGTTTGTCCGTATAAAACGTCCGTGTGCGATACTTCATTCAATACACTCCATCTTTCTTAAAAGATTAGAGTGTTGCGACGACCCATTGAAACCACAGCTGGAACCTGCCGTTAGACGCGTTTTCCGCAAAGGTCTGCATTGGGCAGAAAGTACCAGTCGGATCGATCAGAGCAAAGATCGGGGCCTTCGTACTTTGCTCATTGCATATGATCACGACTAATGACTGCTTTTCACCGCTAGATAGGCGTCACAACCCATACGGGTCCCATATATGAGGTGGGGTTAGGGGTAACCTTATTCATTAAGCATACTTCTTCTTGTATTATGAATATTTAGTAATATTATTAATAGCTTACTGATATCTCCCCTGGTTTATTAGGGGTGCTCAATACTGACTTCTGGGGTCAGGTCGACATGCTCTTTGAATACCCGGATCATGACCTCCTGAGCCTCAATATCGTTCTCCCCAGGCACAAGCACAGCATCATGAACGGGGAGCGCTGGTATGTTCTTGTCTTTCAGAGCCAAAAGAACAGAAACAAGGATGTCTGATTCCTGCCGCATAAGCAGCATGCCAACCCCTGCAAAAAATCGATGAACGATAAGTGGATGCCTATTGCTGACTGCCTCAAGTATTTCAGTCAGTGATATCCTCTTTGGGATGGTTTTCTTGGCTCGCTTGGGCATGCGTCCCAGAGGTTTACTGGCGTTAATAGCCGCCTGAATGACCTTCTTGACGCCAGGACGACAGCTTGTCGGGATACCAAATTCAGACAGGTCGTAGAGGTCGCCTTCTGGAGGCGTTGTCCCCTCAAGTCCATAAAGCAGCATGAGACCCATCTGGCCGTAGTCGAGCTCTGCAACGTATTCCTCGCCCAGCATAATGTTTTCAAGACGTTCAGAGTGTTTCAAAAGTTGCCAGAATCCGCCATACAGCCTGCCTCCCTGCGCAAAGTCAGAGTTGTTAAATATGCGCTTCAGACGACGATTATGAGAGTTGATGTCCAGGAGGGAGCAGGAGACGTCTGTCTTTTCCAGTCAAGTGTTGATGACCTGCACCTGCTCTCTGAGGGTAGGGGTCTCTTCTGTGTCCGCATAGTCGACCAGTTTTCCGGGTTTATCGTCCCGTTGTTTAGGCTCTCTCAGCAGAATGACTTCTTCATCAGGTGTTCGTCCGATGTCAGCAAAGGTGATGCATGAGCCTTCAATCAGGCGCAAAAGCCTAGATCCCGAGCCAAGAACTGTCTGTTTTCCGCTGACGGCAACGTTCAAAGCCTGATCTTTGATCGTGAACTTACGTTCTCCCGCTGTCAAAGTGATGAAAGACATCTCTTCGGCAGACATTACCTTCAGGATATCAGAAAGGGTCTTGCCAAGCGCCACATCTTTGTAGCGGGATTTCGATCGCAGGATCTGGTGGCTTTGGGTGACATGAACTTGCCCACCAAGAACTTCCAACTGGCGGTGAACCAAATCACACACAACAGCTTCAACTGTGGCTTCGTAGGTGGCTTGAGCAGCAGCATTCCGTCTTCGTTTGCGCTTCTTATAGTAGGCTTCATACCCTTCCATGAATCGCAGAACGTCCTGGACCAGCGCCGTCATGGCAGTGGAGGCACAGCAACGATGTGGGTTGAAAGGGCGGGCAGGAATATCGTCAGTCGTTGGATCCGACTTGAGCGGGGCTGCTCCTGAATTCCCGGAGGGTGTCATAGGCCATTCTCTAGGTTGGATTTGTCCATCCAGTCGCGCAACACGTCAATTTTGAACCCAGCTCCGTACCGTGCAGCGACCTCTTTGTTGCTGTGACCAAGGATCACTTTGCTGATTTCTTCAGGACAACTGGTGTTTCTCAGGTCGTCCTTCTTCCTGTGCCGTAGGCTGTGCAACGCCTTCTTGGGGTCAGAGATGACTTTCCTGAAGCGTTTCATCATCGTTGCTGAGGCTGCAGTATTTCCTTTGTCGCGACCATACCGATCAAAAATTGGTGCCTCCTCCAGCTTGTTCTCTCTATGCTCCTGTAACGCTTCGACCAATCGGTCAGATATAGGCAGCCGTCGCTCGCTGCTTACTGTCTTCAACCCTAGGCGGTCTCCGGCAGTATTCCCGGCGCCTTTGATCTGCAATTTGTGGAAAGGGTTGCTAACCGACAGGCCACGCTCGTCGATTGTGTGGTTCACCACTGCTCTGATGACATTGACGTAGCGGGTCACGCTGTTGGGGGAGGCCCGTTTTAGCAAGAAGTCTCTGTACTTGAGGGCATCCAAACGCCGCAGGTATGTGAGGGGAGGGCTTCATCAGCTTTAGTGTCCCAAAAGGGTCCAATACCCCTTGGTTTCTTTGCCTATATAGCAAAATCAAGGGAAATTGGCTCCGGCGGTAGGGATCGAACCTACGACCAATTGATTAACAGTCAACTGCTCTACCGCTGAGCTACGCCGGAACGGTGGGTGTGATATAGCGTCGGGATTCTTGACCGTCCAGAGAAGAAATGAGAATTTCCAAAATTATTTTGTGCCGCCTACTTGGCAGGCCGGAAGGTGGCATCGACGGTTAGTTTTCCGATCGGCTCCACCAGTGATTTCCCCATCAGATCAATCAGATGCGCCAGAATATTACGCTCTGCTGCGGCCAGTAACGACGCTGGGGTTGTTGTGTAGATTTTTTCGGCGAGGTCGCGGGCGGTGGCGGGGCTTTTTGCCAGTTCGGCCAGCACCGCCTGTTCTCGGGCGGTGCGGTGGGCAATCAACCAGTCAAGTCGCGCTGCCGGGTCAGTGACCGGGGCGCCGTGGCCGGGGTGGAATACCCGCCACGGCCTGGCGCGCAGGCGGTGGCAGGAGGCCATGAACTGGCTCAGGTCCCCATCTGGCGGCGACACCAGCGAACTGGCCCAGCCCATGACGTGATCGGCGGTGAAACAGGCGTCTTGCCAGGCCAGTGCAATGTGATTGCCCAAATGGCCGGGGGTATGGATAACCTCGAGCGACCAGCCGTCGCCGGTGATCAGGGCGCCGTCCTCGACAATAATGTCCGGGCGGAAGGCAGTGTCTATGCCTTCGCCTCCGCCCACCAGGCCAGCCGCGTCCAGCTCTGACATTATCGGGCTGCGGCCGGCGGTGGCATCGCCAAAGGCATAGATCGGCGCACCGCAGCTTTGACGCAGCGCCGCCGCCAAGGGCGAGTGGTCGAGGTGGCTGTGAGTGACAATGATATGAGAAATATGCTGGCCAGGACCAACCGCCGCCAGAATTGCCGCCAGATGCGCAGGCATGGCCGGGCCCGGATCAATCACCGCCAGCGCGGTTTCCCCAAGCAAATAGGTATTGGTGCCGCGATAGGTCATCGGGGAGGGGTTCGCCGCCAGGATGCGCCGCAAAGCGGGCTCCAGTTCAATGGCTACTCCGGCGACCGGGTTGAAATCATCAGGAGCCTGCATCATTGTGCCTCGATCTTTTGTAATCCATCTAAACGCCTGCCGGTGTCTGTGTGTCACAGTCCTTTCAGGGCTCTATAGGCTTATCCCATGTTGTTCCCCTGGCTCAAACGTTATCTGCCGCGCAGCCTGTACGGGCGGGCCGCTTTGATCATGATGTTGCCCATCGTGGTGCTTCAACTGGTGGTTTTCAATGCGTTCATTCAACGGCATTTGCAGGAAGTCACAACGCAGATGACCGGGACGGTCCTGCAGGAAATGGAAATGATTGTAGCGTTTGGCTCGGCCAGTCCAACCCAGGAGGCGATGCTGGAGGCAACAGCCCCCTTGCTGGCCCCGCTGAGAATGGAGCTGCGCTTTCTGGAGGCTTCGGAACTGCCGCCGCAGGACGAGCTGGCATGGAATGAGTTTTCGGGACGGGTGGTAAGGGATGCTCTGCGCGACAGTTCCGCACCGATCCTGGCGGTCCAGTTTTCGCAAGACAAACAGGTCAGGTTGATTTTTTCAAACAGATTGGGGCCGTTGGAAATTAGCTTCAAACGACGGCGACTGACGGTATCGTCACCGCACCAGTTGATTGTTACAATGTTGTTTTTCAGCATATTCATGTCGGTCATCAGCTTTCTGTACATGCGCAACCAGCTGCGGCCAATCAAGCGGCTGGCCGACGCGGCGCAGGCTTTTGGCCGGGGGCGAAATGTAACCTACAAGCCGACAGGCGCCACCGAGGTGCGGATCGCCGGGAGCGCATTTCTGGATATGAGGGCCCGTATCGAACGTCAGATCGAGCAACGGACGCTGATGTTGTCTGGGGTCAGTCATGATCTGCGGACCCCGTTGACCCGGATGAAGCTGGGGTTGGCGATGCTGGAGGAAGAGGAGGCCCGACCGCTTATGCAGGATGTTGATGAAATGCGGCAACTGCTGGATGCCTTTCTTGATTTTTCACATGGGGTTTCAACCAGCAAGCCAGAAGACACTGATCCGCAGGATTTGGTCAGTTCGATTGTAGAAAACTGGCGCCGCGAGGGGCAGGACGTGATGCTGGGCGAGTTGAGCAGCAACGGCACTGTCATGCTGCGCCCCGGGGCAATGCGCCGGGCGATAGACAACCTGATATCAAACGCAGTGCGATACGGCAGCCGGGCGCGTGTATCGGTGGCGCTGACGGAGCGGTCGTTGCGTATTCGCGTCGAGGATGACGGCCCGGGCATTGCTCAGGACCAGTTCAGCGAGGCGATGCGGCCCTTTACCCGGTTGGACCCGGCGCGCAATCAGGATCTGGGGTCTGGTGTTGGTTTGGGGCTGGCCATTGTGGCCGATATCGCCCGGGCTCATGGCGGCGCCCTGCGCCTGGGCGCAAGTCAGGATCTGGGCGGATTGCAGGCAGATATCGTTATTGGCAGGTAAATTACTCCGGCCCTCAACTGGGCGAATTGACGCTGAGAATAACAATTTCCCTTGTGATTGCAGCGATCAATACTAATCTAGACAAATGGTACAAAATCAATTTCCGGAACGGCAATTTCCTATGGCGGTGCTCCGTAGGCAAACTTTGGTGTGGTGTTTTGCGGTGGCTGCTGCAGGGTTGGGGCTGGCATCATCAGGCGCCGCCGCAACTGAAAATGAACCGCCACCCCCGGTGCCTCTTGATCCACAGGCCGTCGAGATTTTGACATCGGCCTCAAGATACCTTGCGGAGCAGAGCGCTTTGTCGATGGATTGGTTTGTGTCCTTTGACGTGGTGGTCGATGGTCGCGAAAAAATCACCTACATGCGCAGTGGCGCCAATCTATTGCAGCGTGGGGTTGGGTTTTACGGATATTCCGAGTTTGGCGATGAAACCCGCGAGTATTTCTTTGACGGTGCGCAGTTTCAAATTTTTGATGTCGAAGAAAACGCTTATGTGTCTACCGAATTCACCGGCGATTTTGATGCTTTGGCGGACCGGGCCAAGGAGGCTTACGATATCCGATTGCCGATCTGGCAGGTGATGAGCACCGAACCACAGCCCGAGCTACTTGATCAGGCGACCGCAGCGGCCTATTTGGGGACCACCAGGATTGCCGGGCGCGAGGCCCATCATCTGGCCTTTTCCAACTATGATACAGATTGGCAAATCTGGATTTCGACGGAGCCTGATCAGCCTGAGTTGATGATGATCGTCGGCACAGATCCCTATACTCAGGGGTGGCCGCAGTATCGGGCCTACTTCACCAATTGGAATTTCGACCCGGAAATTCCGGAGGGTGTTTTCACTTATTTCCCAGATGCAGAGGCTGAGCTGATGGCTTGGCCAAAGCCAGAGGATGTCATCCTTCAAGGGGGGCAAAACTGATGCGACAGTTTTTCATTGGTGTGCTTATTTTTGCAGTCTCCGTGGGCACCTCGCCCGAGAGTGTCATGCGGTTGTCGCCGCGTGCGGATATGGCTGATGCCAGAGGCCACGGAGGCGGCGGTGGACGCGCCAGAGGCGGTGGTGGCGGTAATCGAGGTGGCTATTCCAGTGCGCCAAGATCACGGCCCTCAGGTGCCAAGACGCGACCCTCTTCAGGAACGCGACCGTCTACAGGAACCAGGCCGTCATCCCGCCCGGCATCTAAACCTGCGACACGTCCTGCCAGTAAGCCGTCAACCCGGCCGGCATCTAGACCTGCGACACGTCCTGCCAGCAAGCCGTCCACTCGCCCTGCGGCGAAACCGGCAACACGGCCCAATCGGCCATCTGCTGTAAATCCCGCCCGGCCTGCTGCGGGGCAGCGCCCGGGGGCAGGCAGCCGCCCAGCCGGCAGTCGCCCGGTAGGTGCCCGCCCTCCGGGGTCGCGTCCTGTTGGCTCACGTCCCGTTGGCTCACGCCCTCCGGGAACGCGTCCACCCAATGTGGGGCATCGTCCGGTTGGGTCGCGCCCGCCGGGCCATCGCCCACCAGGATACCGCCCACCGGGATACCGCCCGCCCGGCTATCGTCCACCGGCCTATCGGCCTCCCTACCACCGGCCTCCCTACCACCGGCCGCCGCACTACCATTATGGTCCCTACCATTACAATTCCGGTTGGGGATGGTTCTTCACTGCGGCAATCATCGGCTCGACGCTGGTCTACACCACTTCGCTGCCGTCGGATAAAGAGTGCGAGAAGATCACCGAGAAGGGGGAAACCCTCTATCTGTGCGACGGTGTCTTGTATCGCTCAACCTATTATGAAGATGAAAAAGTCTACGAGATCGTGTCGGACCCTCCGGCTGAACAGGGCCAGCCACAATCGGTTGTTGGCCTGGGGCTGACCAGTCCCTTTACCCGTGGCGAAACAGTGCGAGAACTGCAAAATCGGCTTGTTGGCGCGGGCTATGATGTTGGCAGCGTGGACGGGGTGTTTGGCAGCGGTACGGAATCGGCTGTGATGTGGTTGCAATATGACAATGGGCTCGACTCTTCGGGCGTGATTGACCCGCCGACGGCGACACTGTTGGGCTATGACGTGCCCGGTGCCGCAGAGCCTGTGGCCGCGCCAGCCCAGCAGGCAGCACCGACGGATCCAGCACCTGCCGCCGAAGCAGACGGATCAGTCACTGAGCAACCCGAAGTCGCTGCACCCGCTGATCCAGAGCCTGCCTCTGATGTCGTGCCTGACGCCGGGACGGATGATGCGATGGACGAGCCGCAAAACTGAACCAAATCAGATGCCGACCTTTGGGGGCCGGCATCTGAGCTTTGTGTAACTGCGCGCGTCGTATCAGTCCTTAATCCAGACCAAATGCCGGAATGGGAAGGTCTTGGCGCATATGCGGGATGTCAGGCCCGTAGGCGTTCGTTTGCCGGATCCCAAATCGGCTGGTCTTCCTGCACCACAGCGCGGCACTTCACCCCGTAGATTTCGACCTCCAGCTCTGTTCCGGGTACCGCAATCTCCGCCCGCACCATGCCCAGCGCAACCGAGGCGTTTACCCGGTAGCCCCAATCTCCGCTGGTGGTCTCGCCGACAATCTCGCCGTCTTTCCAGATACAGGACATATAGGGCGCGTCGGCAGCTCCGGCATCGACGATCAGGGTGACAAAGCTCTTTTTGACGCCCTGTTGTTTCTCGGCCTGAATTGCGGCTTTGCCGGGGAAATCCTGCGGCTTGTCCAGTTTGACAAAGCGACCCAAGCCACCTTCGAGCAGTGAATAGTCGGTGGTCAGATCGCCTTTCCAGGTGCGATAGCCCTTTTCAATCCGCAAGGAGTTCAGCGCATACATGCCAAATGGCTTGGCCCCGGCGTCAAGGATTGCCGCATAGATGGCAGGCTGATCCTGATTGGCACAGTGGACTTCCCAACCCAGCTCTCCGGCAAAAGACACCCGCACCAAGAAGGCAGGTTTACCCGCCACAGTGGCCTTTTGATGGGTCAGCCAGCCAAGCGACAGATCACCGTCCGAGAGGCCGGCAAACAGATCACGCGCTTTGGGGCCGGTGACGATCATGGTGCCGAATTCAGTGGTGTGATCACTCAGGGTCAAACCGTCGGGCAGGGCATTGCGCAGGATTTCAAAGTCATGCCACTGCGCCGTGCCTGCGGTGATCATGGTAAAGTGATCCTCGCCGTGACGCAGGCAGGACATCTCGGTCAGGATGCGGCCGCGATTGTCCGAAATGTAGACCAGGTTCATCCGTCCCACCTTGGGCAAGCCGCCAGCGACCAGACCGCGCAGGAATTCTGCGGCGCCTTCGCCGGCTAGGTTGAACCGTGAAAATCCCGGCAAATCGAGCACGCCAATGCCGTCACGCACCGCCTCGCATTCTTCCTTGATGCGCTGCTGCCAGGGGCCTGAGCGGCCCCAGGTGTGGGTGGCCTCGTCAGAGGTGTCATCGCCGTCCTGGGCAAACCAGTTGGCCCGTTCCCAACCGTTATAGGCCCCCATCACGCCGCCCATATCCTTGACCTTTGCATGAACCGCGCTGACCTTCTTGTCGCGCGCGGCGGGCCATTCGTGGTGCGGGAAGTGCATGGCGTATTCGTTGCCATAGACCTCCATGCCCTTTTGCACACAGTAGTCATGATCGGTGTAATCGGTATAGCGACGCGGATCGCAGGCCCACATGTCCCATTCGGTCTGGCCGTCAACGATCCATTCCGCCAGACATTTGCCGGCACCGCCACCCTGGGCAATGCCAAAGGTGAACACGCAGGCCTCAAAGGCATTTTTGACACCGGGCATCGGGCCAAGCAGCGGCAACCCGTCGGGCGCATAGGGGATTGGGCCGTTGATGACTCGGCTGATGCCTGCGGTCGCCAGCGAGGGCACCCGTTCCATCGCGTCCATCATGATGTCTTCGATCCGGTCCAGATCGTTTTGCCACAGCTGAAACGAGAAATCCTCGGGCATCGGGTCTTCTGGGGTATCCCAATGGGCCCGGCAGCTCGGCTCGTAAGGGCCAAGGTTAAAGCCGTGCTTTTCCTGGCGCAGGTAGTATGACACATCCACATCGCGCAGCAGCGGCAGCTTTTTGCCGCCATTGGCCTTGGACCAATTTTCGATCTCGGGGATTTCTTCGGACAGCAGGTATTGGTGGCTCATCACCATCATCGGCACGGTGCGGCCACCGTAAGGCTTGAACCAATCGCCAACGCGCTGGGCGTAATACCCGGCGGCATTGACAACATAGTCACAAGTGATATCGCCCTTGTCGGTGTGTACGGTCCAAGTTCCGTCGCCGTGCTGAGTGACGCCAGTGGCCGGGCAGAAGCGCAGGATCTTGGCGCCCATGTCACGCGCGCCCTTGGCCAGTGCCTGGGTCAGCTGCGCCGGGTCGATATCACCGTCATGGGGATCATACAGCGCTCCGGCCAGATCATGGGTCTCCAGGAAGGGATAGCGCTCCTTGGTCTGTTCGGGTGTCAGGATCTCGATGTCCATGCCCTGGTAACGCCCCATGGAGGCCGCCCGTTCGAATTCCTGCATCCGTTCCTTGGTATGCGCCAGACGGATCGAGCCGGTGACGTGATAGTTCATCGGATAGTCGACTTCGTCGCCCAGCCGCGCATAGAGTTCGGTGGAATAGCGCTGCATGTTCATCACCGACCATGAGGTCGAGAAGGTTGGCACATTGCCGGCCGCGTGCCAGGTTGACCCCGCCGTCAGCTCGTTCTTTTCCAGCAGCACACAATCGCTCCAGCCTTTTTTGGCCAGATGGTACAGCGCCGAGGTGCCGATGACGCCGCCGCCGATGATCACGACGCGCGCTTTAGTTGGGAATTCAGACATGGGTGTTCTTTCTTAATCTTGTTGCGGCACAGCATCCGCGATGTCGTAATAGTCGCCCTTGGAGGCGACAAAGATGTGTTTGTTGATCTTTAACCCGGTGGCGCCGTCGACAGCGCCGAGGGCAAAACTGGTGGTGTCCTCGTCATGGGCCTTCCAGAACAGGTAGGACCCACAGCGTGGGCAGCTGCCGCGTTTGGCCAGATCGCTGGCGGCGTACCAGCTAACTGGACCGGTGATGATCAGGTCATTGTCGGCGACATAGGCCGACGACCAGATACCGCCCGATTGTTTGCGACACTGGCCGCAATGGCACATGGATGCACCCTGTGGTTCAGCTGCCGTTTCAAATTGGATGTCGCCACATAGGCAGGATCCCTTTATCATTTATGAGCTCTCCAGATGTGGAGTGCTGCTGGCACCCAGCAGAACTCCGTAGACAATGAAACAGATGGCCATGGTGCGGCGGATCCAAGTGTTGAACACCGCCGCCATTGCGGCGCGGCCCAGGCCTGCACCCAGGGCGGTGTAACCGGTATAGCTCAGCGCGGTGATCACCAGTGCGGTTGGCATAATCACCCCCATTTGCTGCAGCACCGGCACATCCGGCTGCACAAACTGCGAGAAGGCGGCGAGATAGCCGGCGACGCTTTTGGGGTTGATCACGGCCACCGCCAAGGCGTGCAGGTAGACATGTCGCGCCGGACGTTCGGCCATGGGGGGCGGCTTGGTGGCACTCAGCCAGCCGCGGATGCCCAGATAGATCAGGAAGCCGGCGCCGATCAGCTTGGCTATGAAAAAGCCGGTTGGCGAGGCGGCAATCAGCGCCGTCACGCCCAGGGCTGACAGGATCAGGAACAGGCTGGCCTGGGTCAGGATCGCCAACACGCCGATCATCGCCCTGGTAAAGCCCAGTGCCATGCCGTTGCTGATGCAATTCACCGCATTTGGCCCCGGTGTGGTGACAAACACCACCCAGAACAGTGCAAATATTGTCCAGGCTTCAAAACTCATGGCATCAATAGACCGGTGGGGCGATCACCCAGATCGCAACCGCAGGCGCGTCGTAAGGGTTGGCCCAGTGATAGGCCTCATGGCGGATGCGGAAACTGTCGCCAGCCCCTACGGTGAAGGCCCGGCCGCCAATCACCAGGTCAAGCTGGCCAGATATGATATAGCCCACCTCCTGCGTTGGTCGGTCTGCCGGAGTCTGCATCTTGGAGCGCGCCTGAAAGGTGGAATGCACCATTTCAAACTCGTCCGTTAGATCCGGTGACAAAAGTTCCTCGATCAGGCCTTCCTCGCCCGATCCCATTGGACGGCGGGCCCCGGATCGCACCACATATCCCTGTTCGTTGTCTGGCGCATGGGTATGGCCGAACAGCATCGACATCGGCACCTCAAGACAGCCGGCAATCTGGCGCAGGTCAGAAATCGTCGGTTCTGACAGATCCCGTTCAACCTGACTAAGCCAGCCAACCGAACGGTTCAGACGGGTGGCAATGTCATTTAATGTCAGCCCACGCGCCTTGCGCAGGGCACGGATGTCAGCCCCCAGTGACGCGATGAGCGGAGCATGGTTGTTCACGGAGATTTCCTGACTGAGCTGGTGAAAAATGACCCTGGAATTTCACGATGGAGGTGGTGCGTGAAATTATCAAGTGATTTTTCACGAAAAATGCGCATCAATGAGCAGCCATTTGAGCGCCTGAACCTGCGGCCACTGTGGATTATGCCGCAAATCCGAGTGTCAGCGGTTTGGGGCTGGGGCATTTTCAGGGCGGGGCAGGGCGTTAATATTGATCCAGCGAGATGAAGCCGTTTGGAATTTCCAGAAATTGCATTGGTGACGCCTTGGGCTCGCGCACCGCCCGAATGGCTGCTTGTGCCAGATATTCGCCGGTCGCGGAAACATCCTCGAGCATCACCAGGATATCCTTGCGGAAAAATTTCAGGAAGGGGATCGCCTCTTTCGACACAACATCAATGTCTTTCCCCACCACCAATCCCTTGGCCTCCATTCCAGAGACCGCCGCCATCGTGGCGTTGACAGATCCACAAATGAAGCCGTCGATCAGCGGATCATCCGCCACTTTTCCGGCAACCCATTCGCGCATCTGGGTATTGGTGCTATCGCTAGTGGTTATCTTGGAATAGCGAAAGTTTACGCCAGCCGCCGCCGCTGCGGCTTCGCCGCCGCGCACCATTTCCTGAGCATAGTTTTGCGCAATGGGTGGCGCGATCATCAGAATGTTTTTGCGCCCCCGTCTCACCAGTTCCTCGACGCCCAGGCGGGCAAAGGTTTCGTTGTCAAAATCATAATAGGCGTGCTGATCAAGCCAGTTGCTACGGCCATGGGTTGCAAAGGGAAATTGCTTATCCATCAGGTAGGCAACCCGCGGATCATCGGGCAGGACCTGGTTCAGAATAACGGCATCTGCGGAGCCGTTTTCTACAATATACCGGATCGGCGTCATTGGATCATCACCCGGGAAAAACGGCGTCACATTCAAATGGTACGGGGTGTTGCGCAGACCACTGCCGACCGAGGTAATCAGTCGCGCAGTCTGGTTCATCATGTCTTGTTCGGTGGACATGACCAGACTGATGACATTGGTGCGGCCGGTTCGCAGGCGGAGCCCGGCACGATTGGGGACATAGCCAATGTCATCTGCAATCTTGCGAATCCTGGCCTTGGTTGCCGCAGAGATGTCCGGCGCATCGTTCAGGGCACGCGATACGGTTGGCACCGCCATGCCGCTTAGGGTTGCAATCGTCTTGAGCGTTGGCTTCACTGTCAAGCCGCCGCTTGTTGTCGATGGTTTATCGGTGCCGCGGTTGGTCATCAGTTCGTGGAAGCCTTTGGATTAACCCGTATTTGCCAGTGTCGGGGCGTTTTGCAACTGATTTCATAGCCGGGGTTTTGGCTGGCCGATCAGCGGCAGGACGCGACTGTCTGACATTCATACCTTTACAAAGAAAATTCTTGCCAGGTCAATCTAAATCGATATAGGCGTTACCGATAACGATTTAGATCTGGGAGGAGAGAATTGTGAAACTTAAAACAAAACTGCTGTCTGCGGCGGCCATTATTTTTGGCACCAGTGTCGGAGCTGTTGAATTGGAAGTGACCCATTGGTGGACATCTGGTGGCGAAGCCGCCGCAGTGTCCGAGCTGGCAAAGGCCTTTACCGGCAAGACCGATCACACTTGGGTCGACGGCGCTATTGCCGGGTCAGGTGGCACTGCCCGCCCGATTATCATCAGCCGAATTCTGGGCGGCGACCCGATGGCGGCGACACAGCTAAACCACGGGCGCCAATCCGAAGAGTTGATTGAGGCCGGGTTGATGACTGACCTGACCGAGATTGCTGAGGCGGGCGGCTGGAAAGACCTGGTGAACCCATCGTCACTGTTGGACTCCTGCACGCTGGACGGCCGCATTTACTGCGTTCCTGTGAACATCCATTCGGCGCAGTGGCTCTGGCTTAGCCATGATGCCTTTGACACCGCAGGGGTCGAGGTGCCCGAGGATTGGCATCAGTTTGTTGCGGCTGCCCCCGCTTTGCAAAAGGCTGGCTTGGTGCCATTGGCCATGGGCCAACAGGGATGGCAGCAGAATATTGCATTTGGAACGCTGACCATAGCCATCGCCGGAGTTGATGACTGGCGCGAGGTTACTGTCAACAAGAACGCTGAGGTCGCCGCCGGAGCGTCCTACAAGTCTGTCTTCGAAGCGGTCGCCAATGCGCGGGAATTGGCGCGTGACAGTAATGTTCAGGACTGGAACCTTGCCACCAACATGGTGATCACCGGCAAGGCAGGTGGTCAGATCATGGGCGACTGGGCCCAGGGTGAGTTCCAGGTGGCCGGGCAGGTTGCCGATCAGGACTATACCTGCCTGCCGGGTCTTGGAATTAATCAGGTTCTGGATACCGGTGGCGATGCCTTCTATTTCCCGAAAATTGATGACCCCGAGGTCCATGCCGCGCAGCTGGAGCTGGCAGCCCTGTTGATTTCGCCTGAGGTTCAGGTCGCGTTCAACCTGGCCAAAGGCTCACTGCCCGTTCGCGGTGACATCGACATGTCCTCGGCCAACAGCTGCATGCAAAAGGGGCTCGAAATTCTGGCCTCCGGCGGCGTACTTCCGTCAGATGACATGTCACTTTCGGCAGACTCGACCACCCAGATCGAGGATCTGATGGCCGAATTCTGGGCCTCGGACCTGAGCGCCACAGACGCGCAGGCACGCTATGTGGATATCATCGCAACCGCCGATTGATACCATCACAGCAACGAAGAAGGAGCCCGATGGTGTCGGGCTCCACCTGATCTGCGGAGAAACGCTCATGGATTCAGCCAAACGGCCCAATGGTCTGTTTCGGAATAAAAGCGCCAAGATTGCCTCAATTCCGATGATACTGACAGCAATGGTTGTCTTTTTCGGGGGGACGGCCTGGACCGTCTTCTATTCCTTCACCGGCTCTCGGCTGCTGCCCAAAGTCAAGTTCGTGGGCTTCGATCAATACGAGCGGTTATGGTCGTCGCATCGCTGGATGATCTCTATTGAGAACCTGGCGATCTACGGCATCTGTTCGCTGATCCTGACCATGGTTCTGGGGTTTACCCTAGCCGCGTTGCTGGACCGCAAGATCAGATTCGAGAATACCTTTCGGACCATTATCCTGTACCCGTTTGCCTTGTCTTTTGTTGTCACCGGCCTGGCCTGGCAATGGATTCTCAACCCGGATTTCGGGGTTCAGGCGGTGGTGCGCGGATGGGGCTGGGAGAGCTTTAGTTTTGACCCGATGAACACCCCGGATATCGTCATCTACGGCGTGCTGATTGCCGGCATGTGGCAGGGAACCGGGCTGGTCATGGTGATCATGCTGGCCGGGCTGCGCGGTATAGACGAGGACATTTGGAAAGCCACCCGCGTCGATGGGATCGGACTGGTTAAAACCTATATTCAGGTCATTGTCCCGATGATGCGACCGGTGTTTGTCACCGCGCTTGTCATCATCTCCAGTGGGATCATCAAGCTTTATGATCTGGTTGTTGCGCAGACAAATGGCGGCCCGGGGATTTCCTCGGAAGTGCCGGCAAAATACGTCATCGACTATATGTTCAAGGCCCAGAACCTGGGCCAGGGATTTGCGGCCTCAACCATGATGATGGTCTCGGTCATCATCATTCTAGTGCCCTGGGCCTATCTTGAATTTGGGGGAAAGAAACGTGACTGATACATCGCCCTTGTCGGGTGGCACTGCCGCCATGGCGGGACCACGTGGGGCCAAACCCAAAAACCGTCTGTCGCGCAGAAACATCTTTCTGTACGGCACATTGATGTTGATCTCGGTCTACTATCTGCTGCCGCTCTACGTGATGGTTGTGACCTCGCTGAAAGGCATGCCCGAGATCCGCATGGGCAATATCTTTAGCCCGCCGGTGGACATCACCTTTCAGCCCTGGGTCAAGGCCTGGTCCGAGGCCTGTACCGGGATCAACTGCGACGGTCTAAGTCGTGGCTTTGGCAATTCGGTGCGGATCCTGATCCCATCGGTTGCCCTGTCCATCACCATCGCCAGCATCAATGGCTATGCGCTGGCCAACTGGCGCTTCAAGGGCTCCGAGGTGTTCTTTACCATTCTGATCATCGGCGCGTTCATTCCCTATCAGACCATGCTGTACCCAATTGTGATCCTGCTGCGCGAAATCGGGCTGATGGGGTCAGTATGGGGGTTGGTTCTGGTCCATTCGGTGTTTGGCATGCCGATCCTGACCCTGTTGTTCCGCAACTATTTCACCTCAATGCCCGAGGAATTGTTCAAGGCGGCCCGGGTTGACGGAGCCGGGTTCTGGGGCATCTACTTTCGGATCATGCTGCCGATGTCGGTGCCGATCTTCGTGGTGGCTATGATCTTGCAGGTGACGGGAATCTGGAACGATTTCCTGTTTGGCGTGATCTATACCAAACCATCGACATACCCGATGACCGTTCAGCTTAACAACATCGTCAACTCGGTGCAGGGGGTCAAGGAATACAATGTCAACATGGCAGCGACCCTGCTGACCAGTCTGGTGCCGCTGGTGATCTACTTCGTTTCCGGAAAACTATTTGTGCGTGGCATCGCTGCCGGCGCGGTGAAAGGCTAACCCCATGAATGCCACCAACTTATCCGTTCAGATCCGCGATCTCGACCTGCATTTTGGCGAAGTCAAAGTCCTGCAGGGACTGAACCTCGACATCGGAGAAGGCGAGTTCCTGGTGCTTCTCGGCTCCTCCGGTTGCGGTAAGTCGACGCTGCTGAACTGTATCGCCGGGCTGCTTGATATCACCGACGGGCAGATCTTTATCAACGGCGAAAACGTCACCTGGAAAGAGCCCTCCGAGCGGGGCATCGGCATGGTGTTTCAGTCTTACGCGCTGTACCCGCAGATGACGGTCGAGGGAAACCTGTCGTTTGGTCTCAAGAATGCGCGCGTGCCCAGGGCTGAAATCAAACACCGGGTTGCGCGGGCGGCTGAGGTGCTGCAGATCGAACCGCTATTGAAGCGCAAGCCCGGCGCGCTGTCGGGGGGGCAGCGTCAACGGGTGGCGATCGGTCGGGCGCTGGTGCGCGATGTGGATGTCTTTCTGTTTGACGAGCCGCTGTCGAACCTGGACGCCAAGTTGCGGGCGGATCTGCGGGTCGAGTTGAAGCGGCTGCACCAGCAGCTGAAAAACACAATGATCTATGTGACCCATGATCAGGTCGAGGCGATGACACTGGCGGACCGGATTGCCATCATGAAAGGCGGCAGGATCATGCAGCTGGGCACCCCGGACGAGATCTATAACCGGCCGCAGAACCGCTATGTCGCGGATTTCATTGGCAGCCCGTCAATGAACTTTCTTGAGGGCAATCTGGAAAATGCCGAGTTTTCGGCCGGGGCTTTGAAATTGCCAATGAAGGACTACACATTCCTGAACGGCGGGGCCTCAAACGGTGAAACCACCATCGGTATTCGCCCCGAGCATGTGGTCACCGGCGAATTGGTAGGCCGCGCGTCGGTTCAGACAAACGTCAAGGTCAATCTGGTGGAGCCTATGGGGTCCGACACCCTAGTCTATGCCGACCTTGGCGGCGATCAAATCAGAATCCGAATGGACGGACATTCCAAGGTGCGCAGCGGCGATGATCTTCCCATTGGAATTGACACCCGGCGTGCTTCGCTGTTCGACAAAAAATCAGAAATGCGTCTGTGACCATTTCAAATCACGAAAGGTGGCATTATGCCCGCGATCTCCTATCAAATGTATGGCTCCAGAAACTGGGCCTTGGCTGAAACGCTCACCATGCTGTCCGCCGCTGGTTTCTCCGAAGTGGAGGGTTACGGCGGGCTCTACGGCGACCCAGACGGTCTGCAGGCCGCTCTGCAGCAAAATGGCTTGCGGATGACCACGGGCCATTTTGGTCTGGCCGAAATCGAAGCGGACCCGCAGCGCGTCATTGACCTTGCCAACCGGTTTGGGATGGAGGCCGTTTTTGCGCCCTTTATTGTTGCCGAGGAGCGCCCCAAAGATCTGGCTGGATGGCAGGCCTTTGCCACCTCTCTGGTCGAGGCAGGCAAACCCATTCAGGATGCCGGGCTGGTCTTTGGCTGGCACAATCATGATTTTGAGCTGGTGGATCTTGGGGCAGGGGTAACGGCTCTGGATGTGATCGCGCAGGCGTCACCGGATCTGAAGCTGGAGCTGGATATTGGCTGGGTGATCCGGGCCGGGCAGGATCCGGTGGCCATGATCCAAAAATATGGCAGCCAGATCAAGGTGGCGCATATCAAGGATGTCGCCGCTCAGGGCGCAGGCCTGGATGAGGATGGCTGGTCTGATGTCGGCCACGGTGTTGTCGGTTGGGCGCCCATTCACGCGGCGCTGCAGGCGGCGGGCGTCGATCGCTATGTCATTGAACATGACAATCCAAATGACCATCTGCGGTTCGCGACACGGTCGTTGAACGCGGTCACAGCATTCTAAGGACACCACAAATGCATATACTTGGCGTTGGCATCATCGGATGCGGCAACATTTCGACCACCTATTTGAATTTTGCGCCCAAGTTTTGTGGTCTCGAAGTTCGGGCGGTGGCGGATATCAACATGGATACGGCCATTTCCCGTGCGCAAGAGTATAATGTTCGCGCAGATACGGTGGAGGCGCTGTTACAGGCGGATGACATCGACATCATTGTGAACCTGACCATCCCGGCGGCGCATTTCGAAATTACCCGGAAAATTCTGCAGGCGGGAAAACACGCCTATTCTGAAAAACCGTTTGTTCTGAACCTCGACGATGGCAAGGAGCTGCGTGATCTGGCCACGGCTAAGGGGCTGCGCATTGGTTCGGCTCCGGATACTTTCTTTGGCGGGTCTCACCAACTGGCACGGGCGGCCATTGATGGTGGTAAGATCGGCACGGTGATTGGAGGCAGCTGTCATGTGATGTCGCATGGGATGGAACACTGGCATCCCAACCCTGACTTCTTTTTCCAGCCGGGGGGTGGCCCCGTTCTGGACCTTGGTCCCTACTATATCACCAATCTGATCCAACTGATTGGGCCGGTTCGGGCGGTGACGGCGATGACCGGCACCAGTTTCCCAACCCGCACCATTTCCAATGGGCCGCGCGACGGGGAAACCGTGCCGGTGGAGACCCCGACCAACATCCATGCATTGCTGGAATTTGAAAACGGCGCCATCGTCACCTTTGGTGCAAGCTGGGATGTCTGGAACAGCGCTCATCCCAACATGGAGCTTTATGGCACTCAGGGCACGATTTCCTTGCCGGACCCGAACTTTTTTGGTGGCGAGGTGACCCTGGCCACCAAAGGCGATGACTTTGCCGTGCTTGCCGCCAGTGATCATCCTTTTGGGGTGGCGAATGAAGAAGACAACGATGGGCGGCTTCAGGCCAACTATCGTGCGGCAGGACTTGCAGAAATGGCCCAGGCGATTTCCGAAGACCGCCTTCATCGGTGCAATATTGATCTGGCCCTGCATGCGGTGGACGTGATGACGGCAATATTGGCGGCGGGGGAAACAAGACAGTGGATTGAAATGACAACCAGTTGCGCACGCCCAGCCCCCCTGTCTCCGGCGGCGGCGCTCTCGCTGTTGAGGGACACCCAGGCGTGAGGGGCCAAAGCGGGAGCTGACGGCGGAATATGAGCCAGGCTGTGGGGGCCATTTATTGCATAAGGTCAGGTCGCTGCATAAGGGCATATCAAGGCCGCCGGGACGGGGCCGTATTTGCGCCTGACAGGGCATTGTTGTACAAATAGAGTGATGGGCATGCTTCGCCTTTCCCCGGACGGATTTATCCTACGGCCCCTGTTTTGGGTATGCCAAGCGCGGTGAAACCGTTGAGGATCGCAGCACGGATTTGGATCTCGGCGACCTGCCGGTCGAAGTCTCGCGCTGAGAGGCGCGTTTTCGATGCGGCTGCGCGTCCCCTCGATTGCTGGTATCTCTTGTGATTGTTCATCAATACCCCTCTCAGAGAATGCACCAATCGTCTGCCGGGGCTGTCAATCAGAAGGTGTAATGGCCCCACTGAACCCCGGCAGGGAATGGCAACCGACAGCAGCTTCTGTCGTCGACACAAGGTGCTGAAGTCCGGTACGGCCCAGTCCGGTACAGCCCAGCCCGGTACAGCCCAGTCCAAGCCTACCCAGTCCAAGCCTGCCAGTTCCAGCAGGCGTTCCACAAACCCGGTCGCCAGCTATCAGGCTGGTTTCACAAGGTGAATCCTTTCATCCGATTTGTGCAACAAGCCAATGGATGGCAGCGATAATACCGGGTCTCAACTACCTGATTTTAGTGCAGCGTTGATTTTCCGTTCGGTATCCGGAGAAAGAGTGGTGCTAATCACTTCGCCATCAAATTTCGCCATGCGCTCTAGAACTTTCTCCGAGTCTTCAGTCTTGGCTAAGACAAATAAAACAGCACCATCTCCTTTGATTGCGTTGACTATACCTTTCATTTTGGCATCTGGAATACCCACGTCAGTCAAAAGACCTGCTGCAAGGCCCGTACCAAGGCCTCCAACAGTCCCTGCAATAGTATGCCGGTCCCCACCCCACCTGTCGCAATCGAAACAATTGCGGTGACCAACATACCCAACCAAGCACCTCCGATGGCGCCCGGAACTTCCCAGTTTACCATCTGGTCAAGCCGAACTTCGCCAATGTGCTTATGCGCGATTACCGCGTCTTCAAGATCTAACAGCCCATTTTCCGCTAACTTGTGAAGGGCATGCCTTGCGTCATTCGCCTCTTTGGTGCTGTTCATCAAAAGAGCGGTAAAATCGTATTGAGATTTAGCCATCAGCATTCCCAGCCATCACAATTTCATTGTCTCGATTTTCCCCAAGTAACAGGGCCTACTGGCAAGGTTTGGCGTTCCGTCGCGTTGTGACAATTGTTTTGGCGTTCGGCGACTGTTCACGCTGCAAGATCGGGCATTTCCCCGCGCGTCCGTTCAGGCCTCATGGAACAGGCGTAAACTGATCAACATGGACAACAATCCTAAAAGTTTCAGTCGTTTGCGATCCCGCCGCCGCTTTCCTTCCGGTTTTTCAGCTGACGTCTTCATTCAGGAACTGGCGGCGAGGGCAGGCAATGGATGGGAGCGATAATACCGCACTTCAGAAAATGGGATGACAAGGCAGATATAGCGAGAGGCATCCAACATTGATGCCCCACACTGGTGCCAATGACGGATTTCCAACCAAGCGGCGGTCCTCCCGCAACCACACCATAGCCAGCACAGCCGCAACGCCCAGCGCTCCTATCAGAGCGGCCCAGCCTATCTGCCGACAGGTGTGGCGTTTTGCATACGCTCCATGATCGCGCCCACATTATAGCTCGATGACTTTTGCCGTTGGGAAAATTCCACGAAACTCTGCAAAAATTTCCCGACGAACACCTGCATCGGCTGATAAATCCACATCTTGTCAGCAACTCAGCGAAAATACATCGGCCGATGATCCATATTGGCAATGGTATTCTCGAAAGGGTCCATGCGCAAATTGGTCACCCGAGGGAAGTTCTGCGGAGCCGCCATCGTCCCTCCAAATCACCGGCCACCAATCGCGAAATGGACTTTCCAGTCGTTAATTCGCACTGCATTCAGTAAGCCGCGGTCATCGAAATAGAGGATCTCATGGCTTATTCGTCCGGGCTCGACGACGCCTGGCCACCGTACGACAGCAGGGGCGCGAAATCCGCCTTCCCAGATTTCACCCTTTTCTCCATGGAACGGGCTGGTTCCTCCGTCGGGCCATGACAATTTCTCTGCGCCGTTGTCGGAGTAAAACACGACAATTGTATTGTCCGCGGTTTCGAGCTCATCGAGCTTTTTAAGCAGTTCACCAACAACCCAATCAGTCTCCTGCATCCCGTCCACCTTTCACTGGTCCGACAGCCGCGTTCACAAGTGCATCCGTAGCATATTGTGCCAGATGAAAAATGGCATGTCGGCCTCGTGGGCTTTGTCGATAAACGCAAGCGATCTTTCGAGGATTTCGTTCTCCATCGTCTCCATCCGCTTACGGGTCACTGGTCCGGTGTCCTGGCAGTTCTGTTTCCCGACACGGCCCCAGCGTAGCTCCTTCGTGGTGTCGTCACGATCACTTGCCTTGCAATCCATTGCGCCCCTCGGTCCGAACTGTTCGTAGAAGCCTTCTACGTCATGCGGATACTGGGGGTCTTCCGGTTCTTCCTCGGCATTCAGATGGTAAAGACTGCCAAAGAACTCGTCGAATCCATGCACTGTCGGGAGAAATTTATTCAGCTCATCCAGACGATCCTTGCCGTTTTAATGGCCCTTCTCGGGCATTCTTTGAGTGCCCTGTTAGGCAGCGATAGCGACAGTTGCGACGCGCGCAGGTTTGCGTTCCAGCAGTGATGCCAACCATTTACTGGCGCGCTCCGGGTGTGACTTGGTCTGTCGGACGAGCGACGTCATGCCAACGACCAGCAATAATCGTAAGTATTGATCACCCATTCACTGCCCGGCAGGGCATTGAGCAGCGATGTCCCGAAAGGGATCGTAATGCGCCCGAGTTTCTCTTTGCCGCCGCTGGATTTGTTCGCGGGCGTCAGCCCCAACCATGCTGCAAACTCGCGGTCATTTCGGAACTGATGACCACCGATGACCCGCGCGAGGCCCTTCGCGATGTAAATGTCGAACTCCGCGACCATACCACGCAAGCCATTGATCAGCTGCGTGCGTTGGCGGACAAGCAGAGCCCGTGCGCGATGGAGCGACAGCAGAGCTTGTTGCTCAACTGTCTTTACTGCAACAAATCGCATTCTGCGCTTTTGAACGATCCCCCGGATCGTTCAATCCGTCAGCGCGGATCAGCTTGAATTCGGACGCATCACCGCTTCACAAATGGCCTCGGCATCATTGGCGTCACACTTCCCGCGCTTGTCGTATGGTTTGACATACATCGGTAGAATCAGCCGGACATCATGGCCCAACTCTGTTAGTTCCCGAGCCCAATGATGCGCACCACTACAGGCTTCCATGCCAATGAGACCGCGCTCAAGTTTAGAGAAGAACGGCAATCGCTGCGCGCGTCTCAAAGGCCTGTTGAAGACGACCTCTTCGTCTTCCGTGACCCCGTGAACTTGAAAAACGTTCTTGGCCAGATCAAGGCCGATTGTGGAACCTTGCATCGGGTGGCTCCTCTCATAAGCAGATATCGACACCTGCATTATGGCGCATTACGACGCCCGTTGGAGCAGAAGCCATCCTCCCCATCACCTTACCGCCCTTACGTACACATTTCTGCGAGAGCAGCATTGATCACAATAAGATCGGAGCGGACATTGCGCGATAGCAGCAGATGGGTAGGATGTGTCCATCAAAGGAGCGACCCGCACAACATGCACAACAAAATGCCAGTGCTGCGGGCCGCTCTATCCCGCCCACGGAATAAGCCAGTTGTATTAGGGTAGTGCAAGGCTGGAACAGGTCCAGAAATGGAGTGAAACCAGTGAAAGGCGCATTGATTAAGCAAGAGCAGGAAATCATCAAACTCCTAAACGAGCAGGTCCAAAATCTGCAAAGCGGTTCAGACTTTGGAACATTGCAAGCGACACAGATGTCGAACCTAAGAGGCGCGTGGTTGACTGTGAACCAGTCTCAACTTGACCTGGCTGCAGCACGATTGAAGCGATTGCAGCCCAGCTAAGGAGGCCGGGCAAAGGCGGCTATGCGGGATAGTCCCGCCATACAGTGAACCGTCCTACAAATTGTGAGAGCTAGTCTTCCGGCTTCCAATCAGGCTGTGTCTGAAATGACATGACATCCTCCCCAAGCTGGTCCCAATGTTTTCTATCCCGTTCGAATACAACGACCTGAACATCCAATCCCGTGGAATCATCTATCGAGCCGAGAGTAAGGGTTAAGTGATCTGGCATCCGCGTGTTCTTGCCATAGATCGGGCTTCCGCAACGGGCGCAAAAGGCCTTGGTAACCTCAGATCCCTTGCCAGAAATGTATTTGAATTCGGAAAGTACACCGCTCAGAACAAAGGTTTCTGAGGAGAACATCGCCCCAATTGTGTGGCCCGTTCCACTTATCCGGCGGCACTCCTCGCAATGACACTGGGCAACGACGATCGGTTGACCCTCAACATGGTATGTGACCTCGCCACATAGGCATTTACCAGAGTATTTGTTTTTCATACCTCGAACCTTAGAAATTTGGGCAGGGCAAGCAAGCCCAAAAACGGTGGCAATTGCTGAAGATAGAACCGGGCCATGTTCTTCGGCGGCACATGCGGGGTGCTTTAGGTTTAATGCAGGGCACTTTAGGTTCAAAGTCGGCACTCGACTGTCCGATGACGCTTCGCGATGATGGTGTCCAACAAAGGAGGCGGTAGTGCTAGTTGGAGAATGGCGTGACGAACTTCATCCAATCAGCAGTATGGTGAAAACAGATTGCTACTCCAGAAATGTCAGTATATTCTATTGAGCAGAGTTTGTTATTTATAGAGATTTCTTGCAGATGAATAAACTGATTGTTTCGTTGACGACCATTCCCTCGCGTATCGATAGCATCGGTCCGACACTGCGCGACTTGCTCAATCAAAGCGTTAAAATAGATGAGATTCGGTTGAATCTTGCCCGCAAATATCGCCGCTTTCCCGGGGTGGAAATCAGTGTGCCAGATTTGCCTGAGAGGATAACGATCCACTGGTCCGATACTGATTTTGGTCCTGCAACCAAAGTTCTCCCTACGGTTTTGGACCATAGGGACGATGATGTGGATATCCTCTTTTGCGACGATGATCAGCCCTATGATAGGGATTGGGCACGAAAATTTCTCGAACATAGGCAGAGTCATCCCAACTGCTGCATCGTCGGAAAAGGGTACGATTTGAGCGCACGCCCTCTGGGCCATCGCTATGACCGAAAACAGGAACGTTTTCCCCGCGCAGAGGCACGCCGCAAAGGGCCGAGCTATCGCATGTTTCGAGCAGTAACGCTCGGCTTGTGCAAACCGCACCCCTTTATTTCAGACGGTTATGTTGATATCTTAGAAGGCTTTCGCGGGGTAATGGTGCGCCCGAGCTTTTTCCCAAATGAAGTTTTTGACATTCCAGATATCTTATGGACCGTTGATGATCCATGGCTTTCTGGGCACTTGGAGCGCAATGGAGTCCCGATCTGGTTGATGAGTGAAGCGCGACAGTTTGCGCGACCATACGGAGCTCATTTCCGGGACCGTCTTGGCGCTTACGTGTACAAGAAACATGACCGTCTAAAGGCTGACAGCTCGTCCATAGATCACTTCCGAGATACCTATGGGATCTGGCCCGGCCACAAGGAGGTCCCCACTGAAGCTCCGCGAAAGAAGTTGCGTCACATGTTAGGTGCGCCTGTGCCCTTTGTGCACAAAACTGACGCCATCGCTCCGTCCAAGCAAGGAGCCTGATTTGCGAGGAACTAGCATTGGAGCGAGTATTGTCGCGCCAGCTATTCTAGGGGCTCAAACGAGGCGGCACGCGCCTATTAGCGATCCCAACACACCAGCTCTGGCTTGAATGCGGCTGCGGCCACAACAGGCCTGCCCAGGTTGGCGACATCATTGCCAAATTGGGCGATCAGATCACTGTTGGCGAAGCTGTGGACCGGCTGCGGTTTTCCCGCCGCATAATCTGGAATTCCCTGACCGCATAATTACGACGTCATCCGGTCGCGTTCCGCGCAGGTTGAGACGTAAGAATCGACTTAGCTTGAGGGGTCTTTCGGAGGGAATGGGCGATGGTTCAGAACAATCTTTTTCAAGCTATGTTGGCGGCAATCTCAGAGGTCTTTGAGGCTGAGACCAACCCGCAGGGGCCTCATACCGCCAAGACGCTGATGGTGACGCCGTCGCCTGTGACCTTTGATCCGGTTCCGCAGTGTCTGCTGGATGAGGCCATGCGCAGGGTCTTGGCCGCCAGTGACCACCCAGTCGCGGGCGCCATTCTAAAGGCGCAAAACCTGCTGCCCTGGGGATCAAATCCGGTCGAAGGAAATACCGAAAGAAGTATCGCCGCGATGATCAGCGTCGCCAGCCTATTGGGGCCGGAAGGGCCTATCCCTGCGCCGGATGTCCGGCTGGGGTTGGTCTATATGCGGCCGGACAGTTATTACCCGCTGCATCTTCATGATGCCGACGAGACTTACGCCATTATTGCCGGGCAGGCGCTGTGGACCGCCGGGGATGATGTAAGGATGCGGCAGGTGGGCGACATGATCCACCACCCCAGCCTGATGCCACATGCCTTTCGGACCGGGGCTGAAGGGTTTCTCGCAATCTGGCGCTGGAGCGGCGATATCAACACCCATTCCTATCGGTTCACCGAAGATCAGGCGGCCTCCATTCAGGCCTGAGGGCCGCCCGCAGTGTCGCATGTGAGATGATTGCCAAAGCTTGCAATGGGACGGACCGTGAAGCTTTGCTCAAACACGGCCCGGTCCTTCAAGCTCGGTCTGGTAGCCAAACAGCGCCGGCAACCCGCCGGTGTGCAGCATGACAACTTTTTGGCCGGGCTGGATGCGCCCCTCTTTCAGCAAGCCCAAAAGGCCGGCGAAGGTTTTGGCGGTATAGACCGGGTCCAGAAATACGCCCTCGGTGCGGGCCATCAAGGTCAGCGCCTCGCGGGTTGTGTCGCCAATTATGCCATAGCCCGGGGCCAGTGCGCCGTCCCATGTCAGAATGTCGTTCAGGGTCAGACTGGGGCCGAAACCCATCATATCCGCCAGCTTTTTCAGCACTGTTTTCAGCCGGGCGGATTGCTGCTCCTGGTCGCGCCTGACGCAGATGCCATAGACCGGCGCGGTTTGCCCAACCAGGCGCAATCCGGTCAGCAAGCCGGCATGGGTGGCGCCGCTGCCCGAGGGCACCACTGCCACGTCGAAATCACTGATTTGCCGGTTCAGTTCCTCGCCGCCGAGGACATATCCCAGCGCCCCAAGCGGCGGATGATCAATGCCAAGATGGATCACATAGGGCCTGCGCCCTTCGGCCCGCAATGTCTCGGCGCGTTGGTGCAGCGCATGGTCGGCCCCCGCTTCATCCTCGCCCATTGGATAGCTGATATGCTCAGCTCCAAGGATCTTGCCGAGCAACACGTTACCGGAACTGTGATACAGCGCGCCCATGTCCGGCACCCGCTGTTCCAGTTGCAAGACAGCTTCAAGGCCCAGACGCGCCGCAGCGGCGGCGGCAGAGCGGACAAAGTTTGACTGCACCGCACCGGTGATCAGAACCGTATCCGCCCCCTGCGCCAAAGCCTCGCCAAAGTAAAACTCCAGCTGGCGGGTCTTGTTGCCCCCCAGTCCAAGCCCGGTCAGATCGTCGCGTTTGAGCCACAGATCAAGGCTCAGCAGATCAGACATCCGGTCCAGCCGTTCCACCGGTGTTTCGCTGTTGAGCAACCGCCTGCGGGGGAAGCGCTGCAGCATATCCTTGATTGCCATGTGTTTTTCCTCTGGTTTAGCCGATCAGATAGGCGCGGCGAAACAGCACCGCGCAGGCCAGGATTGAGATAACTCGAATAGTGGTGGTGATAACGTGCTGTGGTAGTCTTGGGCCAATCTGGCGCCCCAGAATACTGCCAACAACCGCCGCCAGGGCGAAGGGGGCCAAATTGCTGGCGCCCGCAAAACTTTGCCAGTCCATCAGGGCATGCAGCGCAAAAGCCACGCCGTAAGCAACCAGCGCCACCGGCTGCACCAATTTGCGCGCCTCATGTGCCGGGCGGCCAACGGCCAGCAGCCCAAACATCATCAGCGGCCCCGGTGTCGCGGCCCAGACAGTCGCCAGCCCGGACAGACCCGACACCGCCCGATATCCAAACTGGCCAATGGCGGATTTCATCGGCACCAGAGTGGAGACCACGCCGATCAGCAACAACAGCGCCGTCAACGACAGAACAATCTGCTCAGACAGATAGGGATAGACCAGCACCCCCAGAACAATGCCCGCGAGGCAGCCCAAAATCGCCTGTCCGATCAGGCTGCGGCCACTTGCCCAGATCCGTGCATCCACGGCGATGACCGAGACCAGCGTGTTCAGCATCAACAGCACCGGCACGGCGGTGGCTGTGCCCAGCAAGACCATCATCAGTGGCGCTACAACAATGCTGAATCCCACCCCAACTCCGACCTGCAGGGTGGCACCGGCAACGATGGCCAGAAGCAATAAGGGCAGGTCAGCAAACAAACGGATGTCCCTGTGGTAGGTTTCGCTGTCAGAGTTATCACCGCAGAGCATAAGTTAAAAATCATCTTGTTGTATCTTATGATACAAAAAGGGTATCAATCCTCATGCGTATTACGGCTCGACAGATCGAACTTTTCCAGATGGCCTACCGTCATAGGTCCACCCGTAAAGCTGCAAATGCGCTGAATATTTCACAACCCGCGATCAGCCGCGCGGTGGCCGATCTTGAAGCTGAAATGGCGGTCGCGTTATTTGACCGGGCAGGGCGCAAGTTTGAGCCGACCGCCGCCGCGCACAGCCTGAGCGCCGCAATCAGGAGCCATTACTACGGGATTGACCGGGTTGTGGAGGCGGCCAGCCTGATCGCCAGCGGCACCTTTGGTGTGCTGAATGTGGTCGCTCTGCCTGCCGTTGCGGATACCGTGGTGGCCCGCGCCGCTGCAACGCTGATGGCGCGCCATTCAAAACTGCGCATCGACATTGATGTGATGGGGGAACAGGAGTGCCTTGCTATGCTGCGATCCGGTAATGCGGATTGTGCGGTCATCTGTTCGAGCCCTAGCGATGCTGGCTTTACCAGTCGCTTGATCCGCGAAATCAGACCGGTTGCTGCGCTGTCAGCAGAGGACCCACTGGCGGCGCAGCGAGAGGTCTCGCTGCAGCAACTTGCGGAAAACGATCTGGTGATGCTGCCGCCGGACAGCCCCTTTCGACGGGCGCTTGAATTGGAACTGGCCAAATCCCGGATTTCATTCAGCGTGCGGGCCGAAGTGCGAACCCAATCCGCGCTGGCGGAGTATGTGATCAGCGGCATCGGACGGGGAGTGATCGACCCGCTGACAGGGGCGATGTTTTCTGCTGCGGCTCTGGTGCTGCGTCCGCTGAGGGCCAGCCTGATTTGGCCGATCAATCTGGTTGCGCCTGCGTCAACCATGGCCCTTCCGGTCACCCAATTGTTGCTGGATGAACTCAAGCCTGACTGATGTTTTTGCTGTCTGATTGGGCCGCTATCCCAATTGGCTCCGATGGCGGCCACAGTCACGGCCGGGAAAACCGGCCGCAGTTTTTCCCGGCCTATATTATCCGCACTAAATAACGACGCCGACCCCGAACGATGGGGCGGAGTTTCCCCCGCCCCGAGGGTCAGCGACCCAAGTGTCTACTCCGACTAAAAGTCCTGCCACAGATCCCTTGCGGTATTGTCGGTCATGCTGCGCCTTGTTGGCGCGGCGGCGATTTCATCCGTCTGCCAGTTGGTATCGACAGGGGCCGGACTGTCGTTGGGGGCAGGTGTCGACGGGACGGAGCGCAGCGGGGCGCTGCTGCGGCTGGCCGATATTTTAAACTGGGCCACCGTTTCGGACAGTTTGCTGGCATCGGATTTCAGCAAGTGCCCGGCGGCGGTGGATTGTTCTACCATGGCGGCGTTCTCCTGCGTCACCTGATCCAATTCGACCACCCCGGTATTGATCTCTGCCAAACCGACGGACTGTTCCCCCGCGCCGACGGCAATATCTGTGACCAGCTTGGAAATATGGCCAATGCGCCCGGCGATGCTGTCAAGTGCTGCGCCCGTTTCACCGACCAGGGCCACGCCTTGTGCGACCTGTTTTGCGCTGTTGTCGATCAGGGCTTTGATCTCTTCTGCGGCATCCGAGGAGCGTTGCGCCAGCGCGCGAACTTCTGATGCGACCACCGCAAAGCCGCGCCCGGATTCACCTGCTCGGGCCGCTTCGACACCGGCGTTTAGCGCCAGCAAATTGGTTTGGAAGGCGATGTCGTCAATTACTTTGATGATCTGCGAAATCTGGCTCGAAGACTGCTCAATCTCGGTCATCGCTGAAACCGCGCTTTGCACCACGATGCCGCTGTCTTTGGCCTCCTGCTGCGCATCTTCCATGATTGTCTCAACGCTGCGGGCGCCCTTTGCCGCTGATTTGACGGATGCCGTCAACTCATCCAGCGCGGCGGCTGTCTGTTCAAGGGTTGCTGCCTGACTTTCAGTCCGCCGCGACAACTCGTCAGAGGCCTGACTGATCTCGCTTGAACTGCCAAAAATGCTGCCCGAAGTTTCGATCACTTGCTGCAGGGTGTCACTTAGCGTGGTCACGGTTGTATTGAAGCTTTTACGCAGATCTTCATACTCAACCGGAAAGCTGTCTTCGATGGCGCAATCCAGATCGCGGTCGGCCAGGCGCGATAGGCCTTGATCCAGCGATTTGATAACAGTGGTGCGATCCGCCTCGGTTGCGGCGAGACTAGCATCGGCGCTCTGCAGTTCGGCGCGGGTTTTCTCCATCGCCTGGTTCAGCAAGCCGATCTCGTTCTGTGTGTCCAGAAAGGCTGGCGTGAAGTCAAAGTCTTTGCGCGACAGCCGGTCCAAATCCTGCTGCAAGGCTCCGAACTGGGTGTCGAATATGCGGATCAGGCGTATCCCGAGACCGCTACATGCAGCAATTGCGAGGAGAACGATCAGACCTGTTAATGCAAAAGTAAAAAGAGCGCTACGCGCCTCAGCCGAGGCAATATCAGTCATTTTGGTGGCGATTGATCCTTCGATTTCATAAAGATGGCTGATCCACTTTGTTGATAGATTAAACCATTCCAGACTGGTCAGATCGGGCGCATTGCCGCCAGGTCCGGCGGCCAGCACCGCCTGGCGAAGACCCTGTAATGGACTCTCCCTTAAAAATTTCTGGATATCCAGATCAGGTAAATGCTGTGAGAGCGCAAGCTGGGCAACATGAAGCATCCGCTGTTCTGCGGCGCCTTTTTCGGAAAAATTGCGATAGGCAGGCAGGTCAAACTGACCCGAGCTAAACCCAGCTGCCCCAGCGGCACGCTGAAGCCCTGCAGCCTCCTTCGCCGCACTTAGCGCAACAAGACCTGATGCAAATCTGACGATACGGGGATTCTCCTGCCCCAACATCCGGTTGCCGGCCTCATCCAAGAGCGCAGCAATGATATTGGTGTAATAGGCACCCATTTTCGGAGCAACGGTTTTCAGCGCGTCGATATCACGCCGCATGTTTTCAAGCGCGTTTAACTGGGTTTGCACCGACTTGGCGGTTTCGGAAATGGCACTATCAACCTGCAGCCGGGTTTTGATTAAATCATCGCGAAAGTTGCTGCCGCCAGAGGCGAGAAAACCAGCCGATTGTCCGCGTTCAACTTGCAGTAAATGAGCCATGTTAGTCAATTTCACGGCATCGCCAGTATTTTCCTGCGTTTTCTGCGCGTTGGAAAAACGAGTGAAATCCGCTTTGCCTTTCATACTGCCAACGACCGCAAGGCCAATAAGAGGAATAGCTATCAAGGAGAGAATATATGATCGTAGCTTCATTGGTGGTAACTCCACATTGGTGCATTTTTTGTTGAATTTATCGCGGTAAATATTTGGGTCTCAGAGGGAGATTTAGTGTGTGTACGTCGTAAAAGTCAGATCGCAAGAGACACTTGATATGTTAAATATTGGTCAACTTGAATGTTATTTTCCATTTATAGCCGGACCTTACCGGTGGTATTTGGTGGAAAAAACGGTGAATTTTCGGGTGTTCGAAAGTGTCGGATTGCCTCGATTTTACGGGGCAATTCGGTTTTTTTGATGATATCAGTCCTGCTTGAGTGGGGCGGAAAATAAATTTGGCGAATTGCCGGGTCGATTTAGTGGTGTAAATATGCGAACTAAATACATGTTTTGATGGGTTGCATTTGGCGAATTTAAAATGATTGATTTGATCGTTCTGATGATCCGCCGCAGTTCCAGTACAATCCCGGTGCAATAACCCCGCGATCGCCGGGTGTGGCGTATTGGGATGAAAACTGCCGGGACACAACCGTCAAGCAAAGGCACCACATCAAGGGGGTGTATTTCGGGACCGAAAAAAAGATAAAAGACCGCAAAATACATTTTTTGAAATTCGACTGGCTGCGGTCTTTTCGTCGTCGGCAGGTATTTGAGAAAAGAGCGCTGCCTTTCAGGCCTGCCTATCGTGGCAAAGGCCCGCCGGGTTGCAGGACGTCAAGACAAGTAGGCCAGAGCCGGTTGCTGTTTGGGGAAGACCCCTGAGCGGTGCAACCGGCTCTGGCCGAGATTAAAGACCCTGGGTTAGAAATCCTGAATTAAAAGTCCTGCCAGGTATCTGCTTTGCTGGGATGAGCGGTAGCTGCGGCCGCGCGAGGCCGCGACTCGGGGGCGATGTCCCAGTCCGTCCCATGGGCCGTTGGAGTGGTGAAATCGACCAGGTTGGCGGTGCTGCTGACGGCGGGCTTGCGACCGTCGATATTGAAATGCGACACCAGTTGCGACAGTTTATTGGCATCGGTGTTCAGCAGGTGACTGGCCGCCGTGGCTTGCTCTACCATCGCAGCGTTCTGCTGGGTGACCTGATCCAACTGGGTCACGCCGAGGTTGATTTCCCCCAACCCGGTGGATTGTTCAGCTGTTCCAACCGCAATTTCCGACACCAGTTGCGCGATATTGGTGACGCGGTCGGTAATGCTGGTTAGCGCATCGCCTGCTTTGCCAACAAGTTTAACACCCTGATCGACCTGTTTAGAGCTGTCACCAATCAACGTCTTGATCTCCATCGCCGCATCCGAGGAGCGCTGCGCCAGGGCGCGCACTTCGGAGGCCACCACCGCAAAGCCACGTCCTGCTTTGCCCGCGCGGGCCGCCTCGACCCCGGCGTTCAGCGCCAACAGATTGGTTTGGAATGCAATATCGTCAATCACGCTGATGATCTGGCCAATATGGCGGGCCGAACTTTCGATCCCGGTCATGGCTTCCACTGCGTTCTGCACTACGGCGCCGCTTTCTTCGGCCTCTACTTTGGCTTCGTTGACGATGATTTCAACGCTGCGTGTGCCCTCGGCAGCCGATTTGACACTGGTGGTCATCTGTTCCAGCGCCGCTGCCGTCTGCTCCAGTGTTGCGGCTTGGCTTTCGGTGCGTTGCGACAGATCATCCGAGGCCTGGCTGATCTCTGTGGCCCCATCGCGGATACTGTCGGCCGAGCTGATTACCTCGACAATGGTCGAGCTGAGGGTTGCCAGGGTGCGGTTGAAGTCGCTGCGCAATTGTTCGTAGTCGGCCGGGAACGCGGTGTTCAATGGGCTTGAGAAGTCACCGGTGGAGAGGTTGACAAGGCCGAGGCTCAATTGTTCGACCACCACAGACTGCTCGCGTTGCTGCTCGGTGCGTTCTTCCTCGGCGCTGCGTGCCAGTTTCAAGTCATCCCGCAGGCTGTGCAAAGCCTTACCGAGTTGGCCCAGTTCGTCGCCACGGTCTGCTGATGGGATGTCGTGGTCAAGATCCCCTGAAGCCACGTTATCCATGCTCTGACAGATTGTTGCGATTGGTTGGGTAATGCTGCGCGCAAACAGCCATCCCAGGAAAGACATCACCACCGCGCAGATTATTGAGGCAATCAGTAGCTTGTTGCGCTCTGCAATGACCGGCGCCATCACCTCAGCCCAGTCTTGCTCGGCCACCAGGGCCCAGTGACCCTCATGGAAGTCGACGGCGTCGGAAAAGGCGATAACCTGCTGTCCGTTCAGGCCGATGGCATCATGAAAAAATCCCTTGCCGCCGTCCAGGGCAGAAGAGATTTGCTCACTGGCCAGCATCTCTTGGAGAACCTGAAACCCGCCATCAAAGCGCGAGGTAGTGCGGGCCCGCATATCCTTTCCGACCAGATAGACCTCAACACTGTCGCCCTGGCCGGCAGAATTATTGGTGATATTGGTCAGCAACTCGACAGGCAGCTGAAACGAAAGCACGCCGATAGCATCTCCGCGTTCGTTTTGGATAAGGGTGGAGATAAATGCGGCCGCATCGCCATTGCTGGGCGCATATCCTTCAAGATCTGAAAAGTGGATCTCGCCCGGAGCGCCGCTGGTGGCGGTGCGGAATACCTCTCCGAGGCCAGAATTCTGGTAGGGACCAGTGAGCAGGTTGGTGCCATAGTCGGCCTCTTTGAACACGGAATAAATAATGTCGCCTGCCATGTTGATCAGAAAGACATCATAATAGCCCTTGGTTTCCATCAGGACCCGCAGACCTGGGTGAAACCCTTCATGGTGATTATTATACGAGGAGTCCCCGGGCGCCCGGGTCAACAGGTGTTTCTGGCCCAGCGGATTTGGGTTGTCGTTCACATATGCCTGGCGCAGGGTTTCACCCGGATCGCCATTAATTTCGGTCCAGCTCTTGTTGAACTCTTGCAGCGCCTGTGCCGTCGAGGGCGCCGCTGCCATCGTCAAGATGTCGGCATCAACACCGTCCATAAAGGTGGTCAGGGCCAATTCACGATCAGCGACAATTGCCTGAAAATGTTCTTCGGTGCTGGCAACCGTATTGCTCTTGAAGCTCATGTTACTGAGCGAAACGAGGATGGTGGCCATAAGCACACCAAATCCCACAAAAAACATTGGCAGCTTATGCGCAAGTTTGATTGAATTAAAGGATGTCATCGGGGTCTCCTGTAGGAACGTGGTTCGGTGTGGCAGTTGGCTGGGTCAGGATCTCACTGAGACCGGCGATCTGCGGTTGTGTTGGTCTGGGGGGCTGATTGTGAGGGTGCCTGACGCCGGGGGTGCCTTTTCCTGCGGGGCCAAGGCTGCCCCGGCACCCGCAGGCAAGCTGGGCGTCAACCTGTTGGCCCTGGCGTCAGTGCGCTCAACACCGGCGTTGCGCGGGGGGCATTTTACAGGCTTGGGCGCTGACCCGATGCGCCATCAACCCTGTTACTGCAGGGCTCAATGAAATTATTATTGTCGTCTTCATTATAGTTTTACCCTTTTGGGTTGATAGTGGTCCTGTACTTGCGTGTCAGGCGGTCCATTGGGTTGGCGGCGCCTCAGAAACCGGCATGAGCAGGTATCTGCAGTGCTATTGGTGTCTCTGGGGCAGAGGCTGTCCTGTCCTGTCTCGGGGGGCGGGGACCCCTTGCTGACCTGGCTGTGACGCCGGGCCAAACGGCTGTGTGTTTTTGAGATTGCGACCGGCAGCAATGTCCGTAGGGGGTTCTCCTCTACGGGGATGTGATGATTGGTGGTCCGGGCGGATGTCGTCACGTAAACCGTGAGGGTTACGTCTAGCTTTCCTGCTACATGGGGTTTCTATTGTCCATGATGGCTCCTTCGACTTTGTGTGCTTGTTGGGTTATTATGTATCTGGATCATTAAATTCCCGTAAAATTACGGTGATCGCCCTTGGTAGAGGGGGATAGGGTCTTTCTTGACGAGTGACCGCTGATAAAAAAGGATAGTTTCGATTGTCGGGCTGTTCTTTTTCTTGCCGGGCTCGCCCCCGGGAAGAAAATATTTGCCTTGCCGGACCGGGATCACATCCCAGCCCGCCTGGACTTGCGACGCAAAACCGGGTCTCGCGGCTCTGCCGCCAAACCAATTCAGCTTTCAGGGTGTTAACGACGGTCTTGTCGGTTGAATTATTGTCGTAAATTCCGCTGCTGCTGATCCCCAGCGCGGCAGCGCCCCATGGTTTCAGGTGTCTGTGGACTGTCTGTTGATCAATGTTGAGATCCGCGATCCGTCCGGGGGGGGGATGTCTGAAGACGGGCCGCCCAACATCACGACCGAGACCAGAATTCTTGCGTGGCAAAGTCACCGGTCCCGGGTGTTTTTCAGGGACAGCCGCGCTGCATCACTGGCGGGCCCGCTCAAGGGTTCGGCGGGCTTGTGCGATGACCGGGGTGTCAATCATCTGGCCCTCCAGACGAAAGGCTCCCCGGTTGGTGGCGGCAGTGTCGAGGACACGCTGTGCCCAGGCAACCTGATCGGAGGTCGGCCGGAACGCCTGGTGGATCGCCGCGATTTGGCGCGGATGAATGGCCAACATGCCGGTGAAGCCAAAGCCATGCGCCCTGGCGCAGGCCTGGCGCAGGCCTTCGCAATCGTCGATGCGGCTATGAACCCCATCAACCGGGGCGCAAATTCCTGCGGCACGCGAGGCAATGGTGAGGGTGGCGCGGGCGTGATCCAACAGGCTGATCCCATGCGCGGTATCGCCGTCAATCCCGAGGTCCAGCGCCAGATCAATGGTGCCAAGCACCAGCCGTGATACCGCAGGTGCGGCGGCGATCTCATTGGCGGCGATCACCCCTTTGGCGGTCTCGATCAGCGCCAGCACCGGCTTGCCGGTGGCGGCGCCAACCGAGGCGCAACACTTGGTACTGTCAACCTTGGGCAGCATCACCGCATCGACGCGCGGGTGGCTGGCCAGGGCGATATCCGCTGGGTGATCCACATGGGTTGCATCATTGATGCGCAGGCAGATATGGCCGGATTTGGCGCGGTCCAGCCAATGGGCCAAGGCCACCCTAGCCGCCGCCTTGGCGGCAGGCGCCACCGCGTCCTCCAGATCGACGATGATGCCGTCAGCGCCGCTGGCCAGGGCCTTGTCGAACCGTTCGGGACGGTCGGCGGGCACAAATAACAGGCTCCGGGCGGTGGTCAGGCCGCTCATATGGCACCATCGTGTTGCAGCGTCGCAATCACCTGTTGATCGATGCCCAGTTCCGCCAGGATGGCCCGGCTGTGTTCGCCAAGTTGCGGCACCGGGCCCAGGCGCGGCGCAAAGGCATCGCTGCGTCCCGGTGGTAACAATGTCGGGATCGGGCCGGCCCCAGTGTCCACTTCGCTCCAGCGCTGGCGGGCGTGCAGCTGTGGATGCGCCCAAAGCCCTGCCATATCATTCATCCGCGCATTGGCGATGCCGGCGGCATCGAGCCGCTCGACCAGCTGGTCACCGCTCAGACCGGCAAAGCTGGACAGGATGATATCGCGCAGGCTTTGCTTGTTTTCCGACCGCAACGCATTGGAGGCAAAACGCGGATCACTTGCCAGCGCGCTGTCTTGCAGGACGGTCTGGCAAAAGGCCTGCCACTCGCGTTCGTTCTGCAGGCCCAGCATCACCACCTTGCCATCGCCGGCGGCAAAAGGCCCGTAGGGATAGATGGTGGCATGGCTGCCGCCATTGCGTTTGGGCGGCGGGGCCCCGTCATAGGCATAATACATTGGAAACCCCATCCATTCGGCCATCGCCTCCAGCATGGATATGTCGATGGAGGCGCCTTCGCCGGTCTTGCCGCGCTGGATCAGAGCCGCGAGAATATTGGTATAGGCATACATCCCGGCGGCAATGTCAGCGATCGAAATCCCCGCCTTGGACGGTGTCTCCTCATCGCCAGTGATTGACAGAAAACCGGCCTCGGCCTGGATCAGAAGATCATAGGCTTTGCGGTCCTTGTCTGGTCCGTCCTCGCCGTAACCCGAGATATTGCACACGATGAGGCCGGGATTGTCCGCCTTTAGCGCCTCGCGCGACAGCCCCAGTCGCGCCGCTGCCCCCGGTGCCAAGTTCTGCACCAACACATCCGCTTTGAGCAATAGTTTGCGCAGGATAGCGCCGGCCTCGGGATGTTTGAGATCCAGCGACAGGCTTTCTTTGGAGCGGTTTGTCCAGACAAAATGAGAGGCCAGGCCGTTGACGCGGCTATCGTAGGCGCGGGCAAAATCACCGACGCCGGGGCGCTCCACCTTGATTACCCGGGCGCCCAGATCGGCCAATTGGCGGCTGGCAAATGGCGCCGCAATCGCATGTTCCAGCGACACCACGGTGATGCCATCCAGCGGCCTCATCAAAACGACCTCGGCAGGCCAAGCACATGTTCGGCGACATAAGACAGGATCATATTGGTGGAAATCGGCGCCACCTGATACAGCCGGGTCTCGCGGAACTTGCGCTCCACATCATACTCAGTAGCAAAGCCAAAGCCGCCGTGGAATTGCAGACAGGCATTTGCCGCCTCCCAGCTGGCCTTGGCCGCCAGGTATTTGGCCATGTTGGCCTGCTCACCACAGGGAGCATGGGCATCGAACAACCGGCAGGCCTCCCAGCGCATCAGATTGGCGGCCTCCAATTCGATCTTGGCCTCGGCGATGGGGAACTGCACCCCCTGGTTCTGGCCAATGGGACGGCCAAACACCGTGCGTTCCTTGGCATAGGCGGTGATCTTGTCGAGAAACCAGAACCCGTCGCCGATACATTCGGCGGCAATCAGGGTGCGCTCGGCGTTCAGCCCGTCGAGGATATAGCGGAACCCCAATCCTTCCTCGCCGATCAGGTTTTCGGCGGGGATTTCGAGATTGTCAAAGAACAGCTCATTGGTCTCATGGTTGACCATGTTGGAGATCGGTTTGACCTCCATACCATTGCCGGTGGCGGCCTTGATATCGACAATGAAAATCGACATCCCCTCAGACTTGCGCGTTACCTCGGCCAGCGGTGTAGTGCGGGCCAGCAGGATCATCAGATCGGAATGCTGCACCCGGCTGATCCAGACCTTTTGGCCGTTGATGACATATTTGTCGCCTTTTCGCACCGCGGTGGTCTTGATCTTGGTGGTATCGGTGCCGGTTGTCGGTTCGGTCACCGCCATAGATTGCAGCCGCAGCTGGCCACTGGCGATTTTGGGCAGGTAATGCCGTTTCTGGACGTCTGATCCGTGCCGCAACAGGGTGTTCATATTATACATCTGGCCATGACAGGCACCGGCATTGCCGCCCGAGCGGTTGATCTCTTCCATGATGATCGAGGCCTCGACCAATCCCAACCCCGAGCCGCCGAATTCTTCGGGGATCAGCGCCGCCATCCAGCCCTCAGAGGTCAGCTTATCCACAAAGGCCTCGGGGTAGGCTTTGTCTTCATCCACCTTGCGGTGATATTCTGCGGGAAATTCAGCGCAGAGCGCGCGCAGGGCATCGCGCAGATCCTGATGGGGGTCGGTCATTTTATGTCCTCTAAAGTGGCCGTTCCGGTCATTGCCAGCGCGCCATCATGGCGGCGGACCCAAAGTTTGACTGTGCCGTCATCGCCGGGTTGCCCGTGGACGGAAAAATCATCGGTATCGAACAGCGGCGATACCGCGCGAAATTCAAAACCTGCGATCTGCGCCTGGGGCCGTTCACGCCGCAGAAGGTCAAGCAGCAGCGTGGCCAGAAGCGGCCCGTGCACCACAAGACCGGGATAGCCTTCGGTGCTGGTGCAGAACGGTAGGTCATAGTGAATGCGATGGGGGTTGAAGGTCAGCGCGGAGTAGCGAAACAACAACGTCGGGTCAGGCGAGATGAGCCGGGAAAAGGCACTGTGATCCGGGGCTTGTACTGGCTCTGGAGGGACAGATCCCGGCTCAGGCGCGGCGCGGTAGACGATATCATGTTCTTCCTCGATGCCCTGCACAGCGCCATCAAACAGCTGATGGCGCACTGTGACAAATACCAGATCGCCACTGCGCCCCGCCTTGTGGTCAACAGAAGTGACGGTTGAGAGTTTGCGCAAGGCGCGCCCGATCCGCATCGGCGCCATCCATTTCAGGCGACTGCCAGCCCACATGCGACGCGGCAGAGGCACCGGCGGTAAGAAGCCGCCAAGCGCGGCATGTCCGTCATAGCCTGCATCCTCCAGTTTGTGGATTGGTAGAAAATGCAGCCAGTGCCACAGCGGGGGCAGCGGGGTCTGCTCGCCGTAGATCGGATCATCACGGTTCAGGGTGGCGGCCAGCGCATTGGACGGAAACGGCGCGATATGCTCGGTCACGGTCTGCGAGCGCCCGATCCAATCGCTAAGATGCTTGAGGTCGATTGTCATGATTTCTCCTGCCGGGCTTTCAAACAGTATGGTCGATTTTTTGCGTTCTGGAAATTCGCTATCGTTTAAGGGTATGTTCGGGAAAGCCGAACGCAGAAAGATACCAATGCATTTCGATTTCACCGATCTTCGCCTGTTTGTTCATATTGCAGAGGCAGGCAATTTGACCCAAGGCGCGGCGCAGGTGTTCCTGTCGCCGCCTGCAGCCAGTGCGCGCATTCGTGCTCTGGAGGACAGTCTTGAATCCCAGCTGCTTTATCGGGGCAACAAGGGGGTCAGCCTGACCCAGTCGGGCGAGACCCTGCTGCGTCATGCGCGCATCATCCTGCGCCAGGTTGATTATCTGCGAGACGATTTCACCGGGCCGAACAACGACCGCTCAGGTCATGTGCGGATCTTTGCCAATACCACCGCCGTCACCGAATTCATGCCCGAGATCCTGGCCCATTTTCTGGCGTCACGGCCGGGTGTTACCATCGACCTGCAGGAAAGATTAACCCATGATATTGTCCGCGCAATCCGCGATGGAACTGCCGATCTGGGCATTGTCTCCGGCGATATCGACCAGACCGGCCTTGAGGCGATCCGCTTTTCAACCGACCGCCTGTTGCTGGCGGTGCCGCTGGGCCATGAACTGGCCAAGCGAAAATCCGTGGCGTTTGCCGACACCCTGGCGTTTGAGCATATCGGTCTGCACGAAGGCAGCACATTGCTGGCGTTTTTGCGCGGGCTGATGGAAAAGAACGGCTATGAGCGGGCGCTGCGGGTCAAACTGCGCAGCTTTGAGGCCATGTGCCGGATGATCGAGGCCGGTGTCGGCATTGGAATCCTGCCAGAGTCGGCGGCCCGCAGGCATATGAAAACCATGCAGATCGCGCTGGTCGGCATCAATGACAGCTGGGCGGTGCGCGAACGCTATGTGCTGGTGCGCTCGATAGATGCGCTGCCTGGGGCGGGGCGGGCGCTGGTTGACGAACTGGTTCTGAATGCGGCGGGCGGCAGCAAGTGACCCGGTCTGCGCGCCAAACAGATCGGCAGAACCAGCGTGCTGCACATCTGGGGATCGGCTCTGACCCATCCTCCACACATCCATATGATCGGGCCCGGGCAGTGGATTCAGGCGGTCAGCACATGCAGTGCCTAGGTGAGAGGGACCCGGTAGTGCTTTGTCAGGGATCGTTGTTCTTGGCTTCTTACCGCGATTGCCACTCGCGACCGTGCCTTTCTGAGCCACTGGTTCAGCGTTTGTGGCACGCAGCCGATCTTCGCAGAGGTCGACATGATCGCAGACCAGTGGCTGTCATGCTGCCCTTGATTGTCCAAAACCATCCGCCCGGCACGCGCGCGCACCTCCGGGGAATACCTGTTCGTTGTGTTGCTGATGATGCTCCATCCTACTCAGGTGTTGGAGCCTCCGGCAAACCCGGCGCGGTTCAATACTGCATGTTCTGGCCGAACTGGAAGGCAACAGGTCATTGTGCCCGGAAACGCTGCCCCTTGGCAGGGGGTGATACAGGTGGGCCGGCAAAACACTGAGCCTGCTCCATCCAGTGGCGCGCCACGTCGCCGGTGACCTGCAACGTGGTATCGGCAATGTTTCGGGTTTGGGTTACAACCTGCGCAAATTCGACCGCCAGGCCGCGCACCACGTTGTCCTTTTGCGGCGCGTTCCAATGCCACACGGCGCCTGATGGCCCGGTCAGCTCGACATGAGGGGCAGGGCTGGGCACCTCTTCCTTGCGGTTGAGGAAGGTCCAGCCAAAGGTCGCGGTGCCCAGATGGGCAATATTGCGGATACGGTCCTGGTCTATACGCTGCATACCCAGCAGGTCGAACACCGCCTGCCCATGCGCCCAGGTCTCCATTTGGCGGGCAGTGATGGAACTGAGCGCGCTCATGTCCGGCCCGACCCACTTCACCCGGTCCTTTGGGTCGACCTGGGCAAAGGCGTCGGCGCAGGCTTCGGCCCCTTGGCACCAGGCTTCAAACAATGCCCGGCCTGACAGCCCATCCAGCCAGGGGAACTGACAATCCAATATGGACGTCCCCTTTTGCATCTCGGTAACGATTGGATCTATGAATTTTGCAAAGACCTCTGGTCCTTTGAGCGATGTTTCGGCGGCTATGTTGAAGAGGTGCAGATGGCCCAATACATGGTCAATGGTCCAGTTTTTAAACAGCGTCGGCCGGTGGAACTCAGCCTCGGGCAAATCCTCTAGTATAGCTGCCAGGGTCAGGCTCTCTGCCCGGAAATCCTCTGCTTGCTGCATCTGCACACCTTTCTGTTTCATCCGATATTTCCCAGATAAAACGCCGACAGGCAATGTTACAGTCTGGAAGATTGTTATTATAGGCGGTCGCCCCCAAGGCCTGCCTCATCGCAGCCGTAACGGCGATGGGGCAGGGTCCGCCTTAAGGGCGCTCAGGGCTTTAGAACCTCAGCGACAAGCAGGACATGCCGCCATCCAGTTTGGCGCATTCGCTGTTGTCAATCTGAACCACTTCGTACCCGGCGTTGTCCAGCATCTCAGCCGTGCGGGGGAAGCCTGCGGGCATGATCACCAGATTGTTGAAACGGATCGCGTTGGCGGCGGCTTCTTCGCCCTCGGCAACGTGCAGAACCCGGTATCCCTCAAAACAGCCCGAGGCATCCAGCCGCTTGGTGGCGAGGATTGTTTCGCCGTCCATCAGCGAGCAATCGGTCTTGAAGTGCAGCACGCCGGGGGGGGTAAACACCTCTCGCAGGGTATGGCCCCATTCGGTGGCGATCTCAGCCAGTTCGGCAACACCCGCCGCATCAGTACGGTCTGAACGGCCCACCAGAATCTCCCGTCCAGTGACCAGAATATCGCCCCCCTCAACGTGGCCCGGCCCCTGAATCTGGCGGACATCCTGGTATAGACCCCGCACTGTCTTTGCCATCTCGGCGACTTCTCCGACCCGTGACGGGGCTCCGGGGTGCATCATGATGGCGCCTTGGGGCAGGCACAGGGTGGTGTCTTCGACAAACACCGCGTCCGCAAACCCCTCTAGTGGCGGCAGTTCAGTGACCTCGGCGCCGGTGCTTTTCAGCGCCGCAACATAAGCCGTGTGGGCCTGTTGCATCCGGTCCAGATCCGGGGTGCCGATGTCCTTGGCGCGCAGGCCATCGACAATGCAGGCCGAGGGACGCCGGGTGATGGCGCGGCTGAATTCAAAAGTTGGATCGCTCATAGCAGTCTCATTCGTTTAGGAGGGCCGAAAAACCGGGGCCTCGATTTCAATCATACTGGGGCCTGGCAGACGGGCAGAGGTCGCCAGGGCCTCTGCCACCGCTTGCGGATCGGCAGCACAGTGTTGATGGGGAATGGTGAAAGATTTTGCAGTTGCTGCGAAGTCTGGCGGTGTCGGATCACAGCCGACAATAGTAACGCCGGCATCCTGCATTGAGGTCGAAATCTCGTGGTAGCCCTGATTGTTCCAGATGACAAAAGTAATGGGCAGGTTTTCGTCCACAGCGGCCATGATCTCGGGCAGGCTGAACTGGGCGCCACCATCACCAACAATGCAGATCACCCGGGTGCCCGGCTCGGCAATAGAGGCACCGATTGCGGCTGGGATACCAAAGCCCAAAGCACCATATCCGGTGGCCGCGTTGAACCAGCCGTGGGGGCGGTCTGGGTCGTAGTACATGTTTCCGGCATAGATCGGCTGGGTTGAATCACCAACCATGATGGCGCCGGGAACGGTATCGCGCATGGCGTCGAGTATCCGCACCTGGGCTTGATACTGAGGGCTCAGTTCCTCAAAGGCGGCGACCCGTGTTTGCGCGGCCCTGTCGGCGCCTGCTTTGGACGGCGCGTTTTTATGGCGGATACCCTGAGTCAGCTCGGCCAGCTTGGCCTTGGCATCGCCAAGCAGGCCGATTTCGGCCTGATGCCGGTTCAACTGCTGATCGCAGCAATCAATCCGGACAAGCTTGGCCATCCGGGCCATACTTCCGGTCGCATACATGTCGTAATCGGTTGGGCCCAATTCGGTGCCGACGGCCAGCACCACATCTGCGCCTTCGATCAGGTCCCGCACTGCGCTGAGGCTGGGACTGGCGGGCACGCCAAGCGGATGATCAAACATGATCCCCCGCGCATTTACCGTTTGCACCACCGGAGCCTCCAGTCGCTCGGCCAGCTCACGCAGCTCTGCCGCTGCGGCAACCGCGCCACCGCCGGCCAGAATCACCGGGGCTTTGGCCGTTTCCAGCAGCAGCACCGCGCGCGCGATCATCTCGGTGTCGTCTTTGGCTGGTTCTGCTGGTGCAGTGTTTTCGACGGGGGCAGCATAGTCCTCGCCGGCGACGTCCAGCGGGATTTCGATATGGGTTGGCCCCGGTCTGCCTGTGGAAAACGGCTCAAACACCTTATGGAGAGCGGCTGTCAGCTGGTCTGCGGTGCGCACCTGTTCCGACACCAGCGCCACTGTCGACATCATCTTGTGCTGGTCCGGCAGCTCATGCAGATGGCCCAGCCCCTTACCAAGGGTGGCAACGCGGTTCACCCCGGACACCACCAGCATCGGCACACTGTCAGCCCGCGCCTGTGCCATTGGCGTCAGCGTGTTGGTCAATCCCGGTCCGGTGATGACAAAGGCGACGCCGGGTTTGCCTGACACCCTCGCATAGCCATCGGCCATGAACCCGGCCCCCTGTTCGTGGCGCGGAGTCACATGGCGAATACCCGAGCTGGCAAGCCCGCGGTACAGCTCGACGGTGTGTACGCCGGGAATGCCAAAGACGGTTTCGACACCGCGTTCGGCCAGTTGCGTCACTAAAGCCTCGCCGATGGTGGTCATGCGACATTCCTTTGCAGTGTGTTGGCATGCAAGACGATACGCTGGATAGCGCGATCAAAATCGCCGTCGTCGATGGTCAGGGCGACCCGCACCCAATCGGACATCGTGGTGCCAAACGAGGTGCCGGGCATCACCGCGACGCCGCCATGTTCCAGCAGGTGTTCAGCATAGGCCTGCCCATCCAGCCCGGTGCTAGCGACATTGATCATTGCGAACATTCCGGCCTCGGGCTGATGCACCGTCAAAGTGGTCTCTTGCGTCAGTTGTTGATCCAGTTTGGCAGCGCGGGCTGCGTAGCGTGTCCGCATACCCTTGGCCACCGGAGAGCCCTCGCGCACCGCCTGTTCGGTCATATCCGCGATAAAGGGCTGATTGCCAAACAGCATGGTTTCCGACACCGACAACAGCGCGTCACAAAACGCAGTCGAGGCCACACACCAGCCACTGCGGAACCCCGGTGCGGCGTGGGATTTGGAGATCGACGACACCGCAATCACCCGGTCGGCAATGGCAGGATTGGACAGCGGCGATACAAAGGTCGATCCGTCAAACACCAGATGCTCATAAACCTCGTCCGAAATGATCCACAGATCATGTTTCAGTGCCAGTTCACCAATGGCCTCAATATCCGCCGCCGTCAGGATCGAGCCTGTGGGGTTGTGCGGCGAGGTCAGCAGGATGGCGCGGCTGCGCGGGGTGATCCGCTCGGCCAGATCCGCCGCCTGCATACGAAACCCATGCTCTGGTCGCAGCGGCACCGGCACCATTTCGGCCCCCGAGGCCCGTACTACGCCTTCATAGGTGGCATACAGCGGATCGCCCACCAATACCTCGTCTCCGGCCTCGGCCACACCCATCATCACCGTGAATAATGCGGTCTGAGTTCCTGGAAAACACAGGAAATTGTTGGGCTCAAAGTCCCGGCCAGTACTGGCTGTATAGCGTTCGGCCAGAGCCGCCCGCAGATTGTCCTCGCCGCGCCCGTTCGAGTAGCCGGTGCGCCCGGCCCGCATCGCGGCAACAGCCGTATCCATCAGCGCCGCTGGCGTCGCCACATCCGGTTCACCAATGGTCATCTCGACGATGTCGGCGCCAGCGGCGATCATGTCCCGTGCCTTTAGGTGGAGCTCCCATTTGGCGCCGCCCAAACCGTCCAACCGACGGGTGATCGCTGTTGTTTTCATGGCTGTTCTGCTTTCTGTTCCAAATCTAATCCAATAATCGCACCAACGGCTTCCACCCCGATGCCCGGCAGTTCACCTGGGGCAAAGGCATCTGGCAGAGCGCCACCTTCCATCCAGAGCCCGTCGATCACCCCGTTGCAGGCGGTTGCCAAATGGCGCAGTCGTGTGGGCGATGGCCTCTGTCCTGCTTCCTCTAGCGCGGCGCTAATAAGGTCTTGCAGCTGGTCGCGAAAGTAGGCGTAGGTGCGTTCGTGAGTGGCCTTCATCTGTGCGTCTCGCTGCACTTTGTTGAGAAAGCTGGCCCATAGGGCAACCGCCCGGGGATCGGCCACCGGTGGTCGCAAGGACGCATTCACCAGCGCCGCCAAACGATCCCGCGCCGAGCTGTCAACCGCAGCGGCAAGGGCAAAGGTCTGATCGGTCATGGTGGTCATGTGATGTTCGTAGGCGGCAATGATCAGCTCCTCTTTGGAGCTGAAATAGTGCCGGATCAAACCCTGTGTCACATCCGCCCGCTCGGCAATGGCCCGCACCGTCGCCCCGCGCACACCCATCTCAGCCACCAGAGACAGCGTCGCCACGATCAACGCGTCTTTGCGCTGTTCGGCACTCTCGCGTTTGAATTTGCGGCGCTCGTCGTTCACAGAGCTTCCTTTCGTGGCGGCAGTAATTATACACTTGCATAATTACGAAGCTTCAGCCTTACTACAAGCACAAATGTGAGGACGCCGGAAAATGCCGACAGCTGCATCTGCAGACCCATTACCTGAGCCCGACACCCGGGCCGAAGCCATTCACGTTGAGGATCTACACAAATCCTTTGGTACCTTAGAGGTGCTAAAAGGTGTGTCTCTAAAGGCAAAGAAGGGCGACGTAGTTGCCATCATCGGTGGCTCGGGGTCCGGCAAATCGACGATGCTGCGCTGTATCAACTTTCTGGAAACCCCATCCTCGGGTCGGATCGTCATTGACGGCGAAGAGGTGAAGATGAACGCGGATGGCAGCCCTGCCGACCGGCGCCAGATCGAACGTATCCGCACCCGGCTGGCGATGGTGTTCCAACAGTTCAACCTGTGGACCCACCGCACTCTGTTGGAGAATATCATCGAGGTGCCGGTCTACGTGCTCAAGGTGCCGCGCGCCGAGGCCATTGCGCAGGCCAGGGTGCTGCTGGACCGGGTCGGCCTGGGGGACAAGATCGACACTTTTCCCGCTTTTCTGTCCGGTGGCCAACAGCAGCGCGCCGCCATCGCCCGGGCGCTGGCCGTTGATCCCAATGTCATGTTGTTTGACGAGCCAACCTCGGCGCTGGACCCGGAGCTGGTAGGCGAGGTGCTGACGGTGATCCGCGATTTGGCCGCCGAGGGTCGCACCATGCTGCTGGTCACTCACGAGATGAAATTCGCACGCGAGGTGGCAAACCACGTCGTTTATCTATTCGAAGGCCGCATCGAAGAGCAGGGTCCACCTGCCGAGGTTTTTGGCAATCCACAGTCGGAACGGCTGAAGCAATTTCTCAGTTCCGTCACCTAAAAATACCAACAGATCAAAACTTTCAATCAGGGAAAAACATATGAAACTCAATACATTGCTCGCCGCGACAGTTACCGCGGCCACACTTGTCGCTGGGGTTGCCGCTGCTGAACAGGTCAAAATCGGCATCGCCGCCGAAGCCTATCCACCGTTTGCCTCGGTCGATTCCTCCGGCACCTGGGTTGGCTGGGAAATCGAAGTCATCGGGGCCGTCTGCGCCGCTGCAAAACTCGACTGTGTGATCACCCCCGTTGCATGGGATGGCATCATTCCGTCGCTGACCGGTCAGCAAATCGACGCCATCATGGCCTCGATGTCGATCACCGCTGAACGCGCCAAAACCATCGACTTTTCCGACGCCTACTACAACACTCCGGCTGTAATCGTTGCTGACAAATCAATGGACATCGAGCCGACACCGGAATCGCTGGCTGGCAAGATTGTCGGCATTCAGGCCTCGACCATTCACCAGGCCTATGCGCAGGAATACTTCAAGGATTCCGAAATCCGCGTCTATCAGACCCAGGACGAAGCCAACCAGGATCTGTTTGCAGGCCGCATTGACGCCACTCAGGCTGACAGCATCGCGATGGCGGATTTTGTCGGCTCGGACGCTGGTGGCTGCTGTGAAATCAAAGGCCCGGTTGCCAATGATGTATCGATCCTGGGTCGCGGCGCTGGCGCTGGTGTCCGCAAGGGTGACGATGCCCTGCGCGAAGCTCTGAATGCGGGCATTGCCGCCATTCTGGCCGATGGCACCCATGAGAAGATCACTGCGCGCTACTTCAACGCCAGCATCTACAGCGAATAAGGTCTGACCTTGGAGCTGATCCTCGAAACGCTCGGTCTCGCCGAGAGCGCAAAACTATTGTCGCTGTCGCCGCCGGGCTGGGGCGCCAACCTGCTGCGCGGGCTGGCGAACTCGCTGAAAATTGCATCCGGAGCCTTTGGCTTTGGGCTGCTGATCGGGCTTTTCGGGGCCTATGGCAAACTATATGGCGGGCCGGTCCTGCGCGACCTGCTCGCCATATATACCACTGTTATCAGGGCGGTCCCCGAGCTGGTTCTGATCCTGATCCTGTATTACGTCGGCACCGACCTGATTAACCAGGCGTCTTCGGCGATGGGCTATGGCCGGGTTGAAATCAGCGGCATCGTGGCTGGCATCTGGGTGCTGGGCATTGTGCAGGGCGCCTATTCGATTGAGGTTCTGCGCGGCGCAATTCTGGCGGTGCCGCCCGGCCAGATTGAGGCGGCCCGGGCCTTTGGCATGCCACCCCTGATGACCATGTGGCGGGTCACCATCCCGGCGATGATGTCCTTTGCCACCCCGGGGCTGGCCAACCTGTGGCTGATCGCCACCAAAGACACTGCCTTGCTGGCCATCGTCGGCTTTTCGGAACTGACCTTGGAAACCCGTCAGGCAGCCAGCAGCACCCGGGCTTATTTCACCTTTTTCCTGGCGGCAGGCGGCTTGTACCTGATGGTGACCTTATGTTCCGGAGTGGTGTTCGGCTGGATTGAAAAATGGGCGCGGCGTGGCCAGCCTTCGCTGCGGGAGGGCCGGGGATGACGACCCTAAAATCCCTGATGTTGCCGCATCGCATTGTGATGATGGCGCTGTTTGCCGCCTTGGTTCTGTGGTGCGCTGTCACCCTGCGCTGGGACTGGATCCCGAAATATGCCCCCCTGGCAGTAGAAGGAATATGGACCACCATTTGGATTATGGCGGTGACGACTGTGCTGGGCTTTCTGCTGGCGGTGCCGCTGGGCCTGGCTCAGGCGATTGGGCCGTGGTATCTGTCGATCCCGGCGCGCAGCTTCTGTACCGTCATTCGCGGCACACCGCTGTTGTTGCAGATCTGGCTGCTTTACTATGGTCTGGGATCTCTCTTCCCGCAGTTCCCGTGGATCCGCAGCAGTGAATTGTGGCCCTACCTGCGCCAGGCCTGGCCCTATGCGGTGCTGGCGCTGACCCTGTCTTATGCCGGCTACGAGGGCGAGGTGATGCGCGGTGCCTTTTCCGGTGTTGCCAAGGGCCAGCTGGAGACCGCCAAATCCTTTGGCATGCGCCGTTTCACCATGTTTCGCCGGATCTGGCTGCCGCAGGCCATTCGCAATGTGCTGCCCACGTTGGGCGGCGAGACCATCCTGCAGTTGAAGGCAACGCCACTGGTGGCGACAATCACCGTGATCGACATCTATGCGGTGTCGTCGCGTGTTCGATCAGATACCTTCATCGTCTATGAGCCGCTGCTGTTGCTGGCGGTGGTCTATATGGTCATTGCCGGCCTGATCACGCTGGCCTTCAAACGGTTCGAAGCTCAGCTTCCGCGATAAGCTGCAGACATAAAAATGGCCTCGTGTTGAGCGAGGCCATTTTTATGGTTTTGGTTATTTGCCAGTCCAGACTGGATCCCGTTTCTCAGCAAAGGCACGCGCACCTTCCAGCTGATCATCCGAGCGGTACAGCACATCAACCGAGGCCAGCTGGCTTTTGGTGATCCGGTTCATCGCGTCCTGAAACTTGCTGTCTTCGGCATCGCGGACAATTTCCTTGATCGCCGCATAGACCAGCGGTGGGCCACTGGCCAGCAGACGCGCCAGCTCCCAGGCGCGGTCCATCAGCTGATCGGCGGCGAGGATCTCATTCACCAGCCCCCAGCGATGTGCCTCATCCGCATCAAACCAACGGCCAGTCAGCAGCAGTTCCATGGCGATGTGATAGGGAATGCGTTTGGGCAGTTTGATACTGGCCGCATCTGCCACGGTGCCCGAGCGGATTTCCGGCAGCGCAAAGCTGGCGTGATCGGCGGCCAGGATCATATCAGCCGACAGCGCCAGCTCCAGCCCGCCGCCACAGGCGATGCCGTTCACCGCCGCAATCACCGGCTTGTTCATGTCGCGCAATTCCTGCAAGCCGCCAAAGCCACCGACGCCATAGTCTCCATCCACCGCATCGCCATCAGCGGCGGCTTTCAGATCCCAGCCGGGGCAAAAGAACTTACCGCCGCCACCGGTGATAATCGCCACCCGCAACTCGGGGTCATCACGGAAATCGCGAAACACTTCGCCCATGACATGACTGGTGGCCAGATCAATGGCATTGGCCTTGGGACGATCCAGGGTGATCTCAAGAATTGCGCCATCGCGTTTGGTTTTAATAGGGGACATCTGTCAGGCCTTTCGAATAAGGGCGTCCACTGCCACGGCCCGATCGGGCGTGCAGAGGAGGGGGTTGATTTCAACTTCGCTAACGGTTTCAGCATTTGCAAGGACGTAGGACTGAACAGCCAGCACCGCCTCGACAATCGCAGCCCTATTGGCGGCGGGCTTGCCCCGGTATCCGGTCAGCAATGGGCCACAGTTCAATTTAGCCAGGGCGGTTTCGATGTCTGCGGGTTGCACTGGCAGCAACAGGGAGGTCGTATCCCGCAGCATCTCGGTCAGCACACCTCCGGCCCCCAGTGTCAGCACATAGCCATGTGCATCATCGCGGATCACCCCCACCAGCAGTTCAGCCACGGTGCCGGTGATCATCTCTTCGATCAGCACCGTGTCGGTGCCAATCTCGGCGGCGACGGCGGCGACCTGTTCGGGCATAATGCCCAATCGAACCGCTGCGTGCTCTGATTTATGCGCCAATCCGACACCTTTGATGGCAAAGGGCGGGCGCAGCTCAGTAGCGGCACTGGCTATGGCCCCCGGCCCCTGGGCTGAGCGGTTCTGCGGCACCTGAACCCCGTGCTCGGCCAGCGCCTGCTTAGAGGCGGCCTCGGTCAAGGTCTGGGTCGCCGCGGTGGTTGCCGGCAGACATATGGGATCTGGGTGTGGGGCGCGCAGGTTTGCTGCCGTCTCGGTCGCGGCGAGGGCTTCACGCAGGCCCAGAAACGGCACCACCCCGCCGGCCATCAATTCGGCGGCAACATCTGCTGGCATCAGTTCCGGCAGGCTTGAGACAACGGCGAACCGGGCTTGGGTGTCGGCGCGTACTGATAGCGCCGCTTGGGTGGCACAGATCCAGTCGGCCTGGTCGGTGGTGGGATAATCGACAATCGAAAACGTCATCGCGATCCCGTCGCCGGTCATACCGGACCAGGCCCGCGCCATTGCCGCCCCGTCGCGCCAGATATAGGTGTGGTAGTCCAGCGGGTTGTTCAGCGCCACCATCGGCCCCAATGCAGCCCGCAATTGCACCTGTTGCTGGTCTGTCAGTGGCGGAAATTCCAGTTTGGTACCAACCGCCATATCGGCGATCAGGCTGGCCTCGCCGCCAGAACAGCTGATTGACGCGATATTGCCGCTGGGCAGAGGCCCATAGCAGTGCAGCAGTTTCAGCGCTTCCAGCAGGTCGGGCAGGGCACCCAGCCGGGGAATGCCGAGCCGGTCGAGAAAGGCCTGCGCCCCGGCATCGCTGCCCGCCAGTGAGGCGGTATGGGAGACGGTGGCCTGTTGTGCCTGCTCGGATATCCCCACTTTCAGCGCCACCAGTGGCACGCCCTTTTTATGGGCCTTGGCGGCCAGCGCCTCCCATTCCCGCAGGTCAGAGAAGCCTTCGATATGCAGACCCACCGCAGTGACCCGCGGATCGTCAATCAGCGCCGAGGCGATCTTTGCCTGCGAGCTCTGCGCCATATTTCCGCAGGTCACCACATAGGCGATTGGCAGACCGCGCTGTTGCATGGTCAGATTGATCGCAATATTTGAACTCTGCGTCAGGATCGCGACGCCACGATCAACCCTTTGGCAGCCATGCTGATCGGGCCACAGCAGGGCGCCGTCCAAAGCGTTGATAAAGCCATAGCAATTGGGCCCCAGAATGGGCATTTGCCCGGCAGCGGCAACCAGTTGCGCCTGCAGATCATCACCTGTGGCGTCCTCTGCGGCGGCCTCGGAAAAGCCGGAGGCAAAACAGATCGCGCCACCAGCCCCCATCGCCGCAAGGCTGCGCACCAACTCGATGGTGGCATGGCGGTTGATGCCAATGAACACCGCATCCGGCGCCGCTGGCAGATCCGCGAGGGACTTATAGGCCGGACAGCCGGCGATTTCATCAGACCTGGGATGAACCGGCCAGATATCCCCGGAAAACCCCATTGCCTGAGACTGTTTGATAACCTGTACACACCAGGCGCCGCCGCCGACGATGGCGATGGATTTTGGCTGGAACAGGCGGCTGAGAGTGTTGGACATGCGGTTGCCGTATACAAAGAGGTCTAGGGTGTCCCGGCGAACCCTTTCGCCGGGACAGCGATGTCAGGCGCCAAGGGGGCGCAGCAGATCGCGGGAGATAATGTGGCGCTGGATTTCCGAGGTGCCGTCCCAGATCCGCTCGACGCGGGCATCGCGCCAGAAGCGTTCAATCGGGAAGTCATCCATCAGCCCCATGCCGCCAAAAATCTGCAACGTGGTATCGGTGACCCGCGCCAGCGTCTCGGAGGCATAGAGTTTGGCTGAGGCAATTTCACGGTTGGCCGGCAGGCCCTGATCCAGCCGCCAGGCGGCCGCAAGGGTCAGCCATTCGGCGGCGTCGATCTCGGTGATCATGTCGGCGATCTGAAAGCTGATGCCCTGAAACTTGCCAATCGGTTGGCCGAACTGCTTGCGCTCGGCGGCATAGTTCAACGCATAGTCAAAGCAGCGTCGCGCCCGACCGACTGAGAAGGCCGCAACGGTCAGACGGGTGGCGTAGAGCCATTCGTTCATCACCGCAAAACCACCATCAACCTCGCCCAGAACCTGCGCATCCGGCAGGCGGCAATCGTCGAAGCTCAGGATATAGTTCTTGTAGCCCTTGTGGCTGACCGAGTTATAGCCGTGGCGCACCTCAAACCCCGGGGTGCCGCGATCCACCAGAAAGGTAGTGATCCGGCGCTTGGGGCCTTTGGGGGTCTCATCCACCCCGGTGGCAATGAATACGATAAAGAAATCAGCATGTTCCGCGCCGGAGATAAAGTGCTTGGAGCCGTTCACAACCCAGTCACCACCGTCGCGCACGGCCTGACACTTCATGCCGCGCACATCCGATCCGGCGTCCGGTTCTGTCATCGCCAGCGCATCCATCCGCTCGCCGCGAACGGCGGGCAGCAGATAGCGTTCACGCTGTTCGTCATTGCTGGCCATCAGAATATTCTGTGGCCGCCCAAAGAAATGGGTCAGGGCCATCGACCCGCGGCCCAGCTCGCGCTCGACCAGAGTGAAATCGGTGTGGCTCAGGCCCGCGCCTCCGACCTCTTCGGGGAAGTTACAGGCATAGAAGCCCAGATCGATGCATTTCTGCTTGATCGCATTGCCCAGCTCCAATGGCACCTGACCGGTCCGTTCGACCTCGGCCTCATGCGGATAGATTTCTTTCTCTACGAAACTGCGAACAGTCGAGACGATCATCTCTTGTTCTTCGGACAAGCCAAAATGCATTTTTCTCGGACCTCTCTGCCGGTGAATTTTCCCGAATAAATAGCCTCTTGCCCTAGGTAGACGTGCAGAGTTAGGTGCTGATCATGCAAAGTTTGACAAATATCGATAACCAGACGCAGAATTTTGATATTCTCCTTTTTGACAACTTTTCCAATCATTGCCTGGCAAACACCGTCGAGCCCCTGCGGGCGGCCAATACGCTGTCGCGCAAGCCCCTGTATCAATGGCGGTTCTTGACGATGGACGGCGCCGCGGTTGTCAGCTCCAGCGGCATGCAGGTGGCGCCTCATGGTCCGCTCAAAGAGGGCGCAGGCACGGCGCTGATGATCATGCCGTCTTATGGGTTTCGGGGTCTTGGCAGTTGGGACATCAGCCGAGGGCTGAGGGCTGCGGCAAAACGCTATACCTATCTGGCGGGGCTGGACACTGGCAGTTGGCTATTGGCCAGTGCGGGGTTGCTGGATGGCTATCGCGCAACAATCCACTGGGAGGAGCTCACCAGCTTTGCCGAGACATTTCCTGATGTTGATGCACAGCGTGAACGGTTTGTGATTGATCGGGACCGGATTACCTGCTCGGGCGCGATGGCCGCATTTGATCTGATCATGCATCTGGTCAGTGAAACCCATGATCCGTTACTGTCGGTGGAGGTTGCGCAATTGTTCATGACCCGCGATTCCGCGCGATCCCATGCGTCGTTTTCGCGGACCACCGGTAGATCTGTCGACCGTGCGATTTCCATTATGCAGGAACATCTTGAGCGGCCTCTCTCTGTGGGCGAGATTGCCCAGCAGGTTGGCTGCACGCAAAGAACACTGGAACAGCGGGTGCAGGCAGAATTGAATGCGACGCCGCAAGCAGTTTACCGCAGGTTACGGATGACTTTGGCACGGAAACTGGTGGGAGACACCGACCAGCGGGTGAGTGAAATCGCAGCCCGCTGTGGTTATGAAAATGCCAGCGCCATGACCCGCGCCTTTAAGGCGGAATTTGGTCAGACCCCACGCCAATTGCGCAGCCAATCCTGATTTCTGACTGCTATGTTATGGTCTCGGATCACGCAGGGTGCCCCGGCGCTGAGAATGGATATGGGGACGGGCCGGGATATCTCCCGGCCCGAAGTGGCGCTAGGTGAGGGCCAGCAAACTGTTCGGCGCTGCATTGGCAATCGACAGCGATAGAGATCCAAGCTGTTGCTGAACGGTGAGCGCGGCCAGACGAACGGAGGCCTGCTCCATATTGGTGTCGGTCATCGCACTGATGCCCACCTTCATACTGTCAGCCAACCTGCCGACAAAATCATTCTGATCCGACATTTGAGTGGCACTGGCGCCCAGCGCTGCGGCGCCTTCGATCGCATATTTCAGAAATCCTTCAATTTCGCCCAAGGCCGTTTGTGCACTGGCCTGATCGGTTATCGCGGTGCGATTGTTGATGTCGAAACTGGGACTTCCCTCAAAATCCAGACTGTCGACCGAAATGGTGGCGAGACTGGCCGTGCCCGAACCCTGACGATCAAATGATGCGGCAACCGTCAGCGATGTGCTTCCGGTTCCGTCGGTATCGGTCTTCAGCAGGTTGACACCGTTGAACTGTGTCGAGGAGATGATCGAATTCAGCTGTTCCGTCTTATGGGCCATCTGGGTTTCGATTTTGCTATAGTCCACCGCGCCGCTGCTGGCCATTATGGTAAGCTGCTTCATGTCCTGCAGCACCTCAGTCATCCGTTCTGCACCGACGGCGGCCACTGATGCGGTTGCCTCGCCAAGCGACAGGGAACCGGACACGGCAGAGAACCCGGCCACATCACTCTCCATCACCTGCGAAATGGCCCAGAGTGCGGCCGCGTCTTTTGCGGTGTTGACCTCTTTTCCAGTCGCAATATCCTCTTGGACCGTCTCCTTTTGTTCCACGGTGCCCCCAAGCATTTGCAGTGCGACCGCCGCACCCGAGTTGCTATTGATACTTGACATATTTGGTTGCCCTCCAATTGAGAAAACACTGCAAAAAGCTAAGCCCATCCCAGCTACTGAGATGAACCACCGGCCATTCTGGCAGTGCTCTGAACAAATGACTAAAATTCCCAAGCCCATATTTGGGCCCAGGATTGTGTTAAGTTCTGGTCAATGAATGTAGCGTCGGGGCGGTTTAACTGTGGCGAAAATCTGTTGAAAAGCATGACATTTAGTTGAATTGTTTCGACCTGACATCGCCGCAGCCAGTGTCAGACCGGACCGGGACGGGCTACCGCCAAAACTTCCTATACGGTCAATAGCCGCAGCAGGGTATTTGCGGTCAGCGACGGGTCACTCAGGGCAAAGCCTGTCTCGACTGTGCTATATTGAGTGTTTGATGCTTTGATGAATTCAAGCATCAGTTGCGGATCGGACATGGTCAGATCCATGCCGGCAATACAGGGTAGTTCCTCCTGATGCAGGGCGCTGGGAAGCGGTCCGATGACACGCTCAAAAACATCCGCTGTCAGCACCCGGATGACACCATTGGCTGTCTGGCATTGGAAGCCGCCACCTATCCCTGTGACATCGCTATATAGCTTACTGAACCGTGCCTTTAGCGCGGCGTGCAATGCCTGGTCCGCCAAGATGTTGATGCCGCAGATACCGGTGACCTTGTTTGGGTGCTGCAACCACTGGGGCACGTAGATCAGGTCGGGGCGATGTTGCTGGCACAGGAACAGTGACAGGCGGGGGAATTCGGCGTCAGGTAGCAGCGCGAGGGTGGTTTTTGTGCGCCCCGTTGTGCCGTCCGGCAGGGTCACATCGCGGCCAAATTGCAAATGTCCCGCCACCGTAAACCCGGCAGTTTCGGCCCGTTGGGCATCGGCAACCGAATTGGTGCTGTGCAAGGCAGACAGAGCCACGCCCTCACGCTGGCGAAGATGTTCATAAACATGCCGCCCAAAACAAAAATCGCCGGCGGGCACCTCATCCAGCAGGGTTTCATCATAGGTGCCCATGATTTCAATCAGGCATCCATCAAACATGGCCAGGCTGGTGCTGGTGCCCCAGGGATGTTTGCCGATGGCGGTCATGTTAAAGCCAAGCGATATCAGCCTTGCCCGCAGCCCTTCGATGTCATGGGTGGCCAGCAAAGGGTGATCAATGCCAAAGGATGCGTTCATGGAGAGCTCTCTTCCTTGGCGCTGAAACTAATTCTGGCATCGCCGCGGATACTGGCTTTGGGTCCAACCGCAAGCGCGCCCTGCGGGATGTCCTGTACCACGATGGCGCCGGCCGCAATATTGGCATGGGCACCTATGGTGATGCCGCCCAAAAGCATGGCACCGGCGCCAATGACCGCACCGCGACCTATATGAGGGTGGCGATGCGATCCGCTATCGTTCAATGTGCTGCCAAGCGTCACGTTGTGCCAGATGGAGACATCCTCGGCGATGACAGCGGTTTCACCGACGACAAAACCCAAGCCATGGTCCAGCCACAGGCCTGCACCAATCTGCGCGGCGGGGTGAATATCAGTTGAGAACGCCCGCCCAAAGGCGGCTTTGGTGGCGAGAGACAGGTTGGTGTTGCCGTCCTGCCAAAGCCTATGCGCAACGCGGTGTGCCATGATGGCCTGCACCCCGCGTGAAAACAGCAAAGTGGCAGGGGGACCGCCGGGCTCAAAGTTGCGGAGGGCGGTCTCAGAAATATCGTAGCACGACATCTCTACCAGTTGCCGGTCACTGGCATAGACATCCCGCACCACTTTGCCGATTTCACGGCTGTTGCAGAGACTGGCAAACAAGGTGTCGGCTAATTCCGCAAAATTGGTGAACGGCCGCAGCTCAAGAAGCTTTGCCAGACCGGCATCACCAGCCAGCAGGGCCTGAATATCATCAGTCAGTTTCATCACGCCCCCCTTAGGACACATAGCCAAAAGCGATGCGTGGTATTGGCGCACTGTCAAGCCAGACGCTTTTGGCGGAGGTGTACTCCAACAGCGCATCGGTGCCGCTGGAGCGGCCATAGCCCGAATTCAGCGAGCCGCCAAAGGGTGAGGAGACATGGATCGCCTTGTAGCTGTTGATCCAGAACGTACCTGCGCGAACGGCGTCGGCCATCCGATGAGCGCGCCCCACATCACTGGTCCAGACCGCAGCTGCCAGACCAAAGCAGCTGTCATTGGCCAGAGCGATGGCCTCGGCCTCATCCTCAAAGGGGATGGCACAGACAACAGGGCCAAAGATCTCTTGCTGGGCGGCCTGGGCCGAGTTTGACAGGTTGCGAAGCACAGTGGGCGGTACAAAATACCCTTGCTCCTGCCGCTCTGTGCGAGACAGCACAGATGCGCCAGCCTCTCGGGCGCTGCTAATCATGCCGGTGACATGGGCATATTGCCGGGCATTGCTGATCGGTCCGACCTCGGTGGTCTCAGCCAGCGGATCCCCCAGCGTTATGTTGTCCATGCCGCTGGACAGCATCGCCACCAAATCCTCATAGATTGATTTCTGCACCAGCAGTCTGGACCCGGCGACACAGCTTTGTCCGGCACCAGAAAAGATCGCCGCCTGCGCCCCCAGACAAGCCTGTTCTAGATTGGCATCGTCAAAGACGATATTGGCAGATTTCCCGCCAAGCTCCAGCACGGCAGGTTTTAACGCGGTCGCCGCCGCAATGGCTACCCGCCGCCCGGTTTCAGGAGAGCCGACAAAAACCACCTTGCGTATCGCAGGATGCTCTATCGCTGCCTGACCCGCCGTTGGGCCAAGACCACAAAGCACGTTCACCAGACCAGAGGGAAGCCCAGCCCCTTCGGCCAGTTTGACCAGTGCAACAGTGGTAACGGGGGTCAGCTCGCTAGGCTTGATAACCACCCCATTGCCGGTGGCGATGGCAGGTGCAATTTGCCACCCACCGGTAAAGACCGGCGCATTCCACGGGGTGATCTGAAAGACAACACCCAGCGGCTCGCGCAATGTATAGTTCAGATGCCCCGATGGCACCGGGATCACCTCGCCGTGCAGCTTGTCGGCCCAACCGGCGTAATAGGCAAACATCTCGGCCACCTTGGCCACCTCAACCCGGCAATCGCGGATCGGTTTACCGGCAATGATCGCCTCAATCGTGGCCAGCGGTTCCACATGTGCCAGCACGGCCCGAGAGATATCCTGCATCACCTGTCCGCGCTGGGCGGCTGAAATGCCCTTGGCCCATCCCGGCTGGGCCTGCTGGGCCGCATCACAGGTCTGAACAGACAGGGCCACATCCGCGTCCGGGTAGCAGAACAACGCCTGCTCGGTGAAGGGGTCCACAAGGGTCACATCAGCGCCAGCCCCATCCAGCAGAACGCCGTTAATGAGGCTCTGAGGGCGGTCGCCCAACCCAAGCATGGCCATTGCATCCAGTAATGTTTGTTTACGATCAGACATTATGGCCTGCTTTCCCGTCGCGCGTGACGATTTGGTTGAAATCGGCGCTGTCTGCTATGTCCTGCGACTGGTTCAGCCAGATGTCTGCGATCTGCGCAAAACCGCTAAGCTCCACCCCGGAGGCCTTGGCGAGATCAAGGGCAAGCCCGACATCTTTGCGCATCAGCCCCATGGTAAACCCTGAATCAAAGCCGTCATTCAGGATCCACTTGGGGAAATTGACCTCACTCACGCCACTGCGGCCCGAGCCTGCGTTAATGCCTTCCAGCAGCGCCTCGGGGGCGACACCTGCGGCTTGACCCAGACGTACAGCCTCGCCAACCAAGATAAGATTGGCAGCGCAGAGCATGTTATTGGCGATCTTGGCCGCATGACCGGCGCCAGAGCCTCCAACAATCACCGTCTTGGCGGTGAGAATGTCCAATACCGGCGCAAGACGTTCGATCGCGGCTGTCTCTCCGCCCAGCAGCATCGTCATGCTGCCGGCATTGGCGGCCGCCGGCCCGCCGCTCACCGGGCCATCGACAAATGAAAACCCATGCGCATCCCCCAGCGAGGCCATAGCCTGAGAGGTGACAGGTTCGGATGTTGAGGTATCCAAAACAATGGCGGCGGGGCGAATATCTGCAACAATCTCGCGCATCACCGCGTCCACCACTGCGGCCTTTGGCAGGGAAAGAATGATGATATCAGCCACTTTTGCAAGCGCCTTAGGGCTCTCTGCGCCCCTTGCACCAAGATCCTGCATCTTGCTCAGTGTCGCAGGGTCGGGATCATAACATATCAACTGGCTGCCACTGGCAATCAGCTGCGCCGCCATGCCGCCGCCCATATTGCCACATCCAATAAGCCCAATTTGCATGTCCATAGTCCTTCTACTGACAGGGGTTTCCAGAACTATGGTTCATTTTCTTTCGGCAAAGAATGCCGGGCATTCGATGAATTCGTTGCGCTGGGCGCAACGATAAGCTGACTAAGCAAAGGCCGCCATCTTTTTCAACTGCTTGAGAAGAAGATCTGCCGCCTGCGGCAGCTTGCGGCCTTCCTTGCGCAGCAGCGAGGACACGCCACCCGCAAATACAGTGGATGTTATCTGGTGTGCGGTCATCATCCCGGACGACAGCTCATTTTCGACAACAAACCGCGGCAGGATGGTGTATCCCATGTCATTGCGCACAAAGGCCTTCAGCGCCGCAATCGAACCGGTCTCGACAATCGCGCGTAGCCGGATGCCGTGTTTGGCCTCAACCGCTGTTATCATCGCCCCAATGCCAAAGGTTTTGGGCGGGATGGCACATGGCATTTTTGCTAGGGTTGCCAGATCAAGAGGCTCTGTGCTGTCGTAAATGCCACCCCTGCGCACCAGCGCGACAAGAGGCTGCGCGGCGCAGGTCTCGACCCTGATCTGCGGGGTTTTGGGGACATTGTAGGCCAGTCCCAGATGGGCTTGCTCTGAGGTGATCTGTTGCATCACATGTTCGGTCGATCCCACCGTTATGGCGAAGGTGATATCGGGGTATTTGGCGGAAAACCTGGCCAGGGCGCCATCAAACAGGTCGCCGACAAAGCCTTCGCCGACCGCGATTGTCACTTTGCCACGTTTCATCTGCGCAAGGGCATCAAATTCAGACCGGAGAAGATCCAACTCACCGCTCTGCCGTTTTAAGAACGCCACCAAAAGCACACCCGATTCAGTTGGCCGAACACCGGATCTTCCACGTTCAATCAGCGTCGTGGACATGGCAGTTTCCAGTGCAGAAATATTCCGGCTGACAGTCGAGGGCTCCAGGCCAATCTGCTCGGCTGCCGCTCTGACGGTTCCGGTCTGAACGGCGACCAGGAAACAGGTGGTCTGTCGGGGATCAAGTTGGGTCATGGCGCGACTCTGGCGCAACATGGCCCCCAATTCAATGCGCCAAAGCCGGTGTTTCAGGTTGAGTTTCAGAGACAGACGTCTGTGAGACGCGCATGAGATGCGCCGGTATTTTGTGCAGATATGAATTTTCTGAAGAAAAAGTATTTTGGCCCTTGCGTCGGCCCTGCGCATTGTCTAAATCCCGCCTCACCGGGTCGTTAGCTCAGTTGGTAGAGCGCTTCGTTTACACCGAAGATGTCGGGAGTTCGAGCCTCTCACGACCCACCATCTAACCATTTGAAAACTAAAGATATTGAATGGTTGCGGCGGTGGTTTACGAAGTGTTCCTCAGTTCTTGGAACCTAGGACGCTCCGGATCATGGTAAAATCAACCACATCAGCAGCTTTGCGCAGGTAATCTGGGCTGAATCGTGCATAGACCCGTTCGGTGATTGCGACGTTAGAGTGGCCAAGGTACTGGCTGATTTCGCTCATTGGCACCCCGGCCTCGGCCATGTGAACGGCTGATGTATGTCGGAAGACATGCGGGCTGATATTCGGGACCCCGGCACGCGCCGCTAGGCTTACGATTCCCTTGCGGATGGATTTGACAGGTCCGCCAGCCCATTCAACCACATGATCACTTAATGCGGCTTCGCGCGCTTCTTGCAATGCGGCGCGCAGGCCTGCGTTGATCGGAACAACAGCGCGGCCCTTGCGGGTGGTGCTCTCGCTGATGCGGAGATCGATCAAGCCACGATCGAGGTCCACCCTGTCCCAAGTTAATTCTAAAATGGCAGAAACCCGACCTGCGGTGGACAGCATCAGAAGGGCAGCAAGACGGATGTGCGGTTCACACGGGGCGGCAAGGATTTTGGCGATTTCGGCACGGGTCATATAACGGTCTTTTGGCGCCGGTTTCTGCGGTCTTTCGATGGCTGGCGCGCGCTCGATCCGGCCTGTTTTCTCAGCCCATTGCATGGTGGTGCGCAGGTGCCCAAGTTCTGTCCAGATTGAACCGTCCTTGCGCCCGGCCTGGCGGCGCATGGATGTGTAGTCTCGACAATGCAGGGTGTCGATTTGGTCGGGGCGCAGCGCGCCAAAATGCGGGAGGATGGCTTTGCCAGTGTAGCGCATTGTCGTTGCAACTGAGCGCCCCTGCCGCTCAATCAGGTAATCATCCCAGATCTGCTGAACAGTCTGGCCAGCGGGGGTAGGGTTCTCTTTGCGATAAACGTCTATTGCTTCGGCTTCTGCGTCCTTTCGGGTGCGTGCCTCAAGCTGACGGCGAATTCGTTTGCCGGTGCTATCATACCAATAGACACAGAGTCCGCCTCTAAGCCGTCCGATGTTGATTTCGGGCATTCGTATTCCTCCACTGCATCCCTGGGTATCCGGATCATGCGACCAACGCGGAATCCGCGCAAGGCCCCGCTTTTCACCAGTAGACGCACGGTTTCACCAGAACAGTGCCAGCGCTCGCCCAGTTGGTCAGGCGTATATGGTCGGGCAGGTGTCATGCGGCCAGATCCTCCATTGCATAGCTACCCCATTGATCGGCCATCGCGAGTGCAATGCCGGTGAATGTCTTAGAGCGGGTTTTCCACCGGTCAGGTCCGGGCGGGGCTCGGTGGATCGCTGACCAGCGTTTGTGGTCATCAGTGCCGCGCCTTGGTGGTGTCAGTCGGTTGGTAGCGACCAAGGGTGGCAGGTCGCGCAAATAAAGGCCGGTGCCCTTGAACGCCTCTTCGCCAAACCACCACGGCTGTACGGTCTGTGCGGCGGGCTGAAAATTCTCGATCAGCGCCTTGGCGTGTTTGTGCATCACCGGATTTTCCACAGCTACGCGCGGCACTGGCGCATTCCAGCAGGCAGAAAACAACGCGGCGCCATCATCCAGCTCTGCCCACATCTCGGCCTTGGTGCGTCCCGGTGGTGGAGTATGCAGCCAGCGCACACCGCTGTTGCACAGCCGAGTGCAGGGCGGGTGCATCACCACCAGCAGATCCCAGCCATCATCCAGCACATCTCGCACGTCGCATTGCATGTGGCGGTTGCTGCGATCGTCGGCAGGTAGCAGATCACAGGACCATGCGTCGTGTCCTCGATCGAGGAATGCGCGACGAACCTCGCCCGAGGTCTCGCAGCCGACTAATACGCGTAGGGCTTTCATGGCGTCCTCCTGGTTTCCGTCGCTGGCCCTTCGATCGAGAAGGGCCACAGAGAGAGATCAGAGACCCCGCCGCCACCCGGCCAAGGGATTACGGCGGCGGGGGTATCAGTCAGAGCGACCGATCAGGGGGTTTCGGGGGAGCCGTAGAAGGTGGGCAACTTAGTCTTTTCCTGGGCGGTGTTCACAGCCTCTTTCAGGGCGTCATAGAATGCCGCTTCAGGGTTATAAATCGTCAGCCGGAAAGAGACCGCAGAGCCGTTTTTCTTGAAGCTGAACCGAACCGGAAGGCGATAGTTGACGCCCTGGTCAAATACCGGGATGGCGATCAGGAAAAGATTTGGGATGGAGAGCGGCTTGCCCTCGGCGTCCTTGTTTTCATTCTCGAATGACATTTGCACGGTGCCGTCGTCCGGGTTGCGCTTGGTGATCAGATTGCTGCTCACATAGATCTCCAGATGGCGGGACATTTCCATCAGGCGGGCAAACTGGCCGTAGCGGCCCTTCAGCTTGGCGGCGACCTCGATCAGGGGCTTTTCCCAGGGCTCCGCATTTTCTGGTTTGCCGCTGCCCAGCAAGGCCGGGGAGGGATCGATAATGTCCTTGGCGTGTTCTTCGATAAATTCTCCCAGCTCGGATTTGGCCAGGGTCTTTTGGGCGACTGCATTCCAGATCTTCCATTCCTCGGAAACCGGGAATTTGTAGAGTCCGCGGTGGCGGCAGTACCGAGCATTTGCATCGCCGGTTTTTGGATCGAGCTGCGGGGCGCTTTCTGGGTGGTAATCAATAACGCTGGTGAGCGATGGTTGCTGGCGTGACTGGTTGGCAAACACCACCGATTCATCGCCTTTGAAGCGATTGGTCCAGTCAATGAAGCTGTCCAGCGTTTCAAATTTGGCGGTGCCGGTCTTTTGCGCTGGTTTCAGGTGGGTTGCGGCCTTGCGCATCTGCTCTGTCACGTCCGCGACCGTGCGGCCTTTGGGAAGGCTCAACAGGTGCGCGGCTGACAGGTCAGTGCGATCGGCGTTGGTGTCAATCGGCTCAGCTTTACTAAGCTGCTCTACGGTCTGGCGCATTGTTTCAGCGATATTTTGAACTTCTGGGTGTTCCATGATTGTCCTCTTGGAATTGAGTTGAAGGAATTAGCCTGCGGTGCGCAGTTCGGTTTCACCCGGCGAAACATCCCGGATTTCCATTTTCAACTGCGCAGGGTTGGCGGGGGTGATCCGGCCTTCTCCACCCTGCCAGGCAACGGCAGTGGCGGCGGGTTTCTGGGGCTCTTTGGCATCGCATTTGGCGGCGATCTGAAACATGCCGGCGCGATCCAGTTTGTAATTCAGCTTGATGGTAAAGCTGCCGGTTGCCTCTTTGCTATTGGTCTCGACAAAATCATCCATCGATTTGATCAGCGACTCGTGTTTGTCGTGAACCTCCATCAGAAATTCGCCGCTGTCGGGCAGTGAGAGGATTTGGTCGATCGTTTTCATGTCATGGGGTTTGCTGGTCATGGCGTCCTCTTAGGTTCCTTTGTTGGATGGGTTTGTGGCGGCGGGCTTGGGGATGGCGCCGCGCCAGGCGTCGTAGTCTGAGCGCAGGTGTTGAAAGCGCAGGGCGGCGCGCTGATCGGTGCCCACGTCGCGGCTGCTGACGATATTGCACCAGCCAATGACAAAGGCGCGCGGTTCGCCGGGGAACTGGTGAACCTTGCGCAGGAAATCAGCGAACCGGGGCTCGTTGCAGAGCATGCCTGCCTGTTGGGCAGGGGGCAGGTCGCCGAACGGGGTTTTGGATGATCCTGGCATCTGGTCCGATCCGTGAAATTGGCGGGGGCGCGGTTGGTAAAGTCCGTGAGTGGAATTGCGCCCCCCCTGTGGCGGGCCGCAGCGCGCCGGTGTGGGGAAAAGGGCCGGGGGCAAGTGACCCCCGGCCAAGTGGATGCCCTAGCTGCAGGTCGCTGGTTCGGGCACCATGGGAGGTTCGGTGGCTTGGATGCCGGCGGCCGGGCGCTGCGCGCTGTCGATCCAATTCTGGATCGCCTCATCCTCTGTCCAGCCAATGGCAGCGGTGCCATGCAGCTGGATCTCGAGCGCAGCGCGATATGGCACCTGAAATGGGTAGTCCCCGCCGGTTTCAATCACCGCGCAGGCGACCGCGTCGCGGCGTTCGTCCAGGGGCAGGGCAGCCAGCGTGTCCGCAAATCGGTTAGCGAGGGTTTGGAACATGGTCACTCCCCTATGCCGCTGGAGGCAGTGCATGCCCCTTGGCCTGTGCGATTGCGCGGGTTTTGGCAGCAACTCGGTCCAGCGTCTGGTCCAGATTGTTTGGTTCTGGCGTCGGTTCCGGGCGATCGATCAAATGCGCAGCCCGCAGGCGGGCTGGGTCAAACGCCTGACCGCGTGCGGCCTTCAATACGGCCCAGGCGGCCATGAACAGGGCGGGGTTGTCCAGGTAGTCCTCGGGCCGCGAAACGATTGTGCGGGGCGAGGAGATAGTCTCCTTGGGTAGATCTTGAATCTTTACCTCCATCGGTTGATACAGCAATGCTTAAACTAAGCAAATTGCGTAGGTCAAGTGCAAAAGTAAGCAAATTGTTTAGTTTTAACTTTATGCAAGAAACGATGAGATCCCAATGTTGGGAGCTAGTAGATTGCTCTTTAGTGGCCATCTAAGCATCCATGCGTAGGAATGCGCGAACGTAATTTTCTTTCAACGTCAGGATTAGAAGTTATGAACGAATATGAGCATCTTCGTCTATTGAAGTTGGCGCGTTGTTTGTCCGGTCTACCACTGGATTTCTGGGTAGATATCACCGAGGGACTAGATCACAAATCTTTAGAGATCCTGGTCGGTAGATCTTCAATTTTCCCGAAATACGTAAACTCTAGAGGTAAGCCATAGCGTTTTCTGAGCTTTTTCGCCGCGTTCAGCGACAGTTCACGGCGGGCATTTTCAAATGGACCATATGTTTGCTCTGTCATATCGGCACGCTCGGCAAATTCTTTCTTGGTTAACCCAAGGATTTCCCTCACCCTTTTCAGGCGTGCCGCTACGGCTTCAATGTCGTCTTCTTGATCTTCAAGCATGAGTGCATTCTATCGTTTTGCTTGATTGACGGCACTGAGCAATTTGCGTATTTACAAAATACGCAAATTGCGTAGAAGTGTGGTTATGAGAGCAGGGAATAGAACACAATCTGTTGCGGACTTTCTTGAGTCTGCTGGACGCGGTCAGTTTCAGCGTGAAACGGGCTTGTCGGTTCAGCTGGTTACTCGGGCCAAGCGTGTTGGTTTGTTTCCAGCACACTGGTTTTGGGTGGTCCGAGAATATTGCAATGCGAGAGGCCTCGATGTCCCGGAGCACCTTTTTAAGGGGCACCCTGAAGCTAATGGAAAGGACGCCGCATGAGACCTCCATATCTGACCATTGTTGTAAAAAATGTTGTTTCATGTGCCGATACTGGCGCAGATCAGCAGCGAAACTCTTGGTCAAATCAATTTGACCCCTATTGGCTAAAATCCAACGCGCCTGATTTGTGGTCGGGATATTTCAGATCCCGGTTCCGTAGTCCGCGTGAAGTGGCGCTGTTTTGCGATGTCAGTTTCCAGACCGCATTGAACTGGTGGGGGGCTGTGACCGCGCCAACTAGCCATATCGCCCTGTTGGTCATGCTGACCGACCCCGACGCGTCAGCGTATTTCGCAGCTGAATTGGCCCGGGCGGCATGACCGGCCCTTGTTCAGAAACCGGCGGTTTGATGGAATTTGGCAATCAACGGAGGATGGCATGATGCAGAGAACGCAGTATGTGCAGCCGGTGTCGGTCGATGATCTGCCCGAATATCCGCTGACGTCAGATGACCGGCTGGACAGTCACTATTTCATGGTCTGGGAGCGCCGCCGTTGGCTCAATTCGGACATGCGCCTGAAGGGCACACCAGAGTGCCGGGCGCTGTATTTCGATCTCACCAACATTGCTTATGACCATTCACCTGTTGGCACTTTGCCGGATGATATGGATGCGCTGGCAAAGATGATATTCATCGATGCCTCCCATTTTAAGGCGCTGTGTGCGCTTGAATATGGGCCGCTGCACAAGTGGAGGCGCTGCCTCTGTGAGGGGGGCGAGATCCGGTTGATGCACCCGATGGTGCTGAAATCCCTGAATGAGGCCATTGCCCGCAAAGAGGACAACCGCGCCCGCAATGAGGCGGCCAATACAGCCAAACGGCTGCAGCGCCTACGGGTCACCGTGGCAGGCTATCAGGTTGACTTGGCCAAGAACGATGCCGCGGTGCGCTGGATGGATGAATGGCTGACCAAAGAGGGCTGCAGCTATCGCGGCGGCGAGTGGATCGAGCGGGCAATGCGCGCCTGGTCAGATCATATGTTCGATCTGGGACGGATGCGCGGTCAGGGACGGGCATGACTGTCCGAGACTGTCCGAAAGACACTTTAAGACAGTCTCGGACAGTCTTGGACTGTCCTGCACGACAGGGACACAGACAGGGACATAACAAGACAGCAGGACAGTTGCGCGACACAGCAGCGGTCCTGCCTGTGGATAAGTCGGAATTGCTGAGAAAGAGTGAGGGCAGAAAATGGATGCGATAGAACAGGCTGCAGGTGAGAAGCGGGTAATGTCACACCTGATTGTACCATTGCAGCGGCGCGGGTTGGCGCGGCCATCGACCCTGCGACAGGCGCAGTTTGAAGCCATGGTCGATGATCTGTGCAAGATGCTTGCATATATGTCGGGCATCAATCTGCAGGCGCTGGCCGAAGTGGTTGCAGCTAATCCCGGTGGCAAGGGCGCGGACCGGTTCCCGATTGCCAACAAGATCCTTGAATGGGCGCGCCAGATCCAAACGCCCGAGGAAGATGCCTCGCCGTTGCAGCGGGCTGTTTTTGCGGCGCCGGTGGGGCGTGCTGCGTTGGAGGGGCTGTGGGCGCCTGAGTTGTTGGCACTGATAAAGGCGGAACGAAAATGGCCAGGTCGGTGGTCGGTATCGCAGATTAAGACGCAAGCTGATGATGCAGTGCGGCGGTTGCGGGATGTTGAAATGCGTTTGTCGCGCGGTGACCAGCTGAACCAGGAGGATCTGCAATGGCGTGACCGCCGCCGCGCCGCAATCCAGCGCTGTCAGGACATTGCCGTCATGGCGCAGAGCGAGGTGCAGGTATGAATGCGGTGGTTGTGATCGTCTCGCCCGATGGTTCGGCGCGGCTGGAAGCTGAGCGCGTCAGAATAGATGCGGTCAAAGCGGCGGGTCATGTGCCGCCCGAATGTGGTCCTGAAATCCCCGAAGCTCCAGCGCGTGGCGCGTTTCGGGTGTTTCAGCCGCAGCAGCTGTATCCAGAGGGCGCCGAGGGCTATTCCAGCAAACCGGCAGGCTATCGTGGCCGCTCGGCCATCCAACGCGCCGATGCTTTTGATGTGATGGCGGCCAAGGCTGCGCGGCACAATAAGCCGTCGCCATTCTCGCCTGGGCAGGTACAGATGGGGCGGCATTACCGCGACCTAGTGGAGCGGTATGAAAGTGCCGGCATCAAATGTTCCTCGCACGAAAGCCTTGGTGGTGGCGGTGGCCAGGGTGGTGGGTTCATCGATGCGGTGCTGCGAGACCGGGAGGAGATTGAACTGCTGCGCCGCCGAATTGGGACTGGATCGGCCATGGTAGTGCGGCGCATCCGCCCATCAAAGCGCGGCTCGCGGGTCTCGATCACTGATCGGCGATTGGTCGATATGGTGTGCTTGGAAGACAAGACGCTGAGTGATGTGCTGCGAGCGCATGGGTGGGCAATTAAGGGTGAATTGATCAGCTCGCTTCAGATTGCAGCTGATCAAACGTTTCAGAGAATGGCTGATTCTACACACTAACGCAGGATACCATCGCATGATCTAGATTGAAATAACACCCACCCAATCGGGGCATTTCCTTTTGGATGTACAATTGTAGAATGTACATTCAATATTGTCTAAACACATCTTCAACCGCCCACAGAACAAATTCAATATCAAACCCAAACACATTAAATACGACAAGAGAAATTATAAATGCCGGAATCATCACGGCAATATATGCAATTATAGTTGTGAGGCAGAATAATATTCTAGATGCAGGCTTGTAATAGTGCAGTAAGAATCGATAGTAACGATAGGTGAATAGCAGGAAAAACAAAATAGACACAACTTCGACCAATACCTTTATCGCATTTTGCGAAAAATTCACGACCCCAAATAGCTGAAGGTTTTCAGGGTACTCCCTGAGCAACATGCCAGCTGCAATGTTTGTAGAAACAAGAGAAAATGATAGAATACCTGATACAGCAATTGCTACACCCGAAAAATAGCACAATAGGCGAAATGAGTATCCTGCACCAGAAGTGAGCCCCCAAATTCTACCAGTTGCAACGTTGGCTAATACACTCAAAAGTATAACGCTGAAGCCAAAAAATAGAAATACAACAAATATTTGCAGCGTGATTTCGCTATCAAATCCACTAGGCATAGAGACTGTGATCGCATAAAGTACGTTAGATAGAAGGAAGAACTTTGCAGCCCGTTGATTGTCCTTCAACATCACGCGATACGACTTCCTTCCTTCCCCGAAAATCATCGCAGTCATCAGCGGGAAGAAGTCAACAAGTTCACCAAAGTTCTTTTCTAGAAATTTTTCCATATTGGTCTAGGCCCCAGTCGCACATTACTTGACGTGGAAAAGGTACAACGAAAAATATCTTTGGTCTACCGACCAGAGTTCTCACAGATGTACTCAACTAATTCACAGTCAGAAAAAAGGCCTATTTCAGTCTTATTATTTCATAATTTCAGCAAAATGCGAGATCGATTTTACCATGCTACGATCGGAAGGTGTGTCTTCCGACTCGCGGGTTTTGTACTTTGAGGCTCATCTGCCAAATTTGATCTTTCACTATTGTTCACTTTGGCACCCGGAGAATTACTGATCAGGGTTGATGTTTACATTGTCTCTTGACCATTAGTCCATCAGCATGCAAGTAATTCCATATCATCACCAAATGCGCCCACGGGAAACCGGCGGGCGCTTTTGCGTTGGGGCTTTCAAAAACTGTTGGTGGGATCATGGCGCAGCTCAAGGTTTGTGTAGCTGCTGGCTGCGAAGAGTTATCGACGCCTGGCCTGTCTCATTGCGATGAGCATGAACAGCGCCGCAAGGCTCGGTTGAAACAACAGCGGGCCAAGGCGCAGACCTCGCCAGCGGCCATCATGGCCCGACGTCTCTATGCAGATCCAAAGTGGGTGCGCACCAGCAAGGCATTCCTGCGGGACAACCCGCTCTGTGTCGATTGCCTAGAGTTGAACGTGGTAGAACCGGCCACCGACGTGGACCATATCGTGCCTCACAAGGGCGACCGGAAGGCGTTCTGGACCCGAAGCAACTGGCAGGCTCTCTGCCATCGATGTCACAGCCGGAAAACAGCCCATGAGGTGTTCCACCGCAAGGGGGGGTATCTAAAAACAGAGGCTCCAGACAGCAAACCGGCGGCATAACCTTTTAAAACGCGAGCGCGTAATTGGGGTAAAAGACCCAACCTGGAAAGGAGGGATTTAGATGAAAGGTAGAAAGCCAAACCTTCAGAATGTCGTTCCGATGAAGGAGGATATTCAGCGTGAAATCCCAACGGCACCAGGCTTCTTGTGCAACTTGGCACGGGATGTTTGGAACGAGTTGGCACCTGAACTGGCGAAAAAGGGGCGGTTAGAACTGCTCTACAAATACCAGTTCGGAACCTATTGCGCCTCTGTTGCGAACTTCATTTCCGCGACCAATGAGCTGGCGTTGGAGGGTCTGTATTACTCAACCGGAAAAGGCCGGAACGGTAATCAAAAGCGCCGCCACCCAGCGGTCGCGGTGCAAGAAACTGCGATGGGAAATATGCGCCGGGACTCGGCGCTGTTTGGACTGTCGCCGGTTGATGCAGCACGATTGGATACCGGCGGTCAGGGCGATTTGTTTGACGACGTGATGAAGCAGCTGAATGGAACCGATTGATCACCCGGTTTCCCGCTACGCCACTGGAGTAATTGAGGGAGATATCGTTGCCGGAGACCTGGTGCGGATGGCTTGCGAGCGCCATTTGATGGATCTGGAAACTGGTGCCGATCGCGGGCTGTACTTTGATTGCGCGGCGGCCAGCCGGATCATTCGCTGGGGTGGAATGCTGCAGCACACAACCGGGCCAATGGCGGGGATGCCGCTAAAACTGGAACCCTGGCAAGAGTTTCGCCATGGGTCTGTCTTTGGTTGGAAGCGATCGGAAACGGGGCTGCGCCGGTTTCAGTCCACCTATCACCAGGTGGGCAAGAAGAACGGCAAGACCACCGACACGGCGGTGCCGATGTTGTTCACGCAGCTGTTTGATGGTGAGGCGGCGCCGCAGGGCTATTGCGCCGCCACCACAAAGAACCAGGCGGGGCTGCTGTTCAAGGAAATGAAGCGGATGATCAAGCGATCGGCGTTTCTAAAACAGTTTATGGATGTGTCTCGAACAGCAATTGAGACCTCCAGAACAGACGGGCTGATCGCCTGTCTGAGCCGCGACGGTGATTCATCGGATGGGATCAACCCGAGCTTTCTGGCGCGCGATGAAATGCACCGCTGGACGGACCGCGAACTGGCCGACACCATTGTTGAAAGCATGATCGCCCGCGCCCAGCCGATCGACTGGGTGATTACCACTGCCGGGCAGGACCGCGCCTCTCTGTGCGGCGAGCTGCGGGACTACGGTGAAAGTGTTTTGCGCGGCGCGGTCGATGATGATTCATTCTTTGGTTTCATTGCCGAACCACCTGCTGACTGTGATCCGGCTGACCCGAAATTCTGGGCCATGGGAAATCCCAACCTCGGGGTAAGCAAACCTGTTCAGGCCATGCAGGACACTCTGAAAAAGGCGCAGGCGATCGCAGGGAGAATGCCGAACTTCAAGCGGTTCCACCTGAACCTGTGGACCGAGGGCGCAGAGACCTGGATTGCCCGTGATGTGTGGGACAAGGGCACGGCCTGCGCGCGGTTTGATCCGCGCATGCTGTATGGCCGCAAGGCCTGGGTTGGGCTGGACCTGTCCAACAAGATCGACACCACGGCCATTGTGGTGGCGGTGCCGGTGGATGGGCTGATTTACATGATCGCCTATACCTTTTTGCCAGAGGGTCCAAAGGGGTTCATCCAGCGGGCGCAGAGTGAAAAGCGGGAATATGTCGGCTGGCGCGACCAGGGCTGGCTGGAGGTCCACAAGGGCGGCACGATTGACGAAGAACTATTGGCCAACCGGTTGGAATGGATCCGGCAGAATTTTGATCTGCAGGAAGTGGCCTATGATCCCTGGGGCATGAAGTACCTGGCCGACAAATTGGACAAGCGCCGCTTTCCAATGGTCGAGCATCGGCAGGGCTATCAGTCGATGTCAAACCCGATGAAACGGTTTGAGGAACGGGTGATGGAAAACAAGATCCGCCACGGTGGCAACCCGGTGCTGGCCTGGCAGGTGGGCAATGTTCACCGCGACGAGGATGCCGCCGAGAACGTGAAGCCAAACAAGAAGAAATCCACCGGCCGCATCGATGCGGCGGTGGCCGCCATCATGGCGCTGGGACGCGCTGAACATGGCGAACAGAAACGCAAGGCACGGGAAATCGAGGTGGTATGAAGTTCTTTGGATTGGACATTTCGCGCGCCGGGCAGGTTGAGCCGGTGGCGGCACGGGTTGAACCGCCGGTCATGGATGCCTCGGCTGAGACCTCGGGCACCCTGAACCCCGAACCTTGGCTGCAGGATATCGGCTGGGGTGGATCACGCCCGAACAAACGCCTGCCACGGGTGACACCGCAGCGGGCCGAACAGAATGGCACCATATTTGCCTGCTGCAATAACATCGGCGGTGATCTGTCCAAGGTGCCGCTGAAACTCTATCAGCGCAAGGATGACGGGCAAGAGGTCCGGGTTCGCGATCATCCCGCTGCCTATTTGCTGAACCGGGAATCCGCACCAGGTGTTCCTGCAAAATTGACCCGGTTTGCCCTTGTCTATGCCTGGGCCCTGCGCGGCAATTCTTATGCTTACAGCCCGCGTGACGGCGGCGGTGAGTTGGAAATGATCGAGTTGGCACCGCAGGGCGGTTGCACGATGTTGCGGGCCGGGCGGGAACGGTTTTATGATTTTGAAGATGGGGCGGGGGTGCAGCGCCGGGTGCCGAGCCGGTCCATGGTGCATATGCGCTATATGGCGCTGGACGGATGGACCGGGCGATCACCTTTGCAGGTTGCCTCTGAGAGTGTTGGTCTGGCGATCGCTGGACAGGACGCCGCGGCGCGATCGGTTTCTGGGGCGATGGCCAAAGCGTTTATCAAGTTGGGCGATAACTACGAAGATGACGACGCCAGGCTGCGCAATGCCCGGCGGGTTAAAGATCAAATCACCCGGCCCGATTCAGACGGCATGCCGGTTCTTGGCCCCGATGACGATATCAAAAGTCTGGATCTCACGGCTGCGGATCAAGAGCTCCTGGCCACGTTGAAGTATGACCGCGAGATTTTGGCCGCGTTGTACCGGATGCCGCCGAGCAAATTGCAGATGCTGGAATACGGCGTCAAGGCCAACGGCGAACAACAGGCGATCGACTATCTGACCGATTGTCTGCTGCATTGGTCTGGGCAGGCCGAGGCGCAGTTAGAGATGACGGTGCTGACCCGGGCGGAACGGGAACGTGGTATGTTCTTGCGCCATGATTTTGGGGCGCTGTTGCAGCCGACGATCAAGGATCAATACGAAGCCATCGGCAAGGCTGTTGGTGGGCCATTTATGACACCAAACCACGGCCAGAAGGTGCTGGGGCTTCCTGTGACTGCAGGTGACGACAAGTTGAACCCCGCGCCAAATATGACTCGCGATGACAGCAAGACACCGAAAGGAAAAGAGGAATGAGCCGCACCAGTATTGCCGCCCTGATCGGGGCCTCGCCACTTGCCATTTCGGCAGAACATGGCCTGCCCATGTTGCAAATGGATTTGCCCAAAGAGGCCGCCCATGAACCAATGGCGATTGAGACCTCGGCGCAGGAGATCACGATCGAGCGCGGCCAGCGCTTCGCCATTCATCGCGGCGTGGCCTATGTGCCGGTGCGCGGCATCATAACGCCCAATTCAGCGATGCTGGAAAGATACCTCGGCTGGGCCACCTATCATGGGCTTGTGGAAACCATGGGCGCGATCACGGCCAGCGATGAGGTGCAGGCCACCGTGATGATTTACGACACCCCCGGCGGCGCCGTTCTGGGTATTCAGGGCGCGGTTGAAGCCATTCGCCAGGCCGCAGCGGCCAAGCCGGTTCATGCTCTGGTGCATCCACTGGCGGCCTCGGCTGGATATTGGCTGGCCAGCCAGTGCAGTGACATTGCCCTGACGCCAGGGTCTTGGGTTGGGTCTGTCGGCACTATGACCACGGCGGTGCAACCAATGCAGCCGGGCATGGGGGGCTATCAGGAATTCATTCAGACCTCGGCCCATGCCGGGGCCAAGCGTCCGGACCTGTCCAGCGATCACGGCAAAGAGTTGACGCAGCTGCGGTTGGATCAAATGGAAGCCGAATTTCTGGCTGACGTGTCGCGAGGGCGCGGTATTGGCGTTGAGGATCTACCGGGGCGCATGAGCCGCACTGAGAGCAATCGCGACGGCGGCGATGTGTTCTGGGGCGATGACGCCCTGGCGCGTGGCCTGTGTAATAGCGTCGAGACCATGGCCGAATTCATGGGGCGGATCGGCGGGCAATATGCGCCCAAGCCACGCCCCAAATCCAGCGCCTATGCTGCCATAGCAGCAGCTGCGCAGGCGACAGCCAACATCTGATTTCACCAGCACCTGCTGAGTGTTTTGCCCTGCGCATTTGCGGCGGGGTCTTTGGGCTGCGCAATTGCCAGCCTTCCATGAGAACAGGAGAAACAACCATGGATATCAATGATCTGCGCCGCATGCTGAAAGCGTCGGCGGACACTATGGGAACCACGGCCAAACTGATCGAGGACTTGCAAGCCAGCGGCACCGCCGAGGCCAGCGCAATCGACACTGCAGTTGCTGAGTTTACTGCGGCTCAGAAAGAATTCGAGGGACTGCAGGTGCGGGTAAAACGGGCCGAGGCAGTCGAGGCCGCAAAAGCCTCCACTGCCGTTTCGGAACTTGATGGCGGCACGGGTGGCGGTGGTTCTTTGCCTGCACAGCCAGCCAATGCGGATCTCAAGGGCGCTGATACCGGCCTGATGGTGGCGGCTCTGGCCAATTCCCGGGGCGACAAAGACAAGGCCGCGACCCTTCTGGAAGAACAGGGGCACAGCCAGATTGCGGCCACTTTGTCGGGGGCAACTGAAAGCGCCGGCGGCGTGTTGATCCCGCGTCCTCAGAGCAATGTTCTGATCGAATTGCTGAAACCCAAGGTCGTGGTTCGCAAACTCGGTGCAGTTGTCCATGACATGCCCGCAGGTAAGTTGCGCCATGGCCGGGTGGCAACCGCTCCGACCGCTGGCTATATCGGTGAGAACGCCCCGATTGTCGAAAGCGAGCCGAGCTTTGACAATGTCGATCAGGATTTCAAAACCCTGACCGCTCTGGTGCCGCTCGGCAACGCGCTTCTGGCGCATTCCAGCGCCAGCATTGGTGTCATGGTGCGCGATCTGTTGCTGAACTATATGGCGCTGCGCGAAGATCTGGCCTTCCTGCGCGGTGACGGCACCAGCAACACGCCCAAAGGTCTGCTGAACTGGTGCCTGGCCGGTCACAAGCAATCCGCCATTGCCAACACTCCGTCCGTTGTGGAGGCCAAGCTGCGCTGGATGGTCAGCGTGGTCGAAGATACCAATGTGCCGATGATGCGATGCGGTTGGATCATGCGGGGGGCGACGAAACATTTCCTGGCCAGCCTGATCAATGCAGCTGGAACTAAGATGTTCCCGTCGATCGAGGCCAGCAATATGCTGTTTGGCTATCCGATTGAGACGACCTCGCAGGTGCCGAACAACCTCGGCACTGGTAATGACACTGAAATCACTTTTGCGGACTTCTCGGAGATTATGATCGGCGACGATCAGGACATTCGCATCGCGTCCTCAAGTGAAGCATCCTTTGTCGATACCAGCGGCGACACCGTTTCGGCATTCCAGCGTGACCTGACGCTGATGCGGGCGGTGTCTCGCCACGATCTGGCCCCGGCCCATGATGAAGCCATCTCGGTTCTGACCGGCACCAGCTGGGGTCTGTAATCCCCCTGACCTGACACGGGCGGCCTGACGGGCCGCCCTTTTCCATTCTCAAATGACGGAGGCCAGGACATGGCACGACTACTGGTGAAATTCACCCAAGGATATTCCCGCTACAACAAGGGCGACACCGCCGCTTTTGGAGCGGATGTGGCGCGAAAACTTTGCGAGGGCAAAGGCAAGGTCGCCAAACTGATGGGCGATGCCGCTGATCCGGACGCGGGCAAATCTGTCCTCATTGGTAAAGTGGACACCCGCGAAGTGCAGGAAATCGTAGATCAGGCGCGCACCGAATTGCAGGGCCGGTCGCAGACGCTGGATGAACGCGAAAACTCCCTCAGCCAGCAGGAGCAGGTCTTGTTCGATCGTGAAGCGGCGTTGGCAACCCGCGAGGCCGACCTGGCCAGTCGTGAGACCGCATTGTCCGCAACAGCGGAACCCGCTGACACCAAGGCAAAAACCGATGGCAAAAAAACCAGCGGCGAGCCGCCTAAGCAGGGCGCAAAGACGTAATCGAGAGGGGGCGGCGCAGTGGAATACATCGGTGAAGAAGCAATCCCGGAGGCGGTTTCCGTTGAAGGCTTTAAGCGGTCCGTTCACATGGTGGACTGCGATGCGGACGATGACGCCGCAATTGCATTGCTGCTGGTGGCCGCGCAACAGGTTGTTGTCACTGCCACTGGCCGCCCATTCTCACCACTGGAATTTGCGTTCTATATTCCGGCTGGCGACTGGAGCCGATGGTGGTTCCCTTGCATGCCGGTGGTCTCGATCACCAGTGTTGAGATTGAAGATCCTGATGCTGGTCTGGTGGCGCTGGACGCCTCAAAATACCGTCTTTCCCGACAGGCAGATGAGCCGCAGCTGGTCCTGAGGCAGGCGCTGCCGACAGGTGCGGAGACTCTGCGCCTGGTGGCTACAGTGGGCCATGCACCGGATGTTGCCGCAGCTGCGCCAATGCGCCATGCGGTAATTTTGCTGACGAAAGAATGGTTTGAGGCTGGGATTGCCGTTGAGGACCCGGCGAACCCGCCGCGCCTGTCCTTTGGGTTTCGGGCGCTGATCCGCCAGCAGCGATATCGCCGTCCTTGCGAATTTAACGGGAGCTGATCGGTGCGGTTGAAAGTTCAGGTTCTGGCGCCTTCAATGAGTGATGACGGGCTGCGCCGCAAGGAAGCCACTGCGCCTGTTGGTGATCCCATCTGGATGGATCGGTTTGATGAGCAGGTCAGTGAAAAATGGCGATCGGGTCAGGTGTCAGCCGGGATCACATCTCGGTTTGTGGTGCGCTGTGGCGTTCTCGCATCCAGCATAACGCCAAAACATCGCCTGCAATGCGAAGGCGTTGATTATGAAATCACCGGCATCAAGGCGGGGCAGGGTCGCCGCCGAACGCTGGAGATCACAGCCGTCGCGAAGGCAGGCATATGAGTATCGATATGAAGCTGGAAGGGTTCAGCGAGCTTGAAGAAGCGCTGGACCAGATAAGCAAGGCAGCGGGTAAAGGCGTGCTGCGTCGAGCGCTCAAGAAGGCGGCGCAGCCAACAGCGGACCTGATGAACAGTTATGCTCCGAAGGGGCCAACCGGGAACCTGAAAGGGTCCATCGTCGTGGGGTCTAAGCTGAGCAAAAATCAAGCTGGGGTTCACCGAAAGTCTGTTCGGGATGACAGATCCAGCGTCGAGATGTTCGTGGGTGCTGACTACAATCTGTCAGGTCGCCACGCGCATCTGGTCGAATTCGGAACCGGGCCGCGATTCCACAAGGAGACGGGGCGATCTGTTGGGGCGATGCCGCCACAGCCATTTGCCCGGCCTGCCTGGGACCGCGATCAAAAAGCGATGCTGGAGCGCCTGAGTAAAGAACTGTGGGCCGAGATTGAAAAGTCGATTGCGCGGGCTGAGCGGAAGGCTGCGCGCATCGCGGCGAAAGGATAAATCATGCAACGGGCATTTCGCGCCATCCTTCAGGGGGCGCCGACCGTCACCGCGTTTTGCGGCGGGCGAATTGATTGGGGCGCGCGGCTGCCAGATGACCCATATCCGGCCATCCTGATGCATCTGATCGGGGATGTCGCAGGGCATACCCTGACCGGATCAGATGGGCTGTCGCGTGGGCGGGTGCAGGTGGACTGCTACGCCGAGGACTATGCAGATGCCGCAGATTTGGCCAAGGCCGTGGGCCTGGTGCTGGACGGCTATCGGCAAGACGGGTTTCGCGGGATCTTTTTGGACGCCAGGCGGGACAACACAGAGCGCGGGGCAAATGAGGCCGACAGGCCGTTCCGCGTGACCATGGATTTTCTGACAAATTGGAGAAGCAGCAATGTCTGAACTAGACGCCGATATTGGCTATAATTCCACCTTCGGGATGGCGGATGCAGAGGCCGGACCATTCCCGGCGATCATTGGTGTCACTGGCATCACGCCGCCGAGCAAATCGCGGGATGCGGTCGATAAGACGCATCTGAAAAGCCCCGATCGCTACAAGGAATACTTCCCTGGTATGAAGGAAGGCGGCGAGGCAAAGATTGGCCTCAACTTTGCGCCGTCAGTGGCAGCGACGCTCGATACCGCGTTTGAGCTGGGCGAAAAGTGGTGCCAGATCACGTTCCCAGATGAGACCACAACTCTGACATTTAAGGCCGTGATCACCGGGTTGGAATACGGCGAACTGGTGAATGACAAGATGACGGCAACGCTGACGCTGAAGCTATCCGGCAAGCCAGTTCTGGCGGTGATGTAATGGGAAATCGTTTCAAAGGCGAAGTTACGATCACCATTGATGGTAAGATCTGGACGCTGGTCTGCGATTTCAATGCCATGGCAGAGTTTGAAGCGGCAACTGGCAAGGATGCTATGGACGCTTTCGAGAAGGCGGAAGAGGGTGGGGTTTCGATCGCCAATCTCCGTCACATGGTTCACGCTTTCCTGAAGCAGCACCACCCTGATGCGACCTTGCAGGATGCCGGTAATGTCATGAGCGAGGATATTGCAATCGTTGCGAATGTGTTGGCTGCAGCAAGCCCGACCGCAGCTGAGGCGGGTGACTTGGGAAACGCTCAGAAGTCGGGGAACCGAACCGGCTAGACTTTCTCGACATGTTGGAGAGCTACGTGTCTGCCGGGTTTGACCCGGCGGGGTTCTGGTCGCTGACGTCGCGTCTGTACCTGGCGCAAATGAAGGGGGCCAGCGCGCGCCTGGAGCGGGAACACAAGGATCGTGGCTGGCTGGCATGGCACACAGCGGTGCTGACGCGGGCGGAAACCATGCCTGATTTCTCAAAATTTGTGGGTGAAAGCCCGGTTAATCCACAATCGCCAGAGCACCTGCAGACGATGTGCGAAACGCTGGCGCAGGCCTGGGGGGCAAAGGAGCTGCAATGTCAAAATCTGTTATTGGAGCCCTGCGGGTAAATCTGGGGCTCGATAGTGCCAAATTCGAGCGGGGTGCCAAGCGGGTCAAATCCCCGCTGGCTGCGATGAAAAAACAGTTTGTCGCGGTTGCCATGGTGGCGGCTGCGGCAGGCACTGCCATTTCTGCAATGGCCCTTGCCGGGGCGCGGGATCTTGACAAGGCGGCGAAATCTGCCCGCCGTCTTGGTGCATCAATCGGTGGGTTTCGGGCCTTGGAGCTGGCTGCTGATGAGGCGGGGGTTAGCCTGTCTAGCCTGACCAATGACATTCAGACCATTGATCGTGAGATTGCAGCCATTGGTGTTTCGGGCAACGCCCAGCGGGCGCTGGAAGCGCTGAACCTGTCGGTGGAGGATCTGTCGGGCACCGACGCTGATGAGAAGCTGGCGATCATTGCGGACCGGGTGAAGGCCCTCGGGCTGACCACTGGTGAGGCCTCAGCTGTCTTGCGCGACCTTGGTGTGCGCAACAGGGAAATGGTCCTGCTGATGATCAATGGCGGTGACGCCATCCGCAGTGCGCGCCAGGATATTGAAGACTACGGCCTGGCGGTCAGCAGCGTTGATGCGGCGCAGATTGAGAGCGCCAATGATGCGATTTCTCGACTGGCGCTGGTTGGGCGATATCTAGCGCAACAGCTCGCGTTAGAGATTGTCCCGGCGTTGGGTCAGATGGCAACTGCCATGACCGAAAGCCTGCGCGAGGGCGGAACCCTGCGCGGGGTGATCGACGGGCTGGCCAATAATATTCAGCGGCTGATGACTTATGTGGCGGTTGCGGTCTCTGGCTTCGGTGCGCGCTATGTCGGGGCGTTGATTGCCGCGCGGGTTGCCACGGCCACCCTGTCAGGATCGCTGTTGTTTCTGCGGGGTGCGTTGATTGCCACGGGTATCGGCATTCTAATCGTCGGCGCTGGCGAGTTGGTCTATCAGCTCACCCGACTGGTTAAAGGCGCCGGTGGTTTTGGTAATGCGCTGGCGCTGTTGAAAGAAGTGGCGGCAGAGGTCTGGAGCCGCATGGGCGCAGGGGCGTCATCCATGGGGGCTTCGCTGAATGCGACCTGGGACACGGTGGCAGGTGGGTTTCTATCGATGCTGGCCACCTTGCAGGACCGCTGGTCGACGTTTCTGCGCAACCTTGCCGGAGCGGTAAAGGATGTTCCGGGCCTCGGGGATGTGGCGCTGGATTTACACGGTGCCTCGGTGGCGGCCCGGTCGGGGTCTTATGAAACATCGCAATCATCTGAAGATCATTTTGGTGCCGCAGATCAGGCCCGTGCGCGGGCGGATGCATTGGCGCGGGCAGCAGAGCGCCCGCTGAGCAGCATCGAAGCGCTGCGAGAGGCATTCCGAAAGGCGCGCGAAGAAACGGATGGTGCATCTGATGCGGCAGGCAGGTTCAACACGGCCCTGGGCAATCTAGGGAACGGTGGAACGGGCGGGGTCAACAAGACTAAGGACGCGGTTAGTGAATTGGCCAAAGGACTGCAGAGTGTAAAGTCCTCAGCAAAATCTGCTTTTGCCGGGATGGTGACCGGGGCGAAAAGCCTGAAAGATGCTGTGAGCGATGTGGCCGGCAGCCTGGCGACGATGTTTGCAAATCAGGCATTTGAATCGCTGTTTGGTTCTTTGTTTCCCAGCATCCCCGGATTTGCCAATGGTACTTTCTCGGCGCCCGGTGGCTTGGCCATGGTGGGAGAACGGGGGCCGGAACTGGTCAACCTGCCACGCGGATCGCAAGTGAGTAATGCCCAGCAGACAAAGGGTATGTTTGGCGGCGGTGGCGTCATGGACGTGCGTATGTTTATCGACCAGGACGGCAATTGGCAGGGAGCTGTTGAGAGAATATCCGATCGGAGTTCGGCCCATGCGGCTGGAGCCGCCATGCAAATGCAGGACCGCAAAACCACGGCGAACCTGCAATCTCATCTGAAAAGGAAGGGCTGATGCAGCGCCCGATTGTTACTCTCCCGGCAGACTTCCTGCACCTGGTGGATACGAACTGGGATGTCGACTGGCGTGGACAACCACCCGGAAATGACACTGGCGGCGGCACATCGGTGGTCTATAATCGTTTTCCCCGCTGGGTTGGCTCGCCGAGCATCGTGCTGCAGGGAAGCGCCATCGCGCAGTGGCGGGCGATCCGGGCACAGGCGCAGGGCCGAGTGGGGATCTATCGGCTGACCATGGTTGATCCGGTTGGCTTTGCTACGTCTGCTCCGTCCGCTGGGACCTCGTTTGAAGGTGGAGCAACTTTTGCCTCGGGCGTTGGCTTTGCCTCTGAGCCCGCATGTTTTGCGGCGGCGGATGCGGCGGCTGGGGCTGTGCAAATCCGGGTGGAAAACGCCGAGGTTGCTCCAGTTGTTGGCCAGATCATGAGCCACAAGCTTTGGCCGTTTTTGGTGACATGGGTCTCTGAGGTCTCACCGGGGTCCTATGACATCGGCGTTCAAATGCCGTTGCGGACCGCGATCACAGCTGGTGACATCTTAAAGCTGGAAGGGGAAGGGCTGTTTGAAGCCGTGGAGGATGGCATGGGGCAGGCTGGTTACAATATCGACCTGGTTGCGCGCCTGCGTTTAAACTTCCGTGAGGTTTTGAACCGATGAGCTTTTTCCCGGAAGGCTATGACCTCGATGGAGCGATCCACGGGGCTCTTGACCTGTGCGAGATCGACACCCCGGATGGTCCGGCTCGGTTCATCATCGGCACTGACGGTGTCTTTGTCGATACAGACGGCAACCGCTGGTTTGGCACCCAGCTGGTCAGTGTCTCCAGTCTGGGCAGTGCCAGGGAAGGTCAGGCGCCAGAGGGCAATGTTACCCTGTCCTATTTCCAGGATCCGGATGCGGATGATCTGATCACCCAGGTGCGCGCCCTTGGTCTGACCTATATTGAGGGGCGGTCCATCACCTTCCTGGTGCAGCCCATCAGCTCCATGGCAGAGTTTTATGCGCCCAAGGTGCCTCCTGTCCAATGGATGCAGCGCACCATGCGGACCCTTGGGATATCGGCCAGCGGCGCGCAGGACCGATCGATCTCACTTGGATTTGAAGCCTGGACCGAAAAGCGCCGGGCCTCGCGCCGGATTGTGCTGAACACCGAAGGCCACGCCAAGCTGATCGGAAAGTCAAACCCATCGCTGGAATTCATGCCCACTACTGATTTTGAAGAAGAGAAGCTGTTCGGATGACGCCCCTTTACCAAGAACTGCACAGATGGGCTGCCAGGCCGTTCATCTGGGGCGAAACGGATTGCATGCTCTGTCTGGCGGACTGGGTGATGCGGGTGACGGGTCGGGATCCGGCGGCGGCGGTCCGGGGTGTCTATGACAGTCGTGGATCGTGCCAACGGGAAACCGGTTTTTTGCGCGACCCAGTCATGGCGGTTGAGGCCTGCCTGGCAACCATTGGTGGTTTGCCGCGTGTGGACACGCCCCAGCCAGGCGATGCGGCTGTGCTGATGTTGCGGGATCCGGGTGGGCGGTCCTCTCCCTGCGGCGCGATCTGGCTTGGATCTGCCTGGGGCTGCAAGGGGCTGCAGGGGGTCACAACGCTCAGCCCGCAGGCTGTCTCTGAGGTGCTGGCAATCTGGGGTGTGGGCTATGAGGCGTAATCTGCTGTTTGCCGCTCTGCTGGGCAGCACCATGCTGACACCGCAGCGGGCGGAGGCCGGGCCGGTTGTCGGTTGGATCGCTGGCTCATTGGGCGTCGCTGCTGGATCCGCCCTTGCGACAACTGCCGCCTACGGGTTGGGCGCAAGTTTTGCGGGCACCGTGATTGGCGGCTTTGTGGTCAAAACTGTTGTGGCCATCGGCCTGTCAGCCCTTGCGGCGCAACTGGTTCCGACCCCCTCTATTCCAAGTCCGGGTGCGCGGATGGTCAATTTTGCTCAGCCGGTGGCCTATGCCGAATGGGTCTATGGTCGATCGCGCAAGGGTGGACCGCTGGGCTTCACCGGGTTCTCAGACGGCAAGCGGTATTATGTGGCAATCCTGGCGGCACACCCGATTGAGGGCATCGTGCAGCACTGGCTGGATGAGCGAATTGTGACGCTGTTCAGCGAGGCCGACCCGGCCAAAAGCAATATCGCGGAAAGCCCGATTAAAGGCTATGGCCGGATTACGGCGTTCACCGGCGATCCCGGTCAGCAGGCAGATCCGGGCCTGAATGCGGCTTTTGCCGAGATAGCCGCGGCGCATGATTTTAAGGGTCTGTCGGGGGCTGTTCTTTGGGCGGCGCGGCCACCGCAATCGAGTTTTACCCAGATTTACCCGGATGGCCGCCAGTGGGCCTATGCGCCGGTCTTTGATGGCAAGAAGGATATTTACGATCCGCGTGACGGTCTGAGCCGTTTCACGTCAAACGCGGCGCTGGTCTTTGCCGATTGGGTTGTCAATGTTCTGGGCCGTGACGTGGACTGGGCGGAAGTGGCTGATGAGGCCGATGCCAGCGATGTTGTGGCGCTGGACAGCGAAGGGATCCCGCGCAAGCGCTGGGAGATTAACGGCACCCTCTCGGATGAGCAGGAGTTTGAAGCGCAGCGCGCACAGATGGCAGCGGCCTGTGATGCCTTTGTCTATGAGCGGGCAGACGGCAAAGTCGGGTTCACGGTTGGCCGCTGGATCGAGCCTGAGCTGACGCTTGGGCCGGAGGACTTTCTTGCCCTGGAGCTGATCGAGGGCCAGTGGGGCGCCGATGCTCCGGACGAGGTGGCGGCGGTCTATACCGAGCCGGACAACGGCTGGCGCGAGACGCCAAGCGGCACATGGGTGGAGCGTCAGGTTGCCATGCCGGTGCGCGATGAGCCGCAGCTGTTCATGGTGACAAACCACAATCAGGTGTCACGCCTGAACAAGCGTCTGGCCCGCACCAAACTGTCGCAATACCAGCTGCGCGGCACTCTTGGCATGAAGGGGTATGAAATCCTTGGTGGGCGTTCAGGGGGCCGGGCGCATCGATTTGCCCGCGTCATTCACCCGGAAATGGGCATTGATATCTATATCGAGGTTGGCGAACTTGCCCGCGAAAGCGTCGGCATATTCACCCTGACCGCCAATTCGGTGAGGCCAGAGGATTTTGATTTTGACGCGGCAACTGAAGAGCCGCGGCGCCCGGTCTACGACGGGGTGGTGAGTGACGCCAGCATTCCGGTCCCAACCGGGTTTGCGGTGTCAGCGGCAGCTGCGGGCTCGGCAACGGTGCAGTGGGATGTGCAGGACGCAGCCTATGTGATGGATCTGCAGTACCGGACAACGGCAGTCTCTTCCGCCTGGGTGCTGGTGTCGGCGGCTGCAGGGCAGGGCGCTTTGCAGGTGTCCGGCCTGTTGTCCGGCGCTGAGCACGAGATCCAGATCCGCAATCGAACCAACGGCCTCGGAGTTTCCGACTGGTCGTCTTCTGTAACATTCACAGCTTAAGGTGGGCGCAAAATGGTCGCACTTTCTCCAAAGATAATCATGACCGGCAACCCGCCGAGCGCAGGGTATGAGCCGCGAAAGTCGGATATCGCCGACTGGATGCAGGAATATGAGAGCATCGCCGCCGGTGGCGGTCTGGCTTACATCGATGGCGCTCTTGCTGATCTGCAGGCCCGTGTCGGTGCCGTTGATGATCAGTTCGGGCTGGTGCTGAACACCTCAGATGAGGCCGGGATCTATGAGCGTATTGCAGGCACCTGGGTAAAGAATGCAGCGATCCCGACGCTGTTCCTCGAAAGTGCCTTTGCCGATTTGGCGGTGGAAAGTGCCGCTGCTGCCGCCCTGTCCGAGGCTGCGGCTTTGACCGCCAGTGGTGAGGCCGAGAGTTTCAAGGCGCAGGCTGAGCTGGCGGCGCTGGCGGCTGGCGCCAAGATTTTTGCGAGTGAAGCGGCTGGCCTTGCCGCCACGGTCGAGGGTGAGGTGTTTATTGTTCAGTCGGGCTCGGCAACGCTGGTCTATCAAAACCTCTCTGCAGCGGCAGTCTTGCTGGGGTCCGTTTTTGACAAGTCCGAGCTGTTGCAGGCCGCCAACAACCTGTCGGATGTGGCCGCCGCCGCCGCCGCCCGCGCTGCCCTTGGCGTTGATCCGGCAGGCACCGTGAATACGGTGGATCTCGCTTCTAAGGTGACCGGCTTGCTGCCGGGGGCGAACATGGTCAAGTCGAGCGCAGGGGCCTACGGTGTGACGATGCAGTCCTCGTCCGCACAGAACATCGCGGGAACTGCCAACGGAGTCACGCCCTCAGTTCTCGGTGTCAAAGAAATGATCGACGAGCACGGTGGTGGTGGTCCAGACCCTGCGGAGACAGGCTCCCCCTACTACGGGCTTCATCCTTACGATGGTGTCACGGTGGGCGACGGCAAAACGGGCACCTTGTACGACAAAGACGTGGACGGTAACGTTAGTTCCATCCAGACGCCGAACTTCGAACCCGGCCACAGGTACGTCATTTCCCTTGTAAACTATAGCCACAACGGCGCTCCGACTGACCGTCCGGTGATTGATTGGTACGATGTTGGCAATTCGGTTATCGCCACAACCACCCTTGGCGTACTGGACATCAACAGTGTCACCGTCACCTCCAAAACAGTGAACAGATACGTGGATGGTGACATTACCAACGGTTATGTAGCCACCCTGTACGCCGTGATCCGATGGGAGAATGGTGCGAATTTTGATAAGGGGCGGATCCACCTGTTCCGAGAGCTCGACTACTCAAAGCGGACGGAGACCTGATATGGCGAATTTTAAACTAATCGTTAAATCGGATGGCACCCGCACACGTGTACCATTCACGGCGGAAGAAGAGGCGACCCATATTGCGCTGATTCAGGCAGGCATTGCGGCTGAGTTGCCCAATAAACGTGCGGCGGCTTCGGTAACTCGAATGGAGTTCTGCATCGCCTTGGCAGCGACGGATCTCCTCACACATGATGAAGCCATTGCAGCAGCTCGCGGTGACTGGCCCGCACCGATGGCGGAGTTTCTTACTTTCCTCGACAGCACCCAATCATTGGATGCTCAGGTTGAATGGGCGTCCGCCGCTACAATTCACCGGATGCACCCATTTGTGCTGTCGCTCGGCTCCTGGCTGGTCCTCACAGACACAGCGGTCGATGCGCTGTTCGGCATCAACACTTGAAAATTGAAAACCTATGACTGCAAGCCAAGGATAAGGGAGAACCCCATGAGGATCTTTCTGAATAACGCCCGAAACCGAGCAGGCCTCTCTCATGTGGGACTGCCTCTGGTGCGGCAGCGGCGGCCCGCATGCTGAAAAACATGGATGAGCATTCAAGTGATTACACGGCTGGCGATTATTGGCCGGCAGGTGGCAACAGGCCTGGCAGGTGAAAGGAATTGGGGAACGGCATGGAAGCTGACATCAAGTGGCTGATCGGTATCGCAGTTGGATTTTTCTCGACGTTCGGCGGGGTGTTGATTTTGGCATTCCGCAATCTATCCTCGAAGATTTCGACCGGTAACAAGGACATCTATACGCGGATCGATGATATCAAAATGCGGTATGTCCGAAGGGATGATATGGATGGGCACATTCAGCGTCTGGAGGCGGGTATCAAAGAGCTGAAGGGCGAGACGCGGGACCAGCATAAGCAAGTTCTGCAGGCCATTTCCACGATCGGAAATAACCGAAACTAACCACCTCGAAACCTGAAAACAGGCCTCGCTTTTGCGGGGCCTTTTGCATTGGAGATCTGATAAATGAAATTTGTTAACAACGCCCGCCACATCGCGCTGCGCGGCCATTCCATGTGGGCCAGCTATCTGGGCCTTCTGTGCCTGCTGATCCCCGAGATCGTGTTCTTGCTGTTTGAACGCGACACCAATCCGCGCTTCTGGTGGGGGCTGGCTGTCGTGCTGATCATCTACGGGATCATTGGCCGGTTGAGAGACCAGGGCATTGATCAAACCAAGCTGCGCAGCTCGGGAATTGCTGCCTTTCTGGCGGTCGCGCTGCCGTTGATTGGCGCCTGGGAGGGCCAGCGCAATCATGCCTATCTCGATATGGTTGGGGTGCCGACGATCTGCTTTGGCCACACCAAGGGCGTCCAGCTTGGCGACTATCTGAGTGACACCCAATGCGCGGATTTGCTGCGCTCTGAAGTGCTGGAATATCGCGAGGGCCTGCACGGATATTTCAGCGCCGCCACCAAGCTGCACCGCCTGCCGCCAGAGCGGGACGCCGCCTATGTCAGCCTCGCCTACAATGTCGGGGTGCGCGGGACAGGGCGCAGCACCGCCACCCGCCGCCTGAACGCCGGTGATATCGCTGGCGGCTGTCAGGCGCTGACCTGGTGGAACAAGGCCGGGGGGCGGGTTGTGCGTGGCCTAGTGAGGCGTCGGTCAGGTGAGTACCAGCTTTGCATGATTGGTCTGGGCTAATGCAGGCCCTTGTGCTGCGCAATCTGCCTGCGCTGGGGCTGGCCCTGGTGCTGTTGGTGGCGGTGGCATGGCTGGTCAACCTGGTGCAGGACCGCACCCAGCTGCAGGCCGATCTGGTCGCTGTCAAGATCGAGGTGGCCACCGCCCGCGTGGCGCAACAACAGGCCCTAGATGTCGCCCGATTCCACCGCGCCCATCTGGCCCGCGCCGCTGATCAGGCCCGTCAGTTCGACGCCATCCGAAACGATTTGCAAGAAATGGAGGGCCGCGATGCGCCTTTATCTCCTTTGCTGCGCGCTACTGCTGAGCGCCTGTGGCCCTGATCCAATTGTTGTCACTGCGCCACCACCCCAAGTGCCGGCAGATCTGTTGCGGGGCTGTGCTGGTTGGACCGGGCCGGTGCCAAACACCGAGGGCCAGCTGTCAGATGCTCTGGTCGCCGAGCTGCGCGGGCGGCACTGCGCCAATGGCCGTATCGTATCCATTGCTGAAATTCTGAACCCGAGCGGGCCGCGCTGATCAGCCTGATCTCCCCTTTTTCTACACATACAACTGGAGCTAACCCATGCCTGCAGTAGATGATTTTGAGGTCTATTCCTCTAGCCTGACCAGTCCAATTAACGACCCTACCTGACGGGGGGGGGTGTTGGACACATCTCCGCAATGTCAGCTAACTGCACTTTCGCGACCTTGGTGCATAGTGCAGCATCCGACACTAAGGGCGGAAAATGTGAATTCGCTGCAGGTGCAAGGAGGCAGTGCGCCAGCGGCAAGAGCCGACATTCAAACAACTAAGAATTTGGGCGATTTTCTGCGACGCAGTAGGCGGCTTCGAGCCCCTAGTGACCAGCGGTTTCCCGCATTCTATTCAACAGACCTGATGCCGAAATACGGATGAAGAACTTGGAGGGTAGCCACTGCAAGGGCTTCCCTCCAGAAATTCTCAACTCTTTGGTGTATACCAGATTGGAGAGCTATAGGCTCTCTCGGTCGTGACCATCGGAACTTCGCTGTCCATTTGCACGTTAAACCGTTTGGCCTCGTATGCAGTCCAGCGCGGCGTGGGGATTTCAATAACCCGCACGTAGTAGAACGCACGCACTGACGGGTCAAAATCAGGGTCCTGCCATTGGGTGATCAATTCGGGCGCTCCGATGCTATTGGTCCAGCTAGCATTAGCAACATCCACAGTATTCCCGACCATCGGTAGTTTGCCATCCGTACCAGGTTCACGGTCGCCGGACCATGACACGTCATAGACTTTCTCGCCGCGGCTGCCATCGTCATTCAACCAGCCTTTAACCACCTGAATCCGATCCAGATTGCCGCTATACGGGTCTTTAAGAGCCGCGATCAAGAAACTGGGGGCTTCTTCACCAGACTGAGGTGGCAAATCTGCGCCCATAGGAACTCCTTTGGCATAGCCAATGTCCGCAGGTAGGCGTGAGGCAGCGTCTTTTGGTACAAAATCCCAGCCACCAAAAAAGCGTAACATGATGCGAGATCCAGTGGTGCCGTAGACCTCGCGTCGTTCAATGGCGTCAAATATTGACGCTCGGGTATTTTCGGTGGCCCAAACCGCCGCATATCCACCCGAGGCCTGCTGCCAACCGTAAATGGTGAATTGTGGATCGGGTGCCTCGATAACTACATGTTCCCACCGATGCGGCTCAGGTTCGACACCAGAATGTTTACCAAAGAAATTTTCTTCTTCGACCGCAGCCAGACCCGTGTGTGCATCAGTGGACCCGATCTGACCGGCCTTATAGGGGTTAATGCCGAGCGTTTCTTCCAGAAACAGCCCTGTCTTATATGCCTCGCGAGAATACTCAAACTGCAGCATATCTGAGGTCTTGGCCTGCGTTCCATTCAAGTTGGACGCGTCCCAAGTGTCAAAATCAGCGAACTCGTCATCTGGAGACAAAAACGGGTGGGCCTCGCTGTCGCCCTTGATTTGTGTGGTTTCAATCACCGGCTCAAATCTTGCGCGTAGGGCAGCCATTTCACCGGTTAGCGGAGTGCCATCAAAATTGGAAACCGAAAACAGTCGGCCGTTGCTGAGATTGCCATTATGAGGGATGGCCAATACATCGCCACCAGTTCTGTCTTCGTAGTCAGCCAGATGTGCCCACAGGTCTTCAGGATTCTTGCTGTCAAATTGCGAGTAAGGGACGACCATGTTTGCCAGAGCGGCATCATCCCGAAACAGCACATTACGGTGAATGTTATCGCCACCCTCAGATGTCCATTCATAACCAATCATGGCGGTGAAAGTGCCAGGGGCATTATAGCGGTCGGCCAGAGCTGTATAGGACTGCCAAGCGGATTTGATGGCTTTTGGGTTATCGATTGGGGGGGTATCGGTGGACAGTGACGCAACGATCTCCATCGCCGTATCGAAAATGCGGTTGTTGTCGTTTGAAGTCAGTTCCTCGTACCAAGCTTTTCCTTGCGGAGTTGAAAGCACTTCAGGATCACCAGCCAACAGTTGTGGCATCAAACCGTACATTTCCGCATGGTCGGCTATGACCAGCCAATCCAGAGGCCGCCCCAGCTTGGCTTGCAGCCCATGGGTAGTAGTGACTTCCTCACCGCGTGCAAAACGAAAGGCATCTTCCTGACTCAGCCGCGTCATTGTTCCGGCATCGACAGAAACTTCGGAGTGTAAATGTGTGTCACCCCACAAAACCTGTGTAGGGAAATTGCGTCCGGCATATGGAGAATAGTGGTCGCTGGAAAATCTTGCACCGACATCGTCTTTTGACGGTGTCATGTCCTGAACCTGCGCCGCAGCAGCCATTGCACAGCCTTGCAAAATGGCAGCAATAACCAGCGAATGTCGAATCCCAAGCATATTCATCACACTAAACTCCCTACTCATAAACATTTTCAGTATTGCAGAAAATTCCTTAGGTATAAGTAAGGCTCTAACGGATATTCCCCACGTGAAATGTCATCTCACCACGTTGTCTCTGTTTAGCGAGCCCAAATGAGCGGAAATCTGCCTTTGGCTTGCGCGGCGAATAGGCGCTTTATCCGCATACCGACGATCAAGCCGAAAAATGCTGCGATTTGTACGAATGGCCGCAATGCGAAAGCTGTGCCGCAAGGCTAAAGCGTCGGACGAACGGCAGGTCTGGGCCGTTCGCTGCCGTTGGGTCAACAACAGTGAATGACCGCAATGCGCTGCGTAGCTGCCGTCTGACGGGGGTTTGTTGGACACATCTCCCAATGTCAGCTAACTGCATTTTTACGACCTTGGTGCATAGTGCAGCATCCGACACTAAGGGCGGATTGCAGCCATTCGCTGCGATCTGCACCTAGGGCAGCCGAGCGGACAAAGCTACCGCTTGTACAGTCGAGCACCTATTACAACTAAACCAAACAAACTAACCACCAAGAGCACAGCAGTGGTTACCGCGAGCGACCCTACACAGCCTCCCAAACGACCGAGGTAAAGATCATCGTTGAGTTCAGACGTCATTATCCAATGCGCGAGTAGAACAAGCGAACATAGCGTCATGAGAACCCCGCTCAAGGTGTTCCTTTTCCATAGGAATAGGGCCAAAACTGCCATCCAGATGTAGCCCAGTGGCGTATTTACCAAAATCAGAAATTCAAGGAAGGGCGATGCGACACCGTATTCTGGCGTCCAGTTTGGGCGCGCTCGATTGCATTCTTCAAGGTAATCTAAGTCGATGCTCATTAATACTGTCCGATTTCTGGAGTTCGAACTTCGCAGTATTTTTACAGGTTACTATGGAGTTTTTCAACACAATCGGCTCTGACCAGCCATTCGCTGCAATGGTCACGACTGACTCGCCATCAACAATTGCATGAGCCAGGTTGAAAAAAGCAACACCCAGCCCGTAACATTACCTTCTGGCACTCTACTTGGGGGATATCGGATAAAGTTGCTGACATCTAAGCATTATTTCATATTGCATCAAAAACCCAAATCCTTTCCTCCAGTTCTGATAGCATCGGATGTTATTTCATCCCAAGACTTTCTTGCTCTCAACTGGCCAATTGTAGGCCCAACAGGGTTACTATATCGCTCAACATTTCTTCTCGCAATCTCCGCTCTTTTGGCACGTGGTGTAAGGCGTTGGAAACGTGCTCTAATTTCATTTCTGGCCTGATTCATAGCTCTTGCAATTTCTTCTGGAGTGGCCCCTGATGATTTCATTGATTTAGCGCGACCTGCCAATTTTGACACCGATCGACGATATGCGGCCCTACCGATTGGATGCCAGATCCAAAGGTATTTTAGTGGAGCAGATATAATGAAGCGCATTGCATTTTTTTGCGACGGAACCTGGAACAAAGCCAGCAATGGAACGGTGTCCAATATGGTCAAACTGGCGCAGGCTGTGCGTCCTTCCGTAGCGGACGGTATAACCCAGCAAGTATTTTATCAACCCGGAGTTGGCACCAGCAGGGGATCAAATGCTGTGGCGTGGTTTCGAGCGTTCATCAAAACTCAGTCAGCATTTGTCACATTGGTCTCTGATCAACCATTCGCTGCGCCGTCTACGAAGGTCCGCAGTGGGCCGTTTGCTGCTGTTGGGTCAACATCAGTGAATGACCGCAATGCGCTGCATAGCTGCCGTCTGACGGGGGTTAGTTGGATGGTTGGGGTAGGGCTGCCTTACGCAGTTTGATTTCACGGTCGAGGTACCAGCGGGCTTTCTCTAGATCTTCGATCGCCTTGCCCTTATCGTCTGCGCGCCAGATGTACTTGACCGCGTTGCCACAGTTGAAATTCATGTGCTCGGTCACCTGAATGCACTCAAGGCTCGACGGGTGGGAGGTATAGTGCTGTGGATGGTTCACGGCGTCGCTCATGGTGCCTCCGGGGTAGTTGGGTGTTTGGTTTGTTTCGGTTCCTTGCTCCTGACTCGTTGGGAAAGCCCTTATGTAACAGGAGTGAAACGGCAATGTAGTAAAAGCAGTCCGGATTGGCACGTGTAGAAAAAGCGGGGTCAAAATCCGGAAAGAAGGAGTTTTCCGGGCGCCCCGTTGGCTGCCGCCAGTGGAGTAAATTATGAGGGCCACAAGGACCTTGGGGATGACGCAGAATTTCATTGCCGACATGGGAATTCGGCCCTGCGGTATGTCGTCAAGGTGCGAGAATTGGGACGCAACACCTGCGGCCAAATTGCTGACTTAGATGAGTGGTTGGAAAATTCTGAGGGAGACTCGGTGAAATTGGGGTCCCTTTGACTTCCATAAAACACTCAATTTGAACGATACTAAAAAATGTGTTATGACTAGCGACTAATACTGCCCATTTTGTGAGCATCTACCTTGTTGGCCATGATTGATGATAGAGGCAATGGAGTCTTTTTCTTCAAAAGCTCACAATTTTCTAATTTCGGATATTTTTTTGGTAGAAGGAGTAGGGAAATGAATTTAATGCTGTGTTACATGCAAAAAAAATGGATTTTTCAGCATTGTTGGCGGAATGCAAGTAACGGACTGTGTACCGTTGCTTTCTTTATGTTACTAATCTTGCCACTTGGAGCACGAGCGCAGCAACAGCCATTACCCTGCACTTCCTACCAAGGGCAAACTGTTCAATACATAGCAAACCCACAGCTCGGGGATGTGGGGATGGCAACTTACTACAACCAGAGGCCAGTAATTATTATTAATCCAATAATTTTGAATCAATTTTCGCCATTGGTTCAGCAATGGTGGTTTGCACACGAGTGTGGTCATCATGCGCTCAATCCGATCGACAATAGTGAGGTGGCCGCAGACTGCTTTGCGGGTCGAGCTCTACGAAGCTTGGGTTACATTTATGATTTGGAATCATTAAATCAAGTAATGAGGGAGATTTCAGGACTACCGGGAAATGCGTTTACGGGCCACTTGCCCGGACGAGGTCGAGCATCGGTTGTCAGGAGTTGTGTTTTGCAATAGTTTTCGGTGTATCGGTGTATCGGTGTATCGGTGTATCGGTGTATCGGTGTATCGGTGTATCGGTGTATCGGATGGTAATATGGAAGAGAATGTTATAGAAGTTAATAATGAAAAAAATTCGATTAATGACATCGTTGCGAGAATAGAGAATCTCGAAGATGAAATTGTAAATAAAAAAAAGACTACTTTGGAAGTGCTTCGGGACTATGGTGGGGTATTAGCATTGATAATAGCAATTGGTTACAGTTGGCCAATCGGTGTTTGGGATCGATTTATTGGAGGGCGCGAAGAATCAATAGAAGTTCTTCGAGAATCAATTATCACCACCTCACAACTTATGTCGGAAATTAATCAAGTTGTTGCTTCAATAAATGATCCAAATTTGAGGGATGGAGCAGTGCGCCCAATTCAGAATAGACTCATATCCACCTTAAGTACCAACAAAGAAGAGTACAACCGGCACCTCAAAAGATTTTCTACCGATGAATTAGTCCAGCTTTCAATCGCATACCTGTTTGTCTATGATGCAGTCCAAGCGAACAGGGTTCTTGTGGAGGTGAGTGGAAGAGCTGATCTAACGGAGCGACAAAGACTGAATGCCCATCAGGGGTTGGCAATATCCTACTACATTCCGTCTGAAATGCAAGATACCGAATATGGACGGGAATTGTATGTGGGGATAGTTGACGAGTTGTCCAATCAAATTGATGCTAATTCAAGCGTATTTCTGATTTCGCTTCGGGCTGATTGGGGTATGAATGAATTGATGGTTGGCGATTGGAAGTGTGGTACCAAGCAGGTTTCACTCGCTCTAGAGCAACTTGAAAATTGGCAGCACTTAGCCGATCCGCAAGGGTTCTTAAGGGAGATTTATTCGGATATGCTGAAAAATAGCCCAATGCCCAGACCTGGGCAGCCGGTAAAGGGTTGTTAGTGAAACAGGTGCTTTTTCACAATTCGTCCCTTGAGAAAGTGTTCGGCGTTTATACTCAACTATTTGGGACAGCTGTAGCGTGGAGAAGCTATCTCCGATGACGCTATCGATGGTGGTGATGAGATACTAGCGGCGAACTTTGGTTTCTTGACCCATGTGCACCTTATGGCATCAATCACATTGATGGATCATTTGGCAAATCTGGCTGTGTCCATAAAAGGAGGCCGCGCTACGACGGCTATATGGACTGCACTGACACCAACCCGATTTGGCGCAGAGCGATATCAACGGCCCCATTTGCGGCATATCTAAGTCTCGACCAGATCATAATGCTTGATCGACCTGCTCTCGACCAGCTCAGCCTCAGCAGGATCAATGTGTGGGCTCGTATAATCCTCACCGACAAAAGCCTTCAGTGCTTCGAGATTTTCCCAGACCATTACGAAACTGAATTCTCTGGGGCTTTCTTCGCGGGGAGCTCCGGGGATAATACTAACTATCCCCTTGGTGCCCTTCATGAGGGGAATGGCCGTTTCATGGAAAAATTTTCCAAACTCCTCCTCTTTGCCCGGACGGGTCACAATCTGAAAAATGCGAATGATCATTGTTATGCCTCCCCAACAACGGTCGCAGAAGTATCCTACCATAAATGGTCCTTTGAGTCCGTTCAGCTCCAACCAGGCACTCGACCAGCTAGAGACACTCTGCGACTGTGAAGTCCAACAAAGGAGCCTATCGGCGAGCGGCCCGCGGTTGCAAACAAGGGTTGTTTGGGCGCGGGCCGCTCTCCCCGCCCACGTCATAGGCGGATTGAAAAATATCTAGTACGAAATTGATATGGGTCCATAAAAGGAGCGACCCGCGTGCGCAGTTAGGTACGGTTTTGGACGCGGATCGCTCTCCCATCCTCCCCAGTGGCGGATTTCATATAGAATAGTCCGATTGCAATTCTGGTCCAGAAGAGGAGTGACGGGCAGCCCACGTTAAACTTGTATATCGCGCAATAGTTGTGCCCAAACCGCAAGAGGCTCGGGCTGGGGCAATATTCAATCGGCCTTCATGGCCTCAATTGAAATCTGAATTGTCACCTCATCACTGACAAAGGGCGCAAATTTACCCAAATCAAAATCAGAGCGCAGTATTGAGGTGGTGGCGTCGAACCCGGCCCAAGGCTTCCCGGCCATTGGGTGATCTCCCACCTGGTTCAGGACCGTGTCCAGCACCACCACTTTGGTCACGCCATTCAGGGTCAGATCGCCGGTGATCTTGGCAAGATTGTCACCGGTCACCTCGATGCTGGTGGATTGAAACCGGATCATTTCTTTTTCATCAGCACCAAAAAAATCCTCGGTCATGAATTGATCAAACCGCTCTTGCCAGCCGGTGAACATGGATCGCGCGGGCATCGACACCGAGACGCTGGAGGCTGCCGGATTTTCCTGATCGAACATCACCTCACCTTGGAACCCCGAGAACATCCCTCGGGTGGTCGAAAACCCAAGATGGTTGTAGCTGAAAGTGATCTGGCTGTGTGGTGCGTCCAGCACATATTTCTCTGGTGCAGCAATAGCCGCAGACGCGGCTGCAGCGACAAACGAGGCGGCGATCCAGGACATATTCATTTTCAAAGGCTCCGGTTGAACAAACATACAATTTACCAAAATGGCGCCAGTCGACCCAAAGGAAAGCCGAGGGCTGTTTTCATAGCACCTATGTCCGAAAATCCCCAAGTGGAGTGCCAGAAGATAATGTCACGCGCCGGGCGGCGTTTTTTTCAACCTGGATCATACAATTGTTGATGGCGAGGCAGTTAGGATCCCTGTGCTTTGGATCGGTCCCAGTGGGATGCTATTTTGAGAGGTCACTTTCCTATCGCGAAATCTTGGCGCTTGAAAAGCATTTCCAGATATTTGTAACTGCAGCTACCTATCAGTCTCACTGGTTTGCGGCAGCGTTACATAACACACGCCACAAATCAAAAGTGGAGTGGGCGGTCCTCGGTCGTCCAGAAAAGGAGGCGGCAGATATGACAGGTGTTCGCAAATCTTCCTCTCTGCCACCGCGCTCTCGGCTACTGATATGTTCTGGCTATGAGGCCAGACCCTAAAACGTATAGGTGAGTCCAAAGGTGAGAAACGGATACCCTGAATCGACCTCGGACTGAATTTGATGCGCTTCGTTGACTAGGTCGTCGAGATCGACCGGATCGCCGCTCAGCACAGAAATTCCGACGTCGACCCCACCAGTGTACATGTATCCTGCACTGGCCGCTAGGTTCCACTGATCTCCAATTGGTTGTTCGAAGCCTATTGCCAAAATGGGTGAGACGCGGTTCGAAAATCGAACATCTGCCTGAATGGTTGAGTTATAGACGCTGTCACCGATCAACAGAGTCCCGCTAGTCTGACCAACGATCTTTGTTCCGGAAAGGAAAGCGCCTCCAATGATGTGGAACTGTGAATTTCCTATTTGATAGTCAGCAAGTAATGAAAGCCCGCGGATTTCCGCAGCCGCATCATAAATTAGGTCTCCTGATTCCTCTCGCTTTCTATACGTGGGTGCCCCGCTCAGCATTGCACGCAGCCGCCACTTCTCCGAGAGGCGATATTTGACTTCGCCAGTGAACCCCACGCTGGAAGCACCGAGGCTGAATGCGTACTCGCCAACATCCTGGGCTACGGCCCCACTAGCCGAAAGCGCAAAAACGAAGGTACAATATATTTTGGCTATTTTATTCATAATCCCCCCAAGAGCTTTACGGCAGTATACAGGTGGCCAAAATCACCACGTTGTCCAATGATAGAGCGGTCAAAGTGGTAATCTACAAAAACTCCATCAGAGGTAGTTCATCAGCATCCGTGTTTCTTGACTACGGACTTTCACACACAAGGTAGAAGAGGTCCCGGGCTGCCTTTGTCCTCTTTCAAGCTGACTCTTGTATCCGGCCGTAAAGATATCGATCATCCAACAAAGGAGGGTTCCGGAAATGTTCTCGTAGGGGCTTTCCCGACTCACTGACCTCCAATATCCCCGGCCCATGCTCAAACGCGGCGGCACGCGCCTATCAGTCATCCCCGAACACCAGCTGTGGCTTGAATGCGCCTGCGGCCACAACGGGCCTGTCCAGGTCGTCGACATCATTGCCAAGTGGGGCGATCAGATAACGGTTGGCGAGGCGATCGCGCGGCTGCGGTGCTCGGCCTGCCGTACAAAGCAAATCAAGGATTACCGGATTACCTATGTGGGTGGCTCCTGGGGTGCGATGCGGGGGGCAAGCCAGCAGCCAGGGTGATCCGATGGCGCCGTTTACGAAGTGCGCTTAGGTTCGGTGAACTTGGAAACCTTGGACAAACCGGGAAAACAGGGCTAAATTTCCCAGTACGAAGTGCGCTCTTTGCCAAATATCAATGGCTTGGCTGCAGACACCTTTTTTTACACCGAAGATGTCGGGAGTTCGAGCCTCTCACGACCCACCATCCCATCCCATTGATCTTGCATATTTTATTGCCTATCAAAGGCTTGCGCCGCCTCAACTCGTACACAGAGGCAGTACACATGAGATGTGCAATGCCGAACCCGAAACTGATTGGAACGACTTACTACCTGCGGATCCGGGTGCCGAACGACATTGCCACTGCGGCGAAGGAAACTGTGGTCGCTGTTCGAGTTGGCGACGATCTTGTTACTGCAAAGTCGGGGAGGTGGTCAAAGTATCCCTTCAGACCAAAGACCCCGCTGTAGCTAAGCAAAGGTTCACCCAAGCGCTGGCCTCGGTGGACGCCCACTGGGAGGCGCTGAAGCATGGTCCGTCCAAGTTGACCCATAAACAATTCACAGCTCTTGCTGGGGAGGTCAGGAGCGCTTGGGTGAAAATCTTGGACGATGACCCCGGCGATCCGGCAATGTGGCAGCGTGTACAGACTTTGGACGCGACCGTGAAACGGTATCACTCTGATAATCACGATCAACTCCGCTGTCATCTCAGCGATGTCCTTGCTGCCTATAGTTGCGCGCGCCGTCTCCAGACACTCAGCGGCCTGACGTCACACGAATACATCTGCGAAATACGGACTTCTGAGCCAGATCGTTTCATTCACAATCCAAACCACCAGATTCCGGAATTGAATATCTGGAAAGGCAAATTTCCCATTGAATTTTTCGCATTCGTATTAAGTGGACAGAAATCAAACATGTTTAGTTTACTGTAATTGAGGTGCGATGTTCCAAAACCCAGGTGCCCAGCGATTTGGTCGTGATGAGTCCGGAGTTGTTCTGGTCGAAACGATTCTGGTGATCCCCGTTCTGATCACGATTTCGCTTATTATTATGTACTTTGCGGCGATTTTCCACTCGATGGCACATCTCGAGCGGGCCTCGAGGATTGCCTCGCGCGAACTGTCTTTGGGGCGGGCCGATGATGAGACAAACGGCGTTTTGACCGCTTGTAGTGCGATCTCCGGGGTGGGGGCCGGTGGCGGCACCAGTGTTGAACAAATTGCCTGCGATCTGGCGGAACGATCAATTGGCACACATTTTGTCATGGCGTCTGACGGCACCAGTGATGGGTTTGGCAGTGAGGGGGCCGATGCCTTTGTGCAACTGGTGGTGCCCGAGTCGAGCCTGCTTCCGTTTGGCGTCTCTCCGTCCCCTGAGGATGGCAGAGTTTTTGCCGCCAGATCGACCCTGCGCATGCAACAGCTGAATAGTGAATGATGCGCCGTTTTTTGAAAGACCAGTCCGGAACCGTGCTGGTTGAAACCCTGATCGCCATGCCGATCCTGGTGCTGTTCACCTTTGTGATTGTTCAGCTTGGCTATGTGTTCTTTGTGTCCTCGACGATGATCCACGTGTCGCAGCATATCTCGCGCGAGATTGCTGTTGGCGGTGCTGATGACGAAACCGATGGGACCTATACGGCCTGTGGTTCGCTGACCGGGGTGTCGGCTGATGGGCTTGAAAGCGCCGAGAGCATGGCCTGTGATATGATGGCAAACATCCCCGGCGATTTTTCGGTTTTTGCCAGTGACACTGTGGCGGGCGGCGCTGCGATGGCTGGCGACAGTATTCAGGTGTCCATTCGCATCCAGACAATCGCCATGATCCCAATCGATGCCATGGGGATGGCTGATAGCTTTGCGACCTATTCGATCTCTGCCCGCAATATAAAGGAGTGATCCACAATGATGATCCGCAAGACGCTGATTGCTTTTGCCCGGGATACATCAGGGGTCGCAATGGCCTATTCACTGATGGTGTTGATGGTTCTGCTGATTGCGGCTGGTTTTGCGATTGATTCCGCCAACGTCATTTACACCCGTGCCCGCCTGCAGAATGCGGCGGATGCAGCGGCACTGGCAGGCGCGGCTTTGATCCCCGAAAACACCGGCTCCATAACCGCGGACGTCAGGGCAGATATCCTCGCCGAGGCAGTACTGTTTGCACAGAAGAACATGACGACAACGGATCATGGTGATGTGTTGGTGCAGGTGGATGTTATTCTGGGGTTCTGGGACAGCGATGGCGCGTTGGGCGCGCCTCGCAGCTTTTACCCCGAGGGATCACCCGGCATTGCGATGCTGAATTCAGTGGCCACAACCACGCGAAAATCCTCGGCCAATGACAACGCCCAACCGATGTTTCTGATCGGTATGGTTGCTGCGGACACGCTGGATATATCGGTCAGCGCCATTGCCATTGCACCGCCCCCGTCCGAGGGGAAGGACTGCATGTCCGCAGGGTTCTTTGCCTTGGGGACCGCCGAAGGTGGCAGCACAAACGAGCTGCGCGATGGTTGGTGTATTCATGGCGAGGAAGGGGTCAAATTTGGCTCGCAAAACAGTATTGAGGGCGGCCCGGATGCAGAGACGCAATCCACCATCAGCATGCCGTCCCCCAGCAGCAATTACGGCGAGGGTGGGTTTGATTTTGGCAGCGACAACGAGGTGGTGCCAGAAGAGTTTTTTGACGACGGCAGCTGGGCGAACAATGACTTGCCCGACATAGTCGAGACTGCGACAATTGCCGATTACCTGAACCCGGCGATAGATTTCATGTTTGATATCAGCAAACCAGCAGGCCATTCGGACCATATCCACGCCGCGCAAGACATGGTCGACATCCTATACGATGATTATCCGGGCGGCTATCCACCTGGAATTTCAACCATCATCTACAGCTCCGACAACGTGGATATCGACTACAATTTTAACAACGCCTTGATTGTGTCTGATAAGAAAATAACAATTGGCTCGGATGTGACCATGAACAATGTGTTTCTCTTGGCCAAGGAAAACGTCGAGATCGGCTCCAACGTGACCATCGGATCCAGCACCTATTGCGATTCCCCCGACAATTCGATGAATTTCATTCTAGGGGCTGAGATGGCCAAATTCGGCTCGGATGTCGAAATGTTCAATCTGCAGGTGTTTGCCGGTGATTATGTCGATTGGGGATCAAACAATGCCACTGTTGGCGCGGTGTCGGTTTTTTCGGCCGGATCGCTTAAGTTTGGCTCAGATTGGGATATCCGTGGCTGTGGCGGCGCCAATCTGCTGCTGAACTATTCAAACACCCCGGTCAGCGAGCCCCTGCGGTTGGTTCAATAAATCAGGACATTGGTGACGCGGAGAGGCCGCATTGGTTTTGCTATGACCCGAGGCCGATCTTGCCGGGTACATCACATTGGCATATTACGATGCCGGTAGGTGGGGGCGTCCACGCCATCAACAAAGCCGTATCGGGTCACCGTAGCCATCACCGCCCTGAGCGGCTCCCAAAATTTATAGTGATCCTGATCTACAAGCTTTTGTCGCAGCGCGCATTGACCGGATGACATTCGTCCAGATTTCCGCCGACTGCTGGTCACTTCAAGCATCAAACCCACTGAAATGGGGGTATCAAACCCTAGCGATACTAACAGCTGGAGCGGAGCCCCATCGGCGGTGCAGACCGCCGATGAAGAGTGCTCATATGGATTACTTGGTCAGCGCATCCAGAATACGCGCCCAGGAGCGGATACCTTTGTGAAAGCTCTTGAGGTCGTATTTCTCGTTGGGGGAATGGATGGCATCGTCGTCATTGGCGAAGCCAACCAACATGGCATCCATGCCCAGCACCGATTTGAAGAAGCCGGCAATCGGGATCGACCCGCCCATGCCGCAGAACACCGCCTCGCGGTTCCATTCGTCCGATAGCGCACCACGGGCGGCCTCAAATTCGGGGCGGGCGATGTTCATCACCGATGCCGGAGAGCCTTCGAGATCCTGATCCCAGACCACTTTGCAGTCTGGCGACAGCTGAGCGGCGACATGGGCGCGGATCTTGCCACGCAGGGCGTCGGGGTCCATATCACCAACCAGACGGCAGGTGATTTTGCAGTGGGCCTCGGACGGAATCACCGTCTTTGATCCCGCCCCGTTATAGCCGCCCCACAGCCCGTTTACTTCGAGAGTAGGGCGCGACCATTGCTGTTCAAGGATCGAATAGGCCTTTTCACCATGGGCCTGCGTGTACCCGGCGTTGCTCAGATAGTCCTGCGCGTCAAATCCGGAGTTTTCCCATTGGCGCAGCAGGTCGGCGGGAACCTCGTGAACCCCGTCATAGAACCCTTCTACCGCAACCCGGCCGGTTTCCCGGTCGTAAAAACTATCGACGATCCGCGACAGTTCACGCAGCGGATTTAAGCCGGGGCCACCGTAGTGGCCCGAATGCAGGTCAATCCGCGGGCCGATCACGGTAAATTCATCCTTCAGCATGCCGCGCAGTTGCGAGGCAATCGAGGGCACGCCGCGTGACACCATCGAGGTGTCACAGATCAGCGCGATATCGGCTTTCAACTCATCGGCGTTGGCCTGCATGAAGGGAATCAGCGACGGAGAACCGGATTCTTCTTCACCCTCAAAGAAGAAGGTGATGCGGCAGGGCAGGCTGCCATGCACCAGTTTCCAGGCGCGGCAGGCCTCGATAAAGGTCATCAACTGGCCCTTGTCATCCGATGCCCCACGGCCGCGAATGACGGTGCCATTATTGGTCTCTTCCAACTGCGGTTCAAACGGCGGGCTGGTCCACAGCTCTAGCGGATCGACGGGTTGTACGTCGTAATGCCCATAAAACAGTACATGGGGCAGGTCGCTGTTGTCCTCGCCGACATGGCCAACAACCATTGGGTGCCCGGGGGTGGGGCGTTTTGTGGCCTCGACGCCAATGGATTTAAGATCCGCAACCAGCCAGTCGGCGGCCTTGTCACAGTCTGCCTTGTAGGCGGGGTCGGTGGATATGGATTGGATTCGCAACAGATCCATCAGGTGGGCAGTTGCAGTGTCCAAATTTCGGTCGATCTGGGCCAGCACATCATCAAGTGACATCAATTTCTCCTGAACATCGAGGTGGTTTTGCGCAAAGCCTAGCAGTGGCATTGGTTGGGGGCCAGAGATGTCTACGATTGGCATCAACCGTGTCCCTTAGGCGTCGACTTGGGACGCAAACGGTCACAATTGGGCCGCTGCTGTTCTTGCCGCTACTGGATCAAAGGTCTATTTGATCCACATCAAGGCTGCCATGGTTCGCTCGGGCGTATGTGGTTGATCGAAACAGGCGCTTAAGGTATCTATTCGCAAAGACGAATACGGCACAGTCGCCTTCACTCCGGGGTGCCGGGATTAGCTATGGAGATACCGGTGGACTATACCGCGAAACTCGACGCAGCCATTAACCAATTGCATGAAGAAGGCCGTTACCGGACCTTTATCGATATCGAACGCCGCAACGGTCAGTTTCCCCATGCGGTGTGGACGCGGCCGGATGGCAGTCTGCAGGATATCACCGTCTGGTGTGGCAATGATTACCTTGGCATGGGGCAGCATCCGGTGGTTCTGCGGGCCATGCACGAGGCGATTGACGCAACCGGCGCAGGCTCTGGCGGAACCCGCAATATTTCTGGCACAACGGTGTACCATAAACGGCTTGAGGCTGAATTGGCTGATCTGCACGGCAAGGAATCAGCCCTGTTGTTCACCTCGGCCTATATCGCCAACGACGCCACGCTGAGCACCCTGCCGAAACTGTTTCCAGGGTTGATCATCTATTCCGATAGTCTGAATCACGCGTCGATGATCGAAGGGGTGCGCCGCAATGGCGGCGCCAAGCGGATCTTTCGCCACAATGATGTGGCGCATCTGCGCGAGCTTCTGGCCGCAGACGAATCGTCGGCCCCCAAACTGATCGCCTTTGAATCGGTCTACTCAATGGACGGTGATTTTGGCCCGATCGAAGAAATCATCGAATTGGCCGAGGAATTTGGTGCCCTGACCTATATTGACGAAGTGCACGCGGTCGGCATGTATGGTCCACGCGGTGGCGGCGTTACTGAACGTGACGGATTGGCGCATCGCATTGATATCATTAACGGAACTCTGGCCAAGGCCTATGGCGTGATGGGCGGCTACATTACCGCCAGCGCCAAAATGGTCGATGCAATTCGCTCCTATGCGCCGGGCTTTATCTTTACCACGTCGCTGGCACCCGCCGTCGCGGCCGGCGCGGCAGCCTCAGTTGCCTATTTGAAGAAAACACCTGAATTGCGTGAACAGCATCAGCAACAGGCGAAGATCCTGAAGTTGCGACTGAAAGGCTTGGGCTTGCCGATCATTGACCAGGGTAGCCACATTGTGCCCGTCATTGTCGGAGACCCTGTGCACACCCAAAAGCTAAGCGATATGTTGCTGGCTGACTACGGTATCTATGTGCAACCAATTAACTTTCCAACTGTTCCGCGCGGTACGGAGCGTCTGCGCTTTACGCCGTCTCCGGTGCATGGCCCCAAAGAAATTGACGCATTGATCCATGCAATGGACGCCTTGTGGTCGCATTGTGCGCTGAATCGTGCCGATCTGGCGGGCTAAGTCATGAGTGCCCTGTAAAATTTTCTAGAGTGTGTTACCCATTTATCAACGAAAGAGTGCAATCGAATCGTTGGGACGGTTTTATAGGCGCTCTAGTTTAATACGTGGCGGGCAGGAATGGGATTGCAGGGATGATTGGGCGCATCACTCAGCGCAGGTCTAAAGTGCAGGAGGTCAGTGTACCTCGGAGCTTTGATGATTTTGAATTTCGCCTCGGTGATGCGATGCGCGGTGAGCGCGCAACACTGGGCAAATCGCTGCTGGATGTGCAGCGGGAGCTGCGGATCAAAGCGTCTTATATCGCAGCAATAGAAAATTCCGACCCCAGCGTTTTTGACACCCCCGGCTTTATCGCCGGCTATGTGCGCTCTTACGCCCGCTATCTGAACATGGATCCAGAACAGGTGTTCGAGGATTTCTGTCGCGAAAGCGGATTTGAAGTGGCCCATGGGATGTCCACCAAAGCATCCAGTAAACGCGAGGGCCCGGTGCCGATTGCCACCGGTATGGGCGGTCTGGGCAGCGATGCATTTACTGCCCCCAACACACCTTTTGCCCCCAACCGGGGCGGCTTCTTTTCAAATGTGGAGGCGCGGGCCATTGGTTCTGTCATGGTCTTGCTGGCCTTGATCGGCGGCGTTGGCTTTGGTGGCTGGACCGTTCTGCAGCAGGTGCAGCAAGTGCAGATGGCCCCAATCGAGCAAACCCCGGTGGTCCTGACCGAGTTGGATCCGCTGATGGCTGCGAACACAATGGCGCTAAATTCTACCGCCGTCGCCAACTCGGACGCGCTGAACCGGTTGTACCGTCCTCAGGCTCTTGATGTGCCTGTTCTGATGGCGCGGGATGCACCGATTTCGACATTGGATCCCAGCGCGTTTGGAAGTTTTGCTTCGTCAGAACTGCCGAGTTTGGAATTTGCTGTGGCGCGCCGTCCGTCCGCGCCGGTCTCCGCTCAACCGGTGCCACAGGTTATCGAACAGGCCGCTCCCCGAATGGAAATGGTGGCCGTACGCGAGTCTTGGGTGCGGGTCAGTGCTGTCGATGGCAGCGTGATTTTTGAAGGCATCATGAAGCCCGGCCAACGCTATGAAATTCCAGCCACCGAAGAGGCGCCATTGCTGCGCACCGGTGAAAGCAGCGCCATTTATTTCGCTCTGGATGGGGCGCATTTTGGTCCGGTCGGTGGCCGTGGCCAGGTCACAAAAAATCTGCTGTTGTCGATTGATACCGTCACCGAACGATTTGATGTCGCGGATCTGGAGCAAGATCGCGACCTGGCCAAAATGGTGGCCGAACTTAAAACCGCGGCATTCTCGGAGTAACCCGACGGTGCCAGTTGCCAGTGATCGACGGGTGGGATGTCTTGGGCCATTGCGGCGCATGGGTTCCGGGCGTATCTAAAGGCAATTGACCTTTAGTCTGGATCCGCAAATGTCGATCAATCATATCCGCCCCTGGCGCAATATCGAACGCCGAAAAAGTCGCCAAATCATGGTCGGAAACGTGCCCGTCGGCGGCGATGCACCTATCGCCGTGCAAACCATGACCAACAGCCTGACCACCGACGTCGCCGCAACCGTAAAGCAGGTGCAGGCCGCCGCCGAGGCCGGTGCTGATCTGGTGCGGATATCGGTGCCGGACGAGGCCTCGTCCAGGGCGCTGAAGGAGATCGTCGCAGAAAGCCCGGTGCCGATCATTGCCGACATCCACTTCCACTATAAACGCGGCATTGAGGCGGCCGAGGCGGGCGCTGCCTGCCTGCGGATCAACCCGGGCAACATCGGCAACGAGTCGCGGATTGCCGAGGTGATCAAGGCGGCCAAGGACCACAATTGCTCGATCCGAATTGGTGTCAATGCGGGCTCGCTGGAAAAGCACCTGCTGGAGAAATACGGTGAACCCTGCCCGGATGCGATGGTGGAAAGCGGGCTGGATCATATCCGCATTCTACAGGATCACGATTTCCACAATTACAAGATTTCGGTCAAGGCATCGGATGTGTTCATGTCTGCGGCGGCCTATATGCAGCTGGCTGAGGCCACGGACGCGCCGATCCATCTGGGCATCACCGAGGCGGGCGGTTTTGTGTCCGGAACCATCAAATCGGCGATTGGCTTGGGCCAGCTGCTGTGGATGGGCATCGGCGATACCATCCGGGTTTCGCTGAGCGCCGATCCGGTGGAGGAAGTTAAAGTCGGCTTTGAGATCCTCAAATCCCTGGGCCTACGCCATCGCGGCGTCAATATCATTTCATGCCCGTCCTGTGCGCGGCAGGGGTTTGA